>NZ_JBHXMF010000063.1:0-53206 GCF_042721055.1 Streptomyces sp. NPDC058470
GTGCGTGGTCAAGGCCACGCACCCCGCCCGTCGCCGTTTGATCTACCCGTCGGTAGCATCCTGGCCATGGCAGACACCCAGCAGGTTGACGAGAGCACCGGCGCCGCCCAGGACGCCAAGGCCGAGCGCAAGGCGGCCAGGTTCGCCAAGCAGATCTCCGCCTTCGCCAAGCAGCACGGCGGGGCCGAGGGCCATGTGGAGTACATCGGGCAGCGCGGCGCCCGGATCGTGCTGGTCGGTGCGGACGGCGGCTGGGGCGACGTCGTGGCCCCCACGTACGCGATCGCCGAGCTGGCCGTGAAGCAGGCCGGGATCACTGTTCATGAGGAGTTCGACGGCGAGTTCGCGGCCAAGGTGAAGACGGGACCGTACGAGTGGAAGCGGATGGCGGGGATCCAGCTGGGAGCTCCGAGCAACGGTTGAACCAGGCCTCAGGCACGGCGCGGGGCTGTATGGATGTGTGGCTCCGCCGCGGGGGCACGGCCGGCCACGGGCGGCCCGCGGTTTCCACATCACAGGCACTCCCCAACGGCAGAAACAGCGGAGCGTCTTCGCACGGGGTGTGTGCAAGCAACACCTGACGCCCGGTTGACCCGTTAGGACCTGAGGAAGCACGGTCCAGTCACGGGGAGTCCGGATGATCGAAACGCCGTCCCTGGTGGACCAGTACTGCCATGGCGTACTGAGAACGGAGCTGGGCCTCGGCACCTTCGAGGCCCACCTCGCCAGGACCGAAGGGCCGCCCGCCCCGGGAACCACCTTCTTCGACACCCAGACCGGGTTCGCGGTACGCCGCTGGTGTCCGCCCCTGCTGGGTCTGGAGCCGCACTGTCCGCCGGCCCGGTATCTCGCCCGGCGCCGCGAACTCGGCGTCCTGGAGTCGGGGCGCAGGCTGCTGCGCGGGAGCGGCATCACGACGTATCTCGTGGACACCGGGCTGCCGGGCGACCTGACCGGGCCGGGCGAGATGGCCTCCACCGGCGCGGCCGACGCACACGAGATCGTCCGCCTCGAACTGCTGGCCGAACAGGTCGCGGACACCTCAGGCACCGTCGAGTCCTTTCTCGCCAATCTCGCCGAGTCCGTCCACGGCGCCGCCGCGAACGCCGTGGCCTTCACCTCCGTGGCGGGCGTACGGCACGGTCTGGCACTCGCGCCCGAGCCGCCCGGGCCGGGAGAGGTACGGGGTGCGGCGGGGCGCTGGCTCGCGCGGCGCCCGGTGGGTGGGACGCTCAGCGACCCGGTGCTGCTCAGGCACCTGCTGTGGATCGCGGTCGCGTCAGGGCTGCCGCTCCAGCTCCATGCCGGACTCGGCGAACCGGGCCTGCGCATCGACCGCACCGACCCCGTCCTGCTCACCGACTTCGCCCGCGCCACGGCCGGACTCGGCACCGACCTGGTCCTCCTGCACGGCTACCCCTATCACCGGCACGCGGCGCACCTCGCCGGGGTCTTCCCGCATGTGTACGCCGATCTGGGCGCCGCGCTGGTGCGTACCGGGGCGCGGGCCGCGGCCGTGTTCTCGGAGATCCTGGAACTGGCGCCCTTCGGCAAGCTCCTCTTCTCCAGCGGCGCGCACGGGCTGCCCGAACTCCATGTGGTCGGGGCACGGTTGTTCCGTGAGGCCCTCGCCCGGGTGCTCGGCACCTGGGTCGCCGAGGGCGCCTGGTCGCTGGCGGACGCGCAACGGGTGGCGGGCCTCATCGCGGCGGGCAACGCACGCCGGGTGTACGGGGTGGAGTGAGCGCACCAGACTCTGACCTCATGACTGACGCCGACGACGCCACGGCCCGCCTGCTGGACCGCTTCCTCACCGAGCTGCGCGCCCTCGCCCCCGTCGCCGTATGGGCGCACGGCTCGCTCGCCGGGGGCGACTACCAGGAGGGGCGCAGTGATCTCGACCTGATCGCCGTCCTGGAGGACCCCGTTTCGCCGGGCACCGTGTGGGAGGTGGTCCGGCTGCACCGGCGGCTGCGTGCCGAGGAGCCGCTCGCCGTGAAGCTGCACTGCAGCTACCTGATCCTCGACAACCTGGCCGACGCCGAGCGGTCGTACGTCACCTGGGCACAGAACCGGCTGATGAAACGGCCGGTCACCCCGGTCACCCGCCGTGAACTGCATGCCTTCGGGCTCGTCCTGCACGGCAAGCCGCCCGAGGACCTGCTGCCGACAGTCCAGGACCGGGAGCTCAACGCCTTCGTCGTACGGGACCAGAAGGAGTTCTGGCGGCCCGCGGTGGACAAGGCACGGCTCTGGACGCAGGACGTGTGGGTCGATCTCGGGTCGGTCACCTTCGCCAGGGCGACCGTCACCCTGCGGGAGGGCCGGCTGATCTCCAAGAGGGAAGCCCTGGACCTATTGCCGGAACTCGGCGCGCCCCTCGACGTGGTCGAGGACATCAGGCGACGGCGATACGGGGATCCGGCGCCGCACACTGACGAGTGGCCGGCCCGGCGGGCGGAGCTCACCAGGGGTTACCTGGGCCCCGCGATCGACGGATTGGTCGCCGCGTACGAGGGGTTCACGCGCGCGTGAGGGTCGATTCCGTGGCGGGACCCGGCACTTCCGCCAGGTTCTCGGGCCGTTCACGCAGCGACAGCAGGACCCGCAGGACGCCGATCCACACCAGGCAGGAGCCGAACATGTGGAGGCCGACCAGGGCTTCGGGGAGGTCGGTGAAGTACTGGACGTAACCGATGACGCCCTGTCCGAGGAGGATGAGGAACAGGTCGCGGGTGCGGTCGAGGGGGCCCTTGGGAGCGTCGACCGCCTTGAGGACGAACCACAGGGCGAAGGTCAGCGTCACGACGATCCACGCCAGGACCGAGTGCACCTTGGTGACGTTCTCCCAGTCCAGCGGGATGCGTTCGACCTCACTGGAGTCGCCGGCGTGCGGGCCCGCGCCGGTGACGACCGTGCCGAGGGCGATCAGCAGGACGGTCGCGGCGACCAGCACCCACACCATCTGCTGCACCGGCCTGCCCACCAGGGGGCGCGGTGCGCCGTCGCCCTCGTGGGTGCGGTGCCACATCAGGGTGGCGACGGCGATGAGTGCGGTGGAGAGGAGGAAGTGGGCCGCGACCGTATACGGGTTGAGGCCGACCAGTACGACGATGCCGCCGAGCACCGCGTTGCTCATGACGACCCAGAACTGCGTCCAGCCCAGCCGGGTCAGGCCCCGTCGGTGCGGCTTCTGCGAGCGCCCCGCGATGATCGCCCAGCCGACCGCCGCACACAGCACGTACGTCAGCATGCGGTTGGTGAACTCGATGACGCCGTGGACGCCCATCGCGCTCGTCGTGGTGAGCGAGTCGTCGGTGCACTTGGGCCAGGTCGGGCAGCCAAGGCCGGAGCCGGTCAGCCGTACGGCACCGCCGGTGACCACGATCACCACCGACATGACGAGCGCGGCGAGAGCCGCACGCCGCACCGTCCGGGCGGTCGGGGTCCAGCGTTCGGCGATGAAGGCGAGCGGGTTGCGCGCCGCACGAAGGGCGTCGGCTCGGGTCACGTTGGGCACGCGCACCATCGTAGGGGGCCGCTTGTGCACGCCTTCACGAGGGCCCCATACCTACTCCCAGCGGAAGAATTTCCCCGCGGCCGCCAGCCCCACGACCGCCCACACCGCCAGGATCCCGAGGTCCCCCCACGGCATCCCCGCGCCGTGCTGCAGCACGTCCCGCAGCCCGTCCGACAGCGCCGAGATCGGCAGCAGGCCGAGGACGTCCTGGGCGGCCGAGGGGAACTTGGCGAGCGGGACGATCACGCCGCCGCCGAGCAGGAGGAGCAGGAAGACCAGGTTCGCGGCGGCCAGGGTGGCCTCCGCCTTCAGGGTGCCGGCCATCAGCAGGCCGAGGCCGGAGAAGGCAGCGGTGCCGAGGGTCAGGAGGAGCAGGACGGCGAGAGGGTTGCCGTGGGGTGACCAGCCGAGCGCGAGGGCGATCACCGTCACCAGGATCACCTGGAGGATCTCGGTGACCAGGACCGAGGCCGTCTTGGCCGTCATCAGGCCCCAGCGGGGAAGCGGGGAGGCGGCGAGCCGCTTCAGGACGCCGTAGCGGCGCTCGAAGCCCGTCGCGATCGCCTGGCCCGTGAACGCCGTCGACATCACGGCGAGCGCGAGGATGCCGGGGGTCAGGAAGTCGACGGCCTCGCCGGAACCTGTGTCGACGATGTCCACCGCGCTGAACAGCACCAGCAGGAGCGTGGGGATGACGACCGTGAGGAGGAGCTGCTCGCCGTTGCGGAGCAGCATCTTCGTCTCCAGGACGGCCTGCGCGGCGATCATCCGGGGGAGCGGGGCGGCCCCGGGCCTCGGGGTGTACGTACCGGCGGTGGCGGTGGTCACAAACGTAGCTCCTTGCCGGTCGGTTCCAGGCTGTGTCTTCCCGGCGGACGCTGTGCCCGATTGTCGCCGCGCGACAGGCCGGGCCCCCGGCCGTGATGCAGCTGACCCTGAATCATGAGCGCAGCTCCTTGCCGGTGAGCTCCAGAAAAACGTCTTCGAGTGTGTGGCGTTCGACGGAGATCCTCTCCGGCATCACGCCGTGCTGGGCGCACCAGGACGTGACCGTCGCGAGCAGTTGCGGGTCGATCCTGCCGCCGAGCCGGTAGGCGCCGGGGGTCAGTTCCGCCGCTGTGCTGTCCACCGGGAGGGCCTTCAGCAGGGACGCCACGTCGAGACCTGGACGGCCGCTGAAGCGCAGGGTGTTCTCCGCGCCGCCGCGGCACAGTTGTTCGGGGGAGCCCTGAGCGATGACCTTGCCCGCGTCGATGATCGCGACGTCGTCGGCGAGCTGCTCGGCCTCGTCCATGTGGTGCGTGGTGAGGATGACCGAGACGCCGTCGGAGCGCAGATCGCGGACGAGGTCCCAGGTGGCGTGGCGGGCCTGCGGGTCGAGCCCCGCCGTCGGCTCGTCAAGGAAGACCAGCTCGGGGCGGCCGACCACGGCCATCGCCAGCGCGAGGCGCTGTTGCTGGCCGCCCGACAGTCGCCGGTAGGTCGTACGGCCGCAGCTGTCGAGGCCGAGCCGTTCGATGAGCGCGTCCACGTCCAGCGGGTGTGCGTGGAGTTTCGCCACGTGGCGGAGCATCTCGTCCGCCCGGGCGCCCGAGTAGACGCCGCCGGACTGGAGCATGACGCCGATCCGCGGGCGCAGTTGCCCGGCCTGGCGGACCGGGTCGAGGCCCAGGACGCGCACCGTGCCGGAGTCCGGTCTGCGGTAACCCTCGCAGGTCTCGATCGTGGTGGTCTTACCCGCGCCGTTCGGGCCGAGGACGGCGGTGATACCCGGCTTGGCGACCAGGTCGAGGCCGTCCACCGCGGTCTTCCTGCCGTACCTCTTCACCAAGGCCTGGACCTGGACCACGGGCTCGCTTCGCATGAGGAGCAAGTCTAGGGACGAGTCCGGGGTTCCCGGGCGCGGGGGGCCGCATCCGCGTACGGCTCCCGTGGCCGGTGCAGCGCGAGCCACCGTTCCGCGTACGCCACCGCGTCGGCCACCGGGAACAGCCGGGTGTCGGCCGCGCCCACCCGGCCCCGTACGACGGGACGGTCGCGTTCGAAGTCGGAGCCCAGCTCGTCGAAGCGCTCCGAGGTGATCGACACCTCCGTCACCTCCTCCCAGCCGCCCGCGGCGGGCCGTCCCACCTGGACCAGCGGCGACGGAATCCGGTATTCGGCCAGGTGGAAGGCGGTGCACGCGTCGTACCCCGCGCCCAGCAGCAGCACCCGTGCGTCCAGCGTCTCCAGCCGGGCCAGCGGGCTGCGCTCGCCCAGGCGGCAGTCCGTCGCGTGGCCCTCGGTGATCTCCGCCGCGCGCGGGCCGATCGCCGCGAACGAGGTCTGCGGGTGCGCGCTGCGCCGGGCGCCGGGCCAGGTCCGTACGGTCTCCGGGATCACGCCGACCCCGCGGGTGGGGGTGATCAGGGGGTCGTACGAGGGCATCTGCGCCCGGATGGTCGGCCACCACTCCTCCGGTACCGGCGGACTGCTCCACAGAGCGGGGTCGGAGAGGCCGCCGGACTGGGTGGGGACCACCAGGGTCCCGTCGGGACCGAGTGCGTCGAGGAGTCCCTGGACGACCGCCACGGCGCCGCCGCAGACCCAGCCGAGGGAGCTGAGCGAGGAGTGCGCCAGGAGGGTCTCGCCGGGGCGGACGCCCAGCGGGAGCAGCTGTGCGGAAACTGTGTCTCGGGTGACGAGTGGCCCGGTGGGAGGGGGTGTCGGCATGGTTCGGCAGTGTTCCCGAGAGCCCGGTAGGTGGCCACCGAATTGATCGATCAAAGATCGTTTCCGCAGGTCAGATTAGGTATACCTAAGTGATGCACGGCACCGTCCGTGCCTCGGGTGCGGCTTGCCAGGCTCTAAGGAATTACGCAACAATAGCGTTGTGAAATACGTTGGCGAGGCTCCGCAGGAGGAACTCGCGACCGGTGAGCGGTCCACCCGCAACCGGGTCGCGCGCTCCATCCTGGACCACGGCCCCTCCACCGTGACCGATCTGGCCGGACGGCTGGGACTGACCTCGGCCGCCGTACGCCGTCATCTCGACGCCCTTGTCGCCGACGATGTCGTGGAAGCACGTGAGCAGCGGGTCTACGGAGCGCGTACACGCGGCCGTCCCGCCAAGGTGTTCGCCCTGACCGACTGCGGCCGGGACGCCTTCGACCAGTCCTACGACAAGCTCGCCGCCGAAGCCCTGCGCTGGATCGCCGAGCGCGAGGGCGGGGACGACGCGGTCGTCGCGTTCGCCCGCGCCAGGATCGCCGCACAGGCGGACGCGTACCGCGCCGCCATAGAGTCCGCCGCCCCCGACAAGCGCACCGAAGCACTCGCCAAGGCCCTGAGCGTGGACGGGTACGCTGCTACGGCGCGTAGCGCACCGGTCGGGGAGCAGCTCTGCCAGCACCACTGCCCGGTCGCCCATGTCGCCGAGCAGTTCCCGCAGCTGTGCGAGGCGGAGACCGAGATCTTCTCGCAGTTGCTCGGCACCCATGTGCAGCGGCTGGCGACCATCGCCCACGGCGACGGCGTATGCACGACGTTCATCCCCAAGATTTCCAAGACTGTTTCCGAACTGCCTGACGCATCTGCAAGCACCGCCGGGAGGAACCCCGCATGACGCTCCCCATCGAGGAGACTGCCCACCCCGAGCTCGAGGGTCTGGGTACGTACGAATACGGCTGGGCCGACTCCGACGTGGCCGGTTCCTCCGCCAAGCGAGGGATCAACGACGACGTCGTCCGCGACATCTCCCAGAAGAAGTCCGAGCCGGAGTGGATGACCAAGCTCCGGCTCAAGGGCCTGCGGCTGTTCGAGAAGAAGCCCATGCCGAACTGGGGCTCGGACCTGTCGGGCATCGACTTCGACAACATCAAGTACTTCGTGCGCTCCACGGAGAAGCAGGCGGCGTCCTGGGAGGACCTGCCCGAGGACATCAAGAACACGTACGACAAGCTCGGCATCCCGGAGGCGGAGAAGCAGCGCCTGGTCGCCGGCGTCGCCGCGCAGTACGAGTCCGAGGTCGTCTACCACCAGATCAACGAGGAGCTCGAGGCGCAGGGTGTCATCTTCATGGACACCGACACCGCGCTGAAGGAGCACCCGGAGCTCTTCAAGGAGTACTTCGGCACCGTCATCCCGGTGGGCGACAACAAGTTCGCGTCGCTGAACTCCGCGGTGTGGTCCGGCGGTTCGTTCATCTACGTCCCCAAGGGCGTGCACGTCGAGATCCCGCTCCAGGCCTACTTCCGTATCAACACGGAGAACATGGGCCAGTTCGAGCGGACGCTGATCATCGTCGACGAGGACGCCTACGTCCACTACGTCGAGGGTTGTACGGCGCCGATCTACTCCTCGGACTCCCTGCACTCCGCGGTCGTCGAGATCATCGTGAAGAAGGGCGGCCGCTGCCGCTACACGACCATCCAGAACTGGTCGAACAACGTCTACAACCTGGTCACCAAGCGCGCCGTGGCGTACGAGGGCGCGACCATGGAGTGGATCGACGGCAACATCGGTTCCAAGGTCACCATGAAGTACCCGGCCGTCTACCTGATGGGCGAGCACGCCAAGGGCGAGACCCTGTCCATCGCCTTCGCGGGCGAGGGCCAGCACCAGGACGCCGGCTCCAAGATGGTCCACATGGCGCCGAACACCTCCTCCAACATCGTGTCGAAGTCCGTGGCACGTGGTGGCGGCCGTACGTCCTACCGCGGGCTCGTCGAGATCGGTGAGGGCGCCCACGGCTCCAAGTCGAACGTGCTGTGCGACGCGCTGCTCGTCGACACGATCTCCCGCTCCGACACGTACCCGTACGTCGACGTCCGCGAGGACGACGTGTCCATGGGTCACGAGGCGACCGTCTCCAAGGTCAGCGACGACCAGCTCTTCTACCTGATGAGCCGGGGCATGACCGAGTTCGAGGCGATGGCGATGATCGTGCGCGGCTTCGTCGAGCCGATCGCCAGGGAACTGCCCATGGAGTACGCGCTTGAGCTCAACCGGCTGATCGAGCTCCAGATGGAAGGCTCGGTCGGCTAACCGCCAACCGCCGCCCCCGTCAAGCCACTTACGCAAGAAAGCGAGCAGACCGACAGCCATGGCTGAGGCTCAGAGTATTCCGGTGGGGTCCACCACCGCCGGCCAGATCGCGGTGGCCGCCGAGTCGACCGTCGCCACGCGCATGAGCGCGCCCCCGTCCTTCGACGTGGCGGACTTCCCCGTCCCCCACGGCCGCGAGGAGGAATGGCGGTTCACGCCGCTGGGGCGGCTGCGCGGGCTGCACGACGGCACCGCGGTCGCCACCGGCGACGGCCTGAAGGTCGACATCGAGGCGCCCGCGGGCGTCACGGTGGAGACCGTCGGCCGTGACGACGCCAGGCTCGGCAAGGCCGGCACCCCGGTGGACCGCGTCGCCGCCCAGGCGTACTCGGCGTTCGAGAAGGCCAGTGTCATCACCGTCCCCAAGGAGACGGTGCTCACCGAGCCGATCCGCATCGCCGTGCACGGTGAGGGCGGGGTCGTCTACGGCCACCAGGTCGTCGAGCTGGGAGCCTTCGCCGAGGCTGTCGTCGTCATCGACCACACCGGCGACGCGGTCCTCGCCGCGAACGTCGACTACGTCCTGGGCGACGGCGCCAAGCTCACCGTCGTCTCCGTCCAGGACTGGGACGACAAGGCCGTGCACGTGGGCCAGCACAACGCGCTGATCGGCCGGGACGCCACCTTCAAGTCCTTCGTGGTCACCTTCGGCGGCGACCTCGTACGCCTCCACCCGCGCGTGACCTACGCCGGCCCCGGCGGCGAGGCCGAGCTCTTCGGCCTGTACTTCACCGACGCGGGCCAGCACCAGGAGCACCGCCTCCTGGTCGACCACAACACCCCGCACTGCAAGTCGAACGTCGCCTACAAGGGCGCGCTCCAGGGCGAGGGTGCCCACGCGGTGTGGATCGGCGACGTCCTCATCGAGGCCGCGGCCGAGGGCACGGACACGTACGAGATGAACCGGAACCTGGTTCTGACCGACGGCGCCCGTGTCGACTCCGTGCCGAACCTGGAGATCGAGACCGGCGAGATCGTCGGCGCCGGGCACGCGAGTGCCACCGGCCGCTTCGACGACGAGCAGCTCTTCTACCTGATGGCCCGCGGCATCCCGGCCGACGACGCCCGCCGTCTGGTGGTCCGCGGCTTTTTCGCCGAGCTGGTCCAGCAGATCGGTGTCGACGACATCGAAGAGCGCCTACTCGTGAAGATCGACGAGGAGCTGGAGGCGTCGGTCTGATGGCTGCCCCTTCGACGTTCCTGCGCGCCTGCGGGCTGAGTGAGCTGGAGGAGGACACCCCCAAACGGGTGGAACTCGACGGCACGCCGGTCTCGGTCGTGAAGACCGAGGGGGAGGTGTTCGCGATCAACGACATCTGCTCGCACGCGAACGTCTCGCTCTCCGAGGGCGAGGTGGAGGACTGTCAGATCGAGTGCTGGCTGCACGGCTCCAGCTTCGACCTCCGCACCGGCAAGCCGTCCGGCCTTCCCGCGACGCGCCCCGTCCCCGTATACCCCGTACAGATCGAAGGGGGCAGCGTCTTCGTTGACGTACACGCCTCCCTCAACCAGGAGTCCTGAGGAACCCATGGCAACGCTTGAAATCCACGACCTGCACGTCACCGTCGAGGCCGACAACGCCACGAAGGAGATCCTCAAGGGCGTCGACCTGACCGTGAAGCAGGGCGAGACCCACGCCATCATGGGCCCGAACGGCTCCGGCAAGTCGACCCTCGCCTACTCGCTCGCGGGCCACCCCAAGTACACGATCACCAGCGGCACCGTCACCCTCGACGGCGAGGATGTCCTGGAGATGTCCGTCGACGAGCGCGCCCGCGCGGGCCTGTTCCTGGCGATGCAGTACCCGGTCGAGATCCCCGGCGTCTCCGTCTCCAACTTCCTGCGCACCTCGGCCACGGCCGTGCGCGGCGAGGCCCCCAAGCTGCGTACCTGGGTGAAGGAGGTCCGGGAGGCCATGGAGCGCCTCAACATGGACCCGGCCTTCGCCGAGCGCAATGTGAACGAGGGCTTCTCCGGCGGTGAGAAGAAGCGCCACGAGATCCTTCAGCTGGAGCTCCTCAAGCCGAAGATCGCGATCCTGGACGAGACCGACTCCGGCCTGGACGTCGACGCCCTGCGTGTCGTCTCCGAGGGCGTCAACCGGGTCCGTGAGAGCGGCGAGGTGGGCACCCTGCTCATCACCCACTACACGCGCATCCTGCGCTACATCAAGCCCGACTTCGTCCACGTCTTCTCCGCCGGCCGGATCGTCGAGTCCGGCGGCGCCGAACTCGCCGACAAGCTGGAGAACGAGGGCTACGAGGCTTACGCGATCCACGACACGGCCGACGCGAAGGGTGGCGTATCCGCGTGACCCCTTCCCGCAATGGGCTCCCCGGCCTCCTCGACACCGAGGCGATCCGCAAGGACTTCCCCATCCTGGACCGCCAGGTCCACGACGGTAAGAAGCTCGTGTACCTGGACAACGCGGCGACCTCGCAGAAGCCGCGCCAGGTGCTGGACGCCCTGAGCGAGTACTACGAGCGCTCCAACGCCAACGTCCACCGCGGTGTGCATGTGCTCGCCGAGGAGGCCACGGCGCTGTACGAGGGTGCGCGCGACAAGGTCGCCACGTTCATCAACGCGCCGAGCCGCAACGAGGTCATCTTCACCAAGAACGCCTCCGAGTCGCTCAACCTCGTGGCCAACATGCTCGGCTGGGCCGACGAGCCCTACCGGGTGGACCACGAGACCGAGATCGTCATCACGGAGATGGAGCACCACTCCAACATCGTGCCGTGGCAGCTGCTCTCGCAGCGCACGGGCGCGAAGCTGAAGTGGTTCGGCCTCACCGACGACGGCCGCCTCGACCTCTCGAACATCAACGAGATCATCACCGAGAAGACGAAGATCGTCTCCTTCGTGCTTGTCTCGAACATCCTGGGCACCGTGAACCCGGTCGAGGCGATCGTGCGCCGAGCCCAGGAGGTCGGGGCCCTGGTCCTGATCGACGCCTCGCAGGCCGCACCGCACATGCCGCTGGACGTGCAGGCCCTCCAGGCCGACTTCGTGGCCTTCACCGGCCACAAGATGTGCGGCCCGACGGGCATCGGCGTCCTCTGGGGCCGCCAGGAACTCCTTGAGGACCTGCCGCCCTTCCTGGGCGGCGGCGAGATGATCGAGACCGTGTCGATGCACTCGTCGACCTACGCCCCGGCACCGCACAAGTTCGAGGCGGGCACCCCGCCGATCGCCCAGGCGGTCGGTCTCGGCGCGGCCATCGACTACCTCTCCGCGATCGGCATGGACAAGGTCCTCGCCCATGAGCACGCGCTCACCGAGTACGCGGTGAAGCGGCTTCTGGAGGTCTCCGACCTGCGGATCATCGGCCCCACCACGGCCGAGGACCGCGGCGCGGCGATCTCGTTCACGCTCGGTGACATCCACCCGCACGATGTGGGGCAGGTTCTCGACGAGCAGGGCATCGCGGTCCGGGTGGGACATCACTGCGCACGCCCTGTCTGCCTGCGGTACGGAATTCCTGCGACCACACGAGCGTCGTTCTATCTGTACTCCACGCCGACCGAGGTCGACGCACTGATCGACGGCCTGGAGCACGTACGGAACTTCTTCGGCTGAGGAGCTGGCTGAGTCGTGAAGCTTGATTCGATGTACCAGGAAGTCATCCTGGACCACTACAAGCACCCGCACGGGCGGGGCTTGCGGGATGGCGATGCCGAGGTGCACCACGTCAACCCGACGTGCGGCGACGAGATCACGCTGCGCGTGAAGTACGAGGGCGAGCGGATCGCGGACATCTCGTACGAGGGCCAGGGCTGCTCGATCAGCCAGGCCTCGGCGTCCGTGCTGAACGAGCTGCTCGTCGGCAAGGATCTGTCCGATGCGCAGAAGGTCCAGGAGACCTTCCTGGAGCTGATGCAGTCCAAGGGCCGGATCGAGCCGGACGACGCGATGGAGGAGGTGCTGGAGGACGCGGTCGCGTTCGCCGGTGTCTCCAAGTACCCGGCACGGGTGAAGTGCGCGCTGCTCAGCTGGATGGCGTGGAAGGACGCGACGGCCCAGGCACTGGGCTCGGACGCCGCTGAAAGGAAGACGGCATGAGCGAGACCATCGAGATGAAGCCCGCCTCGGAGGAGGAGGTCCGCGAGGCTCTGTACGACGTCGTAGACCCCGAGTTGGGCATCGATGTCGTCAACCTCGGCCTCATCTACGGCATCCACATCGACGACGCGAACATCGCGACGATCGACATGACCCTGACGTCCGCGGCCTGCCCGCTCACCGACGTCATCGAGGACCAGGCCAAGTCCGCCACGGACGGCCTTGTCAACGAACTGCGCATCAACTGGGTCTGGATGCCGCCGTGGGGCCCGGACAAGATCACGGACGACGGGCGCGATCAGCTTCGGGCGCTCGGGTTCAACGTCTGAGTTGTGCGTGTACGAATTCTGAGTCCCGCTGTCCCGCTTGTAGCTGTGGCCCCCGGCAGTGCGCCGGGGGCCACAGCTGTCTCCGAGGCTCAGGCCCGCTCGTCGGTCCTCAGGTTGGGTTTCGGGTTCCGGGGCTCAGCCCAAGCCCTTCACCAGGCGGAACGCCCAGCCGTCGCGGTCCCGGTGGTCGTCGCGCCGGTGGCCGTCGTCGTACCGCTCCAGGCGGAGCTGGAAGTCGCGGTCGTGCAGGTAGTGGCCCGGGTGGTTGACCGACTCCAGCATGACCGCGCCTGAGGACGATGTTGGCCGGGGGCAGAAGGTGGCGTCCTGCTTGAAGAGGGCGGAGCCGTCGTTGGGCTCGGCGCGCAGGACGAAGTCGCGGTGGCGGAGGTAGCTGCCGTCGGCGGTGACGAAGGAGTAGCAGGAGGCGTCCGCGAGGCCGTCGACCTTCTCGAAGCTCGCGTCCCGCCTGGTTGCCACCGGGCTGCTCCCGCTCACCTGGTCGAGGCGGACGGTGCCGTCGTTCACGTGCCAGTAGCGGTCGGGGCGGTCGACGGACTGGACCGACGTTCGCGCGGCGGTGGTCGCGGAGGGCTCGCCGGTCGCGGTGGGCTTCGGCGGTGCGGGGACGGGTTCGGCGGATCCCTGTCCCGAGGGAATCGGCGAGGCGGCACCCTGCGGGGCGGAGGCGGAGGGCACGGGGGAGGACAGGGCGGTCTTGCCGGTCGGTTCCGCGGCGGCGACTCCGGGGATGAACGGGAGGCCCGTGTCGGCGGCGGGTCGGTTCGCCTCGTCCTGTGACGAGGTGTCAGAACCGTTGTCCAGTACGGCGATCGCGGTGGCGGTGGCGATGAGGACCGCTATGGCGAGGCCGCCGGCCAGCCACAGCCGCCGGGTGCCGGGCAGTCGTCCCTCCGGCACGGTCTCATCGGACTCCCATGGCATCGGGACCTCGGCGAAGGGGGGCATTTCCGCCGGGTAGGGAGCGCCGTGCGCTGTGGGGCGCCAGGCGGTGATCTCCGATGAGGGGACGGGTCTCTCCGCGGAGCTGGCGGGCTGGTCGCGCCCGGGCTCCGGCTTCATTTCTGGCATGCAAGTTCCTCCAGCGTCGCCCGTGGCGTACGCGGATTCGTCTTTTGGTCTGAGCCAAGAGCTTCTGGTGGGGGCACGAGGAAGGGGAGGCGCAGGCGCATGGACAGGCGATAGCCATGGACACCATGTGCGCGACTGGTGAAACAGTAGTGGACCAACTGACTCCCGAGTAGCCGTTTGCCCCAGTGGTCCAACGGAATTCGCGGCCCGGCCGCCAGGTACCGAAGGGCCTGCGTCGCCCCGGAGTTCACATGACATTCTCAGCGGGGTCCCAGTCCGGGCCCACGGCGGCGCGGCAGCCTGGGCTCGTGCCTGCTCCCGAAAGACCCGTCTTCGTCCTCGGCTCTCCCGGTTCGGGAACCACGCTGCTGCAACTGATGCTGCACGCCCATCCACGGATCGCGCTGCCGCCCGAGACGCGTTTCGTGCTGCCCGCCTACGAGAGGCGGCTGGCCTTCGGGGACCTGCGGAAGCAGAGCAACCGGGCCGGGCTCGCACAGTGGATCACCGGACGCGAGGAGACGCGGTTCCACCAACTCGGCCTGGACGCCGGGCGCGTGGCCGAGCGGATCACCGAAGGGCCGCCGACGCTCGGGTCCGCGCTGGGCATCACGTTCAGGGCGTACGCCGAGGAGCACGGAAAGGTGCGCTGGGGTGACAGGCGGCCCGCGTACGCCCTGCATGTGGGGGAGATGCTGCGGTTGTTCCCCGACGCGCAGTTCGTCCATCTCGTGCGGGACGGACGGGACTGTGCCGCCTCGCTCCTCGGCATGCCCTGGTGGCAGCGCGGCTTCCACGAGGCCGTCGCCACCTGGGCGCAGGTCTTGGACACCACGCGTACGCACGCGCGGAAACTGGGGCCCGGCAGCTGGCACGAGCTGCGCTTCGAGGACCTCGTGGCCGATCCGGAGAGCCAACTCCGGCGCGTGTGTGAGTACTTGGGGGAGGAGTACGCCCCCGAGATGCGCGAGCCCTGTCGGGTCGCCGAGCCGGCCGTGCCCGCCCGGACGACCTGGCATCGCCGTACGCGCGGTGCCCTGGACAGCTCGCGGGCGGAAAACTGGACCACCCGGCTGACACCGGCTCAGATCACCTTGTGCGACGAGGTGTTGGGCGACCGGCTGACCTCCTACGGCTACGGACTCGCCGGAGCCGTCCGCCCCGACCCCGCCGAACTGCTGCGCTACCGGCGGGTGGAGGTGCTGCGACGGGCCGCCCACGCCAAGCGGCGGATGCTGGACCGGCTGGCGCGGGTGCGTGAACAGGGGCTGGTGGCTTGTCAGTTGGTCGGTTGACGAGTACCTCGGAGTTCAGGGCCTGTCGGCAAAGGTATCGGGACCGCGGTGAGAACACGGACTTTGCGTACACTCGTACACATCGATGCGTACACTTGTACACATGGGATATGTGATGCTCGCCGGCGCCATCGCCGCGGAGGTGGCCGCCACCACCGCGATGAAGTACAGCGACGGCTTCAGCAGGCTGTGGCCGTCGCTGGTGACCCTCCTCGGATACGTCATCGCCTTCGCGCTGCTCGCGCAGACCCTGAAGACCGTCTCGGTCGGTACGGCCTATGCGATCTGGGCAGGCGTCGGGACCGCCGCCATCGCCGCGATCGGCATGGTGTTCCTCGGCGAGGGGCTCAACGCGGCGAAGCTCACCGGGATCGCGCTGATCATCGGCGGGGTCGTCCTGCTGAACCTCGGCGGGGCGCACTGATGGCCCGGCGCTACGACCCCGAGCGGCGCCAGCGGATCATCGACGCGGCGATCCGGGTCGTGGGGGACAAGGGCCTCGCCGGGCTGAGCCATCGCTCCGTCGCCGCCGAGGCAGATGTGCCGCTCGGCTCCACGACGTACCACTTCAAGACCCTCGACGAGCTGATGGTCGCCGCGCTGCGGCAGGCGAACGAGGGCTTCGCCAAGGTGGTCGCCGCGCGCGGCGGTCTGGAGGATCCGTGCACCGACCTGGCCGGGGAGCTCGCGGGCTGGATGGGCGAGTGGCTGGCCGGCGACCGTACCGGCGTGGAGCTGGAGTACGAGCTGTATCTCGCCGCACTCCGCCGTCCTGCCCTGCGCCCGGTCGCCGCCGAGTGGGCCGAGGACCTCGCGGAGCGGCTGACCCGCCGCACGGACCCGGTGACCGCGCGGGCGTTGGTCGCGGTGCTGGACGGGATCTGTCTGCAGGTGCTGCTGACGGGGGCGGCGTACGACGAGGGGTATGCGCGGGAGGTGCTGGCGCGGATGATTCCGTGAGCCCCGGCGCTCCGGTCATGCTCGGCTCACGGTGACCGCCCGGTAGCTGAGACGCCCCGCACGCTGGTTCGCATCCCCGGCCCCCGGCCGGTTAGGTTTCCCCTATGACCGACACGACTGCACCCCGTACCACCGGCGCCGTTGCCGCCGGGCTTGCCACCGTCGCCGCCGACGGCACTGTCCTGGACACCTGGTTCCCCGCCCCCGAGCTCGCTGTCGAGCCCGGCCCTTCCGGCACCGAGCGGCTGTCCGCCGAGCGTGCCGTGGAGCTGCTCGGCGAGGGCGCCGCGAAGGCCATCGGGCCCGACGCCCGCCGTGGTGTCGAGGTGGTCGCGGTCCGTACGGTCATCGCCTCGCTGAACGAGAAGCCGCTCGACGCGCACGACACCTACCTGCGCCTGCACCTGCTCTCGCACCGCCTCGTCCAGCCGCACGGCCAGAGCCTGGACGGCATCTTCGGCCACCTCGCCAACGTCGCCTGGACCTCGCTCGGCCCGGTCGCGGTGGACGACGTGGAGAAGGTGCGCCTGAACGCACGGGCGGAGGGCCTCCATCTGGCCGTGACGTCCGTCGACAAGTTCCCGCGCATGACGGACTACGTCGCGCCGAAGGGCGTCCGCATCGCCGACGCCGACCGCGTCCGGCTCGGCGCGCACCTCGCCGACGGCACCACCGTCATGCACGAGGGCTTCGTCAACTTCAACGCCGGCACGCTCGGCACCTCCATGGTCGAGGGCCGTATCTCGGCCGGCGTCGTGGTCGGTGACGGCTCCGACATCGGCGGCGGCGCCTCCACCATGGGCACCCTGTCCGGTGGCGGCAACGTCCGTATCACCATCGGCGAGCGCTGCCTGATCGGCGCGGAGGCGGGCGTCGGCATCGCGCTCGGCGACGAGTGCGTCGTCGAGGCCGGGCTGTACGTCACCGCAGGCACCCGCGTGACCATGCCCGACGGCCAGATCGTCAAGGCCCGCGAACTCTCCGGCGCTTCCCACATCCTCTTCCGCCGCAACTCGGTCAGCGGAACGGTCGAGGCACGCCCGAACAACGCGGTGTGGGGTGGCCTCAACGAGGTCCTCCACAGCCACAACTGACCTGGGCCCGAAGCCCTGGTCGAGCGCCCTCCTGCCTGCGCGGCCGGAGGGCACTTGCCTTATGCGCGCAGCGCCGTCGCGAACTCGGCCAGCGCCGCGAAGTCGCCCTCGCGCAGCCCGAGTCGGGGATTGACGTGGTGCAGCAGCGCGGGCCCGGCATGGTGGGCGCCGACGTACGTGTCGTCGGCCGGGCTCTGTTCGTCGTCCACCCAGACGAAGGGGCGGCCGTCCGCGTACGCCACGATCCGCTCGGTCTTCCAGTGCACCCCGTCGGGCCGCTCGGCGAACAGGGCACCGGTGAAGTCGACGTACGGGAGTTCGGGGAGGCCGATGACCGGGGCGATCCAGCGGTTGGCGGAGTCCATCCACGTGGTGGCCCAGCACAGTTCGTAGCCGAGGCCGAGGAGGACACGGCCGTGCTCGGGGTGCAGCCAGACGCGCAGAGGCCTGCCGGGAGTCAGGGCCACCCGGATCGTCGTATAGCCCTCGGGCCGCCGCTCCCGCTGGGCCGCGTACGGGTTGAGAGGGCCGTCGACGTCGAGGAAAAGCAGGGGTCGGCTCACGGGGCCACCGTAGGCGAGAAGGTGACGACGGACGCCGAAGCGCGGGAGTTCAGCCGGCGCTGACGAACTCCTCGTACGCCGCCAGCAGCCCGTCGACCGCCTCGCGCCCGGCGGGCCGCAGCGGCGGCCGGACCGGACCGGCTGGCAGCCCCAGCGTGCTCAGGACCGCCTTCGCCGTGACCGTGCCGGGCAGACCGGCCGACATCATCAACTCGATGAGCGGGACGGCTCGTTGCTGGAGTCGCGCCGCGTCGGCGGTGTCCCCCGCGTCGAACGCGTCCAGGATCGCGCGCAAGGGGCGGGGCGCCACGTTCGCGACCGTACTGATGTATCCGCTGCCGCCGATCGCACGCATCGCGAGAACGTACTCGTCGCAGCCCGTGTAGTACGCCAACTCCGTGCGGGACAGCACCTTCTGGGTGCCCAGGAGGTCGTAGGCGCAGTCCTTGACCGCCACGATCCTCGGGTGCCCGGCGAGGCGGATCATGGTGTCCGGCTCGATGCGGGTGCCGGTGCGGCCCGGGATGTCGTACAGCGCGATAGGCAGACCGGAGGCGTCCGCGATCTCCCGGAAGTGCGCCTCGACCGCGTCCTGCGGAGGCCTGCTGTAGTACGGCGTGACCACCAACAGGCCGTCCGCGCCCGCCTTTTCGGCCTCCAGGGCCAGCTCCACGGTGTGCCGGGTGTCGGCGGTACCGACGCCCGCCACGACGCAGGCCCGGTCCCCCACCGCCTCGCGGACCGCCCGTACCAGCGCGGACTTCTCCGCGTCCGTCGTGGTCGGCGACTCACCCGTGGTCCCGGACAGGACCAGGCCGTCGCAGCCCTCGGCGACCAGCCGGTCGGCGAGCAGTTGTGCCCCGTCGAGGTCCAGCGCACCTTCCTCGGTGAAGGGCGTGATCATGGCGCAGAGGGCGCGGCCGAAGGGCGCGGTGCCGTGGGCTGAGGTTGTCATGGGAGTAGTGTCGGCAACCCGATCGTGAAGCTCCACTTAATTCTTCTACGAGGTAGGGGCAAGGGATGCTACGTGGTTGGGGGGCGGCCCGCGCGAGGCCCTAGTGCCAACCCGGGCCCTCATGGGTCACCATGGCGAGGACGGAAATCGACGGCAGATCGCGGGAGGCGTCATGAGGCTCGGCAAGGCACTCGCCACCGGAGTCGCGGAAGAGAAGGTTCACGCGCAGGACGAGGAACTCCGACTCCCTGAGGAACTGCAGGAGTTGGAGGCGTCCGCGCCCGAAGAGGTTCCGGTCGCCCGATGAGGCTGCGGCTCCCCGAGGAACGACCGACGGAGCCGCCGACCGGATACAAGATCGCCCACCCGGTGCTGTCCCAGGACGGCACCCGGGCCGGGTTCACCGGCGTCTCCCTGGGTGGCGCACTGCCGTACGGAGTGCTGGACGAGGCGGGCTGCGTCTACGGGCGGCGCCACCGTGCGCCGCACCGCCGCTGCGACTGCGGCTTCCACTGCGTGCACGAACGCTCCACGGCCGAGGCGCTGTTGTGCACCGCCGAACATCGAGCGGCCGTCCTCCTCGAAGTGTCCGTCCTGGGCGCCTACATCCGCTTCGAACGCGGCTTCCGCTACGCCCGCCAGCGGGTACGGACCGCGACCGTCGGCCCCTGCGTATGCGGTGCGGTGGCCGGCGCGCTGGCCGACGCGGGCTGGGGGCGGCCCGGGTGGCGCGCCCTGTCCGCCGCGTGCGCGGGATGCGTGCGCGGTCGTACGTCGCTGTCGCTCGCCACCTTCGCGCGGCTGGCCGGGGACGGGCTGCGGGTCCGGGCCGCCGGTGGCGGCGGTGCGGTGGACGTGGTCGGCGGGCTTGGTGCGAGCTCCGGGCTCGGTGCGTCCGCAGGGCTCGGTGTGTCGGAGCTGGTTGCCGAGGCGGCCCTGTTGCAGGCCCGACTCGACTGGTTCCAGAGCCAGTTGGCCCGACTTGACGAGCGTGGGACGCAGTCCGGCTGATCGCCCGCCAGGGTGGGGACGGACAGCTGCCGTGTGCCCAATGTATCGAACTGGAGTTCGGTATATCGCCACGCGCTATCCGACAACTCAAACCGTCTGGACAAATAAAGTGTTCGGTGAGACGGTGGAGTCATGTTGGACGTGACCGTGATCGAGGACGCAGAGGCCGCCGCCGTCTCGCTCGACCCGATAAGGGCCAGGCTGCTGGCCGAGCTGGCCGCAGGCCCCGCTTCGGCCGCCATGCTGGCCGGCAAGGTCGGGCTGCCCCGGCAGAAGGTGAACTACCACCTCAAGACGCTGGAGCGGCACGGACTGGTCGAGCTGGCGGGCGAGCGCCGCAAGGGCAATGTCACCGAGCGGCTGATGCGCGCGACCGCCGCGTCGTATGTGATCTCACCGCTCGCGCTCGCCGCCGTGCAGCCCGACCCGGACCGGTTCCGCGACCAGCTGTCCGCCCGCTGGCTGCTCGCGCTCGGCGCCCGGCTCGTACGGGACGTCGGTTCGCTGATCACCGGCGCGGCGAAGGCGCGCAAGCGGCTCGCCACCTACGCGCTCGACGGCCAGGTGACCTTCGGTTCCGCGGCCGACCGAGCCGCGTTCATCGAGGAGCTGACGGCGGGAGTCAGCGGACTGATCCGCAAGTACGACGCCCCCGACGCCGCGGGGGGCCGGAGTCACCGGATCGTCGTCGCGCTCCACCCCACGGTCAAACCCGAGACCCGGACGGCCGAACTGCCCATCAGTACCGAGGAGTGACCACCATGTCCAAGGAATTCGAGAGCGCCCACGAGATCGAGATCGACGCCACGCCGGAGCAGGTGTGGGATGCGATCACCGAGGGCGTCGGAGGCTGGCTGTGGCCGATGGAGGCGCCCGAGCCGCGTGAGGGCGGCAGCGGCCCCTTCGGGTCCACGATCACGACCTGGGATCCGCCGCACCGCTACATCAACCGCGTCGAGGACGTCGACGGCATCTCCGAACAGACCCTCAACCAGCTCGACTACACCATCGAGCCGCGCGAGGGCGGCCGCCGGGCCTGGGTGCGGTATGTGCACAGCGGCATCTTCGTCGACGACTGGGACAACCAGTACGACGGCGCGAACAAGCACAACGCCTTCTACCTGCGCACCCTGCGCGAGTACGTGACGCACTTCGGCGGACGCCCGCTCACCTTCGCCATGTTCGACGGACCCGAGGCGTCCAAGGCGTCCGACGCCTTCACCGCCGTAGGACAGGCGCTCGGTCTCGTGGACGACACCGCCGAGGGCGCGCGGGTGCAGGCCCGTGGGCCCGAGGGGCAGCTCCTGGACGCCGTACTCGACTACCGCGACGCGTACTTCATCGGGCTGCGCACGGACCACGCCCTCATCCGCTTCTTCGGACGCAACCACTGGGGCGCGCCGGTGGGTATCAGCATCCACGACTTCGCGCCCGACGCCGACGGCAAGCGCAACGAAACCGCCTGGCAGGGCTGGCTGGACGGCGTCTTCGGTGCCTGACCCGCGACATGGGACGAGCCCGGCCCCCCGGACGACGGGGCCGGGCTCATCCGTACACAGGGTTACGGCTCGAACCGCAGCACCTGCGGGTCGTGGTCGCTGATCTGGTCGTTGAACTCCGAGTTGATATGCACGCTGTCGTACGCGAAGTCGTCCTTGCGGATCGACGGGCTGATCAGGATCTGGTCGAGAACCTGGCTGTTGCCCTGGTAGTCGTACGTGTAACGCTCGCTCTTGGGCAGCGACTTGATCGCCGACCACAGCACGCCGTCGTCCTCCAGGAGCTTCGCCGTGTCGGAGAACTCGAAGTCGTTGATGTCACCGAGGGTGATGACGTCCGCGTTCTTCTGGACCGCGAGGATCTCCTTGACGAAGGTGTTCACCGTGGTCGCCTGGAGGTGACGCTGGGTCTCCGAGCTGCGCGCCGGCGGCTGGTACTGCGCGGTCAGACCCTGGTCGCCGCCCTTGGAGGTGAAGTGGTTGGCGATCACGAAGACGGTCTTGCCGCGGAACACGAACTCGCCTGCGAGCGGCTTGCGGCTGGCCGTCCAGGCCGCGTTGGCCGGGTCGACACGGCCGGGAGAGGCCGTCAGGGCCGCTTTGCCGTTCACCTTGGTGACGCCGACGGCGGTCGTCGCGTCGCCGCCCGCGCGGTCCGTGAAGGAGACGCGCTCGGGGTTGAAGAGGAACACCTGGCGGATGTTGCCGCCGGGCTCGCCGCCGTCCTTGTTGTTCTCCGGGTCGATGGAGCGCCAGTCGTACGCCGGGCCGCCCGCCGCGACGATCGCGTCGATCAGCTTCTGCACGGTCTGGTTGGCGGCGACCGTGCCGTCGTTCGTCGCGCCGTTGTTGTCCTGGATCTCCTCCAGGGACAGGATGTCGGGCGAGCGCAGGTTGTTCACGATCGCGGACGCGTGGGCCGCGAAGGACGCGTCGCCCGGGTCCAGGTTCTCGACGTTGTACGTCGCCACGGCCAGCTCGCTGCGCGACTGCTTCTGCGTCGTCTCGCGCTCCAGGCCGCCCTGCTCCAGGGTGCCGATCTGGTTGGCGACGAGGGTGTAACCGCCGAAGGAGTTGTAGTCGAGCGGGCCCGCGGTGGTGCCTGTGAGCTCGTCGCCCACGTTCGCGGTCGGGAAGTCGGCGGTCGCGCCGAGCGACTGGATCTGCAGGCGTCCGGTGTTCTGCGAGGTGTACGAGCCGTACACCGAGCCGCCGCGGCGGTTGTCGTTCTCGTTGGGCTTCACCGTGACCCACAGCTCGGCGTACGGGTCGGTCGCGGTGACCACACGGGCGTCGGAGACCCGGATGTTCATGCCCTCAAGGGACTCGTAGTAGTCCAGGGCGTACTTCTTCGGCTTCAGGGTCAGGCCGTTGACCGAGCCGCCCGAGGCGGTGTCGCCGTCGGCGCTGTAGAGGGCCGGGACCGACTTCGCGCTCACGACCGTGGCGGCCGGGACGGGGTTCCCGCCGGAGAGCACGGTCACCACCGGCTTGGTGATCTCCGTGATCGACTGGTTGCCGGACGCGGCGCCGCCGGGGACGTACTCCGAGATCGTGCCCGACACCGTGACCGAGTCGCCGACGGCGACCTTCGGGACGGAGCTGGTGAAGACGAAGACGCCCTCGCTGGTGGCCGGGTTGTCGTCCGCGTTCGGGTCCTGGATCCAGAAACCCCGCGACGAACCGTAGGTGCGCACGCCCGTGACGATGCCCGCCACGTCCGTGACGGCCTGGCCCGCGTACGGGGACAGCCGGGTGGTGCCCTGGATGTCGTGAATGTGGATCGTGTCCGCGTGGGCGGGTGTCGTGAGCACCACGGCGGAAACGGTGGAACAGACCGCGGCGACGGTCAGCGCGCCTATGCGCGCGGTTCTCCTGCTCGGCAAGGGAATCCCTCCGGGGACGTACGTGAGCGCCGGGACGAGGGTGAAGCGGTGGGGGAGCGCGGCCCGTGTGAGGTGGTGACGCGCGTAGAGGCAGGTGGGCCGGCGGCCCTCGTACTTCTACGCGCGTCAATCTCGTGCGTGAGCGGGGGAGTTGTCAAGGTTTCCGTGGTGTACGGCGCCCGACGGGGACATGAACCGGGCGGCTTGGGTCGAAATCCGTCTAGGCTGAGCGGTCGGTGCGGCGCTTGTACTGTCGGTGTCGGTCGTGTCGCAAGCGCTGCCCGCGTAGCCGGCTCGCCCTGCCCGTTCGCACCGTATGTCCTGCTTGCCCGGAGGAGAATCCAGCCGATGTCAGACAGCTCCCCCCTGCCGCCGGTGCGGCTGCACTCCGAAGCCGCACTGGCGCGCGACGCGCTCGCCGCACCACTGCTCTCCCGCGCCGCCGGGCTCGCCCGCTGGGCCGGTCCGGACACCCGGGTCGGTGCGGGCGGCGAACTCGCCGAGGAACAGCTTCCGGAGGCCGCCGCCGAACTCGGGCTCACCGGCGACGAGGCGGCCGCGTTCGCAAGCGAGGCCTGGCGGGTCGCCGTGGACACCGGTCTCGTCGAGATCGTGGACGAGGAGAAGGGCACGGTCACCGCGGGCGAGGACCTCGCCCTGCTCACCTCCGGGGCACCACAGGACGTCCTCGCGGTCTGGCTCGGCGCGCTGGAAACAGTGCTGGCCGACGCGAGCGTGCCCGACCTCGACGATCTCGTCGGCGCCATGGACGAGGGCGGGGAGATCGACCTCTCCTCCCTGGACTGGGACCCGGAGGCGGAGGCCGAGTTCCTCGACGGGGTGCTCGGCAACCTGTACCTGCTCACCGTGGGCGAGGAGGGCCCCGGCGACGGTCCGGTGCCGCTGCCCGCCCTCGCCGCGTCGATGATCGTCCCCGACGACATGGGGGAGCCGACCAACGACGTCCTGGAACAGGTGTCGGACGCGATGATGCGGCTCGACGACCAGTTCCGGCTCCTCGAACCCATCGGGATCGTCGACTTCCAGCCGGTCGACGAGGCGCTGATGGCGGAGCCCGAC
Organism: Streptomyces sp. NPDC058470; assembly: GCF_042721055.1. Classification (NCBI taxonomy): domain Bacteria; kingdom Bacillati; phylum Actinomycetota; class Actinomycetes; order Kitasatosporales; family Streptomycetaceae; genus Streptomyces; species Streptomyces sp. NPDC058470. Next base: position 24,432 of record NZ_JBHXMF010000063.1, read on the forward strand.
GAGGAGTCGGCGGACCCCGCGGCGGTCTTCGACGACACCGATGTCACGCGGTACGGGATGGTGAAGCTGACACCGCTCGGGCTGTACGGAATCCGGGCACGACTCCTCGAAGCGGGGCTCGCCGCTCCCGCGGTCGGGGAACTCGCCGACAAGGGGGCCGACGAGCTCCTCGACGGCACCTCCGCCTTCCCGCCCGCCGCCGCACAGGCCGAGACCGAACAGTGGCTCGCCCGGCGTGAACCCCTGCCCGCCGCACGGGAGTTGCTCGCCGCGGCCCGCGGAGCCGACGCCGGAGCCCCGCTGCGCCGCCTGCGCTGTCAGCAGGCGCTCTCCCTCGTCGGCACGGACGCGGAGCCCGCCCTCCGCGAAGTCCTCGACGACGCCGAGCTGGGCGGGCTCGCCCGGGTCTGGCTGAGCGAGCACGGGGCCGCCGACGTGCCCGTTCCGTCCGAGGCGATGGTCTTCTGGCTCACCATCGACACACTGGCCGCGCAGCTCGCGGCCGAAGGCAACTCGGCCGAGCTGCAGGCCCTTGTGGAGGGCCTCGCCCAGCAGCACAGCAGCTTCTTCGCCGCCGCCTGGCGCGTCGAACACCCGGCCACGCCGGACGTGCTGGAGGCGATGGGCAGGCTGCACCCGGACAAGAAGGTGGCCAAGGAGGCTCGTAAGGCGGCGTTCAAGGCACGGTCGCAGCAAGGGGGTTAGGGGAGGGAGGGGGATGAGGTGGCAGGAAGAGGAGGCGCGGTCGGGCGGATTCACGGAAGGGGGTCCCCCGAAGTCGGCGCCCGTTCAACTCCTGTTCAGGCGCGGGCGGGACCGTGTGGCCGATACGAGGTCCGACACCCCCACGACAGTCCCCATCCGACCGTCACAGGAGACACCATGTCGCTCACCCGCAGGGACTTCGCCAGACAGACCGCGATCACCGGCGCCGGTGTCGCACTGGCCGGCAGCGTCGGCGCCCTTGCCACCGCGCCGAACGCCCTCGCGTCCACGGAGACCGAGAGCGAGGCCGAGGGGTCGGCGGACCATTCCGGAGTCGGCTACGGACCGCTGATCCCCGACCCGGAGGGCCTGCTCGCGCTGCCCGCCGGATTCTCCTACCGCGTCATCACCCACAGCGGCAGGACCAAGCTGGAGTCGGGCGAGTTCACGCCGTCCAACCATGACGGCACGTCCACCTTCGACGGCCCGAGCGGCGCCACCCTCCTCGTCAACAACCACGAGCTGGCCGGCCCCCGCGCCCAGTGGCCCCACCCGGTGCCGCTCACCGAGGGCCTGGTCTACGACCCGGCCGCGGCCGGCGGCTGCACGGTCGTGGAGGTGCGCGGCGACAAGGTGGCCGAATGGGTCGGCATCGCGGGCACGGCCACCAACTGCGCGGGCGGCAACACCCCTTGGGACACCTGGCTCACCTGCGAGGAGACCGAGGACAAGGCCGGCACCAACGGCTTCACCAAGGACCACGGCTACGTCTTCGAGGTCGATCCGAAGGACCGCCGCCGCAACAAGAACCCCAAGCCCATCAAGGCGCTCGGCCGCTACGCCCACGAGGCCGTCGTCGTCGACCCCAAGCGCGGCCGCCTCTACCTCACTGAGGACGCTTCGGGCCCCAACGGGCTGCTGTACCGCTGGACCCCGCCGCAGGGTTTCGAGCACGGCCACGGACAGCTCCGCACCCTCGCCGACGACGCGGGCGCTCTGCAGGCCTTCAAGTGCTTCGACTCCGGTGGGCAGTTCGTCGACGACCTCTCGCGCGCCACGAAGATCGGCACGGTGTACGGCGTCGACTGGGTCGACGTTCCCGACCGTGACGCCCGGACCGTCTCCGTCCGCAAGCAGTTCACCGGCAGTCAGGTCACCCGCGCCCGCAAGCTCGAAGGCATGTGGTGGGGCGACGGCGGCGTGTACATCGTCTCCTCCTACGCCCGCATCGAGAGCCCCGGTCAGGCGCACGACGGCGCCGTCTGGTTCTACGACCCCAAGCGCCGCACCCTGACGCTGAAGGTCCTGATCGGCGTGAACCCCGACCCCTCCGTCGACGGCGCCCTGGACGGCCCCGACAACATCACCGTCTCCCCGTACGGCGGCCTCGTCATCGCCGAGGACGGCTCGGGCATCCAGCACCTCTTCGGCGCCACCGACAGCGGCCGTACGTACCCGATCGCACGCAACGAACTCAACATCGGCACCGAAGCGGCCCCGGAGTACAGCGAGTTCACCGGCGTCACGTTCTCGCCCGACGGCAGGACCCTCTTCGCCAACATTCAGGTGCCGGGAATCATGCTGGCCATCAAGGGGCCCTGGAAGCGCCAGAAGCGCGGATAGTTAATTCGCTCGCCCGCCCCGCGGTACGCCTCTTAGAGTGGTGCTTGTCCAGGTGCGAAGGCAGGACCTACTTCCACTGATAATGGGGCGGCCGCGGGTTCGAATCCCGCCATCGGTACAACTCGCCGGTGTAGCTCAGGGGTTAGAGCACCTACGTCGGTTCCGCCGGCCTTGAACTCTGGACACCACAACTTCATGCACCTCCCGGTGCGCAGGCTGCGGCTACTTCTTTCGAACAGAATCCAGGCCGCCGCCGACTTGATCTCGGGAGGCGCAGCCAATGGTGTGTGCCCGGTGCGCAGGCAACGGTTACTTCTGGGATCGGAAGGTTGCGGGTTCAAATCCCGTCATCGACCTCGGGTCGGTGTAGCTCAATTTGGTAGAGCGTCTGAATAAGTCCGTCGCCGACCTCTGAACTCGGGCACGCTCCATTTGCTGTGCCTCCCTCCGGTACACCAATGAATTCGGGGGGAATTCACCATGGCGCGATTCAACACCAAGTCCGCGAAGGCACAGTCCACTTCGCGTGTGACGTCGACGGGGCGTGTACTTCGTACCTACGAGGGCGGCCGAGGTCACGAGCGTGACCAGCGCTCCGAGCTTTTTCTGCTCGCCGTGGCCAACTTCGTTTCGCAGCAGACCTTTTACGAGACCGGCGCGGACCGCGACGACCGGTTCGCCGCGCTGGTGCGTGAGCTCGCCGTCGCGGACCCGTCGTGGACGGCCGCCCTGCTCGGCTGGCTGCGCGGCGAGGGCAACCTGCGTACGGCCTCCATCGTGGGCGCCGCCGAGTACGTGAAGGCGCGCCTCGACGCGGGCGAGACGGACGGCCCGGCAAACCGCCAGGTCATCGCCTCCGTGCTGCGGCGCCCCGACGAGCCCGGCGAGCTGCTCGCCTACTGGACCGCGCGGTACGGCCGCAACGTGCCCAAGCCCGTCAAGCGGGGCATCGCCGACGCCGTACGACGTCTCTACAACGGCAAGTCGCTGCTGAAGTACGACACCGCGTCCAAGGGTTACCGCTTCGGCGACATCCTCAACCTGGTGCACGCGGCGCCGGACCCCGGCAAGGCGTGGCAGGGCGAGCTGTTCCAGTACGCGCTGGACCGGCGGCACAACCCGGACACTGCCGTGCCGCCCGCGTCCAACCGTGTGCTCATCGCGCACCGTGAGCTGATGACACTGCCCGTCGCCGAGCGGCGCGCGGTCGTGACCGCGTCCGACGGTGCCGAGCGGCTCGCGGCGGCAGGCATGACCTGGGAGGTGCTGGCCGGCTGGCTGCAGGGGCCGATGGACAAGGCGGCCTGGGAGGCCGTCATTCCGTCCATGGCCGCGATGGCGCTGGTGCGGAACCTGCGGAACTTCGACGAGGCGGGTGTCAGTGACGAGGTGGCGGCTCAGGTCGCCGCCACGATCAGTGACCCGTCGGAGGTGGCGCGCTCGCGGCAGTTCCCCTTCCGGTATCTCGCCGCGTACCAGCACGCGCCCTCGCTGCGCTGGTCGTACCCGCTGGAGCAGGCGCTCGGTCACTCGCTGGCCAATGTGCCCGCGCTGCCGGGGCGGACGCTCGTCCTCGTCGACCGGTCCGGCTCGATGTTCTACTCGCGGCTGTCGGACCGCTCGGAGCTCAACCGGGCCGACGCCGCGGCGATCTTCGGTACGGCGCTCGCGCTGCGGGCGGCGGACGCGGATCTCGTCGAGTTCGGTACGAGCAGCAAGAGGGTGAAGTTCCGCCGGGGCGAGTCGGTACTCAAGGTGCTGGAGCGGTTCGGCGACCTCGGCGGCACCAACACGACCGAGGCGGTCAGGCAGCACTACAAGAAGCACGACCGGGTGCTGATCGTCACCGACGAGCAGGCCGCGGCGAGCTACTACGGCGACGCGACCGAGCAGGTCCCGGCGCAGGTACCGGTCTATACGTGGAACCTGGCCGGCTACCGGGCGGGACACGGTCCGTCCGGGCAGGGGAATCGGCACACGTTCGGAGGGCTCTCGGACGCGGCGTTTCGGATGGTGCCGTTGCTGGAGTCGGCACGTGATGCCGACTGGCCCTGGGTGTCCTGAGTGCGATGGGGTGCGGCCCGTACTTCGGTGCGGGTCGCACTCTTGTGTGGGGAGGCATCTGACATCTAACATTTCAGTTCATGGAGGCAATACAACCCGTACGTCGGACCCTGCTCAGGGACCGTGCGTACGAGGCGATACGGGACGCCATCGTGGCCGGTGACCTCGCACCGGGCGCGGTGGTGCGGGACGCCGAGCTTGCCGAACTGCTCGGTCTCTCGCGGGCGCCGGTGCGCGACGCCTTCTCCCGGCTGGTCGACGAGGGCCTGCTGGAGTCCAAGCCGCAGAGCTACACACGGGTGACCCCTGTGGTGGCCGCCGAGGTACGGGACGCCGCCGTCGTCGTCGGCGCCATGCACGAGCTGGCCACGCGGGCGGCCGTACCCCGGCTTCTCGCGGAGCACATCGACGCCATGCGGGACTCCAACGTGCGGTTCGCGGACGCCGTGCGGGGCGGTGACGTGGACGGCGCCCTGCGTGCCGACGACGAGCTGCACGACGTGCTGGTCCGGGTGAGCGGCAACCGTGCCGCCGCCGCCACCATCGCCCGGTACAGCCCGCTGATCCGGCGCCTGGAGCGGCGCCGCTTCGGCGAGGGCGGCAACTGCCGTTCGGCCGGGCTGCATGACGAGTTGATCGACGCGTGTGCCGTCGGCGATGTGGACGAGGCCGTCCGCGTCACCGCGGAGATCTGGCGTGGTCTCGATGGCATGGTCGGCCCTGATACCCGGTCTTGATGCCTGGTGTCCAACCACACCCGTCAGGTCGCGGCCTGTGCCGCGCGGGCCGGGCTCAAGTGTGTTCTGGTGCAGGAGAGTTGGGTGGAGTGGCCCGACTCCGTGTACGACAAGGTCGGGAACATCCTCATCAGCCGGCTGGTCGGCGCCGACGTACGGCTCGTGCGGGCCGGGTTCGGGATCGGGTTCAAGGAGAGCTGGGAGCAGGCGCTGGCCGAGGTGGTGGAGGCGGGTGGTAAGCCGTACGCCATTCCGGCGGGGGCCTCCGATCACCCGCTGGGCGGGCTCGGGTTCGCCGGGTGGGCCTACGAAGTTGCCGAGCAGGAACGGGAGTTGGGCGTCTTCTTCGACACCGTCGTGGTGTGTTCGGTGACCGGGTCCACCCAGGCGGGGATGGTCGCCGGGTACGCCGCGCTGGAGGAGGCGGGCGGGCGGCCGCGGCGCGTCATCGGGATCGACGCGTCGGCGGCGCCCGCCCGTACCCGTGAGCAGATCGCCCGGATCGCCCACGGGACGGGGCAACTCATCGGGGCGGAGAGGGAGTTGACCGAGGCGGACGTCGAGCTGGACGAGCGGTGTCACGCCGGCACGTACGGGATTCCGGACGAGGCCACGCTGGACGCGATGCGGCTGGCGGCGCGTACGGAGGGGATGGTCACCGATCCCGTGTACGAGGGGAAGTCGATGGCCGGGATGGTGGATCTGGTGACTCGGGGGGAGATCGGACGGGACTCGACCGTGCTCTATGCCCACCTGGGCGGGCAGCCTGCCTTGAATGCCTACAGTGCGTTGTTCTGAGAGCGTCCACGGTGCGTTGTTCTGAGGACGTCCTCAGTGCGCTATCGCTTGGTTCCGGTGATGGCCAGCGCCGTGACCAGCAGTGCCGCCACCGCGATCAGCGAGCCGACGCCGAACGCCCGAGCCGCGCCTTCGGTGAGAATCGCGGACGGGGAGCCGGTCGCGTGCCGGGTCGCCGTGCCGAAGACCGTGACCAGCACGGAGAGCCCGAGGGTGCCGCCGAGCCACTGGAGGGTCTGCAGCAGACCGGATGCGGCCCCCGCGTCGCGCGGTTCGATGTGCGCGAGGATCGTCGCGTTGAGCGGCATGAAGCTCATGCCGACGCCTATGCCCATCAGGATGAGCGGGCCGAGCAGGCCGGTGACATAGCCGTCGCCGGGGTCGATGCGCCAGAGCCAGCCGCCCGAGGCGACGAGCAGCGCCATGCCGGTGATCAGCAGGGGCTTGGCGCCGTAGCGCTGGAGGAGTCGCGGGACGAAGCGCAGAATCCCGAAGACGCCCAGGGAGAGCGGCAGGAAGGAGATCCCGGCGCGCAACGGGCCGTATCCCAGGACTTGTTGGGTGAACAGCGTGAGGAAGTAGAACGCGCCGAACATCCCCGCGGGCAGCAGTAGTACGGCCGCGTAGCCGCCCGCCCGGTTACGGTTGCGGAAGAGGCGCAGCGGCATGATCGGCTGGCCCGCCCGGGACTCGACGAGCGCGAAGCCCATGAGCAGTGCGGTTGCCGTCGTGAAGCCGAGCAGAGCCTGCGTGTCGGTCCAGCCGTCCTCCGAGACGCGGATGAACGCGTAGACGAGAGAGGCCGATCCCGCGGTGCCGGTGAGCGCGCCTGCCGCGTCGAACTTCCCCGCGTGGCGCGGGGTTTCGGCCACGAAGCGGGGCAGGGCGAGGGCCACCGCGACGCCGATGGGTACGTTGATCAGCAGGGCCCAGCGCCAGGACGCCCAGGAGGTGAGCATGCCGCCGAGGACCAGGCCGATGGAGGCGCCGATGCTTGCCATCGAGGTGTAGATGCCGAGCGCGTGGTGGCGGCGGGGGCCCTCCGGGAAGTTCGTGGTGATCAGGGCGAGGGTGCTGGGGGCGGTGAGTGCGGCGCCCACTCCTTGCAGTGCGCGGGCCGCCAGTAACCAGCCGCTCTCGGTGGCGAGTCCGCCCAGCAGCGAGGCGAACGCGAAGAGCAGGACGCCGGAGGTGAGGGTGCGGCGGCGGCCGGCGATGTCGCCGACCCGGCCGCCGAGAAGCAGGAGGCCGCCGAAGGTGAGCGTGTAGGCGTTGAGGACCCAGGAGAGGCCCGTGGGGGTGAAGTCGAGATCCTGTTGGACGTCGGGCAGAGCTACGTTGACGACCGTGGAGTCGACACCGACCATCAGGTAGGCGGTGACTATGACCAGGAGGGTGGCGCCGAGCCTGGGCCTGGGCGGCCGGCGTGGCGTGGCTTCGGGTGCGGCTTCGGGTGCGGTTCCGGGTGGGTCTGCGCTGGTGGGCGGGGTGGACGGGGTGGACATGGGATGCTCCCTGTCTGGTGTCCCCGGGTATGTCTCTGGGCAGCACGGACTGCCCGCGGAGTAAGCGGGGACTATCTCCGTTTAACACTCGGTAAGATACGGAGAGAGCCCCCGGTTGGCAAGGAGTATCTGAATGACGCAGGTCAAGCCGATGCGGGCGGATGCGCGGCGGAACTACGAGCGGCTGCTCGAAGAGGCGGCGGTCGCCTTCGGCGAGCACGGGGAGGGTGCGTCGCTCGACGACATCGCCAAGAAGGCCGGGGTCGGGTCCGGGACGCTGTACCGGCACTTTCCGACGCGGCAGGCGCTGTTGGAGGCCGTCTACGTCGACAGGATCGACGCGATCGCGGCTCGCGCGGACGAGATCGCGTCGCGGCTGCCGCCCGGCGAGGCGCTGGTGGAGTGGCTGAACGAGCTGGGCGTGTCCATGATCGAGGTCCGCGGGCTCAAGGCGTTGCTCGGCGCGGCTGTCGCGGACGGGAGTTCCGCCGTGCTCGCGGCGTGCGGGGTCTCGGTGAAAGGGGCGGCCACGCGGCTGGTCGAGGGGGCCCAGCGGGAAGGGACTCTGCGGGCGGACGTGTTGCCGATCGAGGTGCTGCGGCTGGCCCATGGGGTGGCCACCGCGTCGGAGCTGGCGAACGGCGAGGGGACGCACATTCGGCGGTATCTGGCGCTGCTCACGGAAGGGCTGCGGGCGTAGCGCGTCTCGCCCCACGGGTGGGGTGGGTTGTGCGGCCGTAAGTGCGTCCCGCCCATGGGCGGGGTGGGTGGGGTCCTGCGGCCGTAGCGCGGCTCGCCCACGGGGGTGAGTGGGTCGGGTGCGCGCCGGTACATCCGCCCGCATCCGAACGGATCAACTGGGGTTGATCGGTGGGCGTGTGCTCTCGATCCGTTCGGATGCGGGCATTTGATGTACCGGCACGCCCCCTTCGGTGCGTGGGCGGCCCCGGCTGTGTAGGGCGGGCCGTCCCCCCGGTCGGCTGCGGCTACGGGTGCGTCCGGGGGTCGCGGTTGGTCGTCGGTGTCAGAGGGACTGCGCTGCCGGCTTGACCATGCCGCGGACTGTGCGGGACTTGACGAAGTCGCCGATGGCGGTCATTTCCCACTCGCCGGAGAACTGCTTGATGAGCTTGGCCATGATGACGCCGGTCTGGGCTTCCGCGCTCGTGAGGTCGAAGCGGACCAGCTCTTCGCCGCTGGCGGCGTCGAGGAGGCGGCAGTAGGCCTTGGCGACCTCGGTGAACTTCTGGCCGGAGAAGGAGTTGACCGTGAAGACCAGGCCCGTGACCTCCTGCGGGAGACGGCCGAGGTCCACGACGATCACCTCGTCGTCTCCGCCGCCCTCGCCCGTGAGGTTGTCGCCGGAGTGCTTGATCGCGCCGTTCACGATGGAGAGCTTGCCGAAGTAGCAGCTGTCGATGTGGTTGCGCTGCGGGCCGTAGGCGATGACCGAGGCGTCCAGGTCGATGTCCTTGCCGCGGAACGCGGGCTCCCAGCCGAGGCCCATCTTGACCTGCGAGAGGAGCGGGCGGCCGCCCTTGACCAGGGAGACGGTCTGGTTCTTCTGGAGGCTCACCCGGCCCTTGTCCAGGTTGATCTTGCCGGACGCGGGAGGGGCGGGGGTCGCGGCTGCGGCAGGAGGAGCGGGCGGGGGCGGCGGGAGGGTGACCTGGGGTTGTGCGGCGGGGGCGGGGGGCGTCGGCTGGGGGGCGGCCGCGGCCGGGGCCGGTTCTTCCACCGAGACGCCGAAGTCCGTGGCGATGCCTGCCAGGCCGTTCGCGTAGCCCTGGCCTACCGCTCGGGCCTTCCACGCGCCGTTGCGGAGGTAGACCTCCACGATCACCAGGGCCGTTTCCGTGCCGAGCTGGGGCGGGGTGAACGACGCCAGTACGGAGTTGTCGTCCGCGTTGCGGATGGTGGCCGTGGGTTCGATGCCCTGGAAGGTCTGGCCCGCCGCGTCCGGGCTCGCCGTGACGACGATCTTCTCGATGCCCGGGGGGACCGCAGTCGTGTCGACCGTGATCGTGTCGGGAGCCGTGCCGCCGCCCGAGCGGTAGGTCACTCCCGGGCCCGTGGGCTGGTTGAAGAAGATGAAGTCGTCGTCGGAGCGCACCTTGCCGTCGGCGGTGAGCAGCAGGCTCGACACGTCGAGCCGCACCGGGGCGGCGACGTCCACCGTCACGCGGGCGACGGGGAGAGGGATGTTCGAGCCGGGGGTCATAGCTGTCATGACTGGGGTAACGAGCGGGGGCGCTTTACCGTTCCCTTACCAAGCGAGGTTTTGGTCGGGGCGCCCCCATTCGTCCCTACGGCACTACCACGATCTTCCTTCCCACGCCCGATGCGAACTGCTCCAGCGCCTGGGGGTACTGGTCGAGAGGCAGGCGGTCGCTGATGAAGACGTCGGGGTCCAGGACGCCGGTCGCGAAGAGTTCCGCCGCTCGTTCGTAGCTGTGGAGCACCGCCATGGAGCCGGTGATGGTGATCTCCTGGTTGTAGATGCGGTACGGGTCGATCGTGACCCTCGTCGAGTAGTCGGCCACCCCGAACTGGAGGAAGGTGCCGGCCTTCGCTACGCGGTCCAGGCCGTCCTGGATCGCCGCGGCGTTGCCGGTCGCGTCGATGACCAGGTCCCAGCCCTGCGGGCGGTCCAGCTCGTCGGCGTTCGTGGCCGAGGAGGAGACGCCCAGTTGCTGGGCCGTCGCCAGGCGCTGCTGGTTGAGGTCCACCACGTCCACGCTTGCCGCGCCCGTGCGCTTCGCCAGCTCCAGCATCATCAGGCCCATCGTCCCGGAGCCGTAGATCAGGACGTGGGCGCCGAGGCGGGACTGCAGGACGTCGTAGCCGCGTACCGCGCAGGACAGGGGTTCGACGAGGGCCGCGTCCTGGGTGCGGACGTGCTCGGGGAGCTTGACGCAGTTGGCCACGGGGGCCACGGCGAACTGGGCGGCTCCACCGGCCGTGGTGACGCCGAGCGCGGCCCAGCGTTCGCAGAGGTTGTTGTGGCCCGTACGGCAGTAGCGGCACTCGTAGCAGTAGAGGGAGGGGTCGACGGCCACCTGGTCGCCGATCGAGAGTTCCGTGACCTGGGTGCCTACGCCTACCACCTCGCCCGCGAACTCGTGGCCCGGCACGATCGGCAGCTTGGGGGCGAACTCGCCCTGGAGGATGTGCAGATCGGTGCCGCAGAGGCCGCAGGCGGCGACCTCGACGACGACCTCGCGGGGGCCCGGCGTCGGGTCCGGGACCTCTGCCACCACGGCGCGGCCGACGGATTCGATGACTGCGGCCTTCATTTCACGGCTCCCAACGACAGGCCCTGGACCAGCTTGTCCTGAGCGGCGAACCCCGCGGCGAGCACCGGCAGGGAGACAACGAGCGACGCGGCGCACACCTTGGCCAGGAACAGGCCCTGGCTGGTGATGAAGCCGGTCAGGAAGACGGGGGCGGTTTCGGCCACCACGCCGGTGAGGACCCTGGCGAACAGCAGCTCGTTCCAGCTGAAGATGAAGCAGATCAGGGCTGTCGCCGCGATGCCGGGCAGCGCGATCGGGGCCACCACGCGGGTGAGCACGGTATGCAGCCGGGCGCCGTCGATCTGCGCGGCCTCGATGATCGCGACCGGTACCTCGGAGAGGAAGGACTGCATCATCCACACGGCGATCGGCAGGTTCATCGCGGTGTAGAGGATGATCAGCGTCCAAATGTTGTCGAGCATGCCCGCGTCCTTGGCGAACAGGTAGATCGGCAGCAGACCCGCCACGACGGGCAGCATTTTCGTCGACAGGAAGAAGAACAGGACGTCGGTCCACTTCCGTACCGGACGGATCGAAAGGGCATAGGCCGCGGGGAGCGCCAGGAGCAGCACGAGCAGGGTCGAGATGACCGAGGCCATGGCCGAGTTGATCAGCGAGGGCCAGGGGCTGGCGCCGCCGTCCAGGCCGAAGAACTGCCGGTAGCTGTCCAGGGTGAGTGGCGCTGCCACCGACGGCGGATTGGTGGCCGCGTCCGCCTCGGAGTGGAAGGAGGTCAGGACCATCCAGAGGATGGGCAGGACGAACAGGATGCCCGCCAGCCAGGCGGCCACACCCAACAGGGTCCCCTTGCGGGTACCGTCCCGTCGGGCGCGCGCGGGCTTTGAACCGATGGCGCCGGTCAGTGTGGTGGTCATGAGCGGGACGCCTCCTCCCGGAAGAGCGACGACACGACGCGCAGCGCGAAGGTCGCAAGCACGATCGAGCCGATGACGACGAGCACACCGGCCGCCGAGGCCAGACCGTACTCGTGCGCCTGGTAGAAGGTCTGGTAGATCGTGTACGGCAGGTTGGCGGTGTCGAGGCCGCCGGAGGTGATCGTGAACACCGCGTCGAAGTTCTGCACGATGTAGATCGACCCCAGGAGCACGCCCAGTTCCAGATAGCGGCGCAGATGCGGCAGGGTGAGGTGGACGAACACCTGCCAGTCGTTCGCGCCGTCAATGCGCGCCGCCTCGACCAGTTCGGTGTCGCGGCTCTGCAGCCCGGCGAGAAGGATCAGCATCATGAACGGAGTCCACTGCCAGATCAGCGAGGCCTCGATCGCCAGCAGCGGGGTGTTCGAGATCCAGTCCGGCTGCGGGGCGCTGTCGCCACCGATCCAGTGCAGTACGCCGTTGAAGAGGCCGTACTCGGGGTTGTAGAGCACGTGCTTCCACAGCAGCGCGGCGGCCACGGGGACCACCAGGAACGGTGCGATGAGCATGGTGCGGACCACGCCGCGGCCGAAGAACCTGCGGTCGAGCAGCAGGGCGAGCAGCAGCCCCAGGAGCAGGCTGACCAGCACTACGGAGGCGGTGAGCAGGATGGTCGTCCACACCGACTGGCGGATCTCCGGCGTGGTGAGGACATCGGAGAAGTTGCTGAACCCGGTGAAGTGGCGGTCGTTCGGATACAGCGAGTTCCAGTCGAGGAACGAGATCACCAGGGTGGCCACGAACGGCAGCTGGGTCACGACGATCATGAAGATCAGGGCGGGCAGCAGTGGGGCGCGCGTGGCCCAGGCGCGCATTCGGTTGGACGGCCGGGCCCTCCGCGGCGGCTGCTGCGCCGCGGAGACCCGGGGGGTGGCGGTGATGGTCATGATCCCTCGTACTGCTTGGAGACTTCCTCGGCCAGCGTCTGGGACTTCTGCAGTGCGCTGTCCACGGACTGCTTTCCGGCGATGGCCGAACTGATCTCCTGCGAGACCTTGGTCCCCAGGTCGGTGAACTCGGGGATGTCGACGAACTGGATGCCGGGCGCGGGGCGCGGCTGCACGCCCGGGTTCTCCGGCTGGGCTGACGAGATGGCGTCGCGGGTGACGTCCGCGAAGGCTGCTGCGTCCTTGCGGTACTCCGGGATGTCGTACGTGGAGGACCGCTTGCCGGCCGGGACGCTGGACCAGCCGATGTTCTCGCCGACGAGCTTCTCGTAGTCCTTGCTGGAGGCCCAGGAGATGAACTTCCAGGCGTTGTCGGCGTTCTTCGAGGCCTTCTGGATGCCCCAGGCCCAGGTGTAGAGCCAGCCGGAGCTCTTCGTTTCCTCGACCGGTGCCGGGACATAGCCGATCTTGCCCTTGACCGGGGAGTCGGCGGCCTCCAGCGAACCGGCGCCTGCGGTGGCGTCGTACCACATTGCGGTCTTGCCCTGCGTCATGTTGTTGAGGCATTCCGCGTAGCCGGACTGGGCGGCGCCCGCCTCGCCGTGCTTGCGCACCAGGTCGACGTAGAACTGGGTGGCCTTCTTGAACTCCGGGGAGTCCAGCTGTGCCTGCCAGTCCTTGTCGAACCAGGTGCCGCCGAAGGTGTTGACGACGGTGGTCAGCGGGGCGATCACCTCACCCCAGCCCGGCAGGCCGCGCAGGCAGATGCCCTTCATGTCGGACTCGGCGGCGTCCACCTTGCTCGCGAGGTCCGCCACCTGCTCCCAGGTGGGGTTGGCGGGCATCGTCAGGCCGTGCGTCGTGAGCACGTCCTTGCGGTACATCAGGAACGAGGACTCGCCGTAGAAGGGCTCGCCGTAGAGCTTGCCGTCCGCCGCTGTGAGGGCTTCCTGCATGGGCTTGAGGATGTCGCCCTGGTCGAAGGCCTTGTCGTCGGCGACGTAGGAGTCGAGATCGTGCAGCCAGTCGTTCTTGGCGTAGATCGGGATCTCGTAGTTGCTCAGGGTCGCGACGTCGTACTGGCCGGCCTGGTTGGAGAAGTCCTGGCTGATCTTGTCACGGACGTCGTTCTCGGGGAGGACGGTGAAGTTCACCTTGATCCCGGTGTCCTTGGTGAAGTGATCGGCGGTGAGCTTCTGCAGATCCACCATCTGCGGGTTGTTGACCATCAGCACGTTGATGGATTCGCCGTCGGAGCTGCTGGAGCCGCCGGCTCCGGAACAGGCGGCGAGCAGGGAGGTGATCAGCGTTCCTGCGGCAGTGGCTGCGAGTACTCTGCGTGACTTCGATCGGCTCTGGGTTCTCATGAGGTGCTCCTGGTCGATTGAGGGAGTTGGTCGAGTACTCCAGGGTGATATCTGGCGAAAAAAGCCCTTAAGGGGGGCGGATCGAAGGGCGGGCCGGGCTGGGGCGGTCGGGTCGGAGCGCTGGACGGGGGTATCAGACGCGGATGACCTGAGGTCCCAGCAGGGAGTAGCGGTGGGCCTCGGAGGAGGGGAGCTGGGTGCTGGTGACGATCGTTTCCAGAACGCCGATGTCGGCGAACCGGCAGAAGCTGGCCGCCCCGAACTTGGTGTGTACACCAACGAAGACCGTGCGTCTGGAGGCGCGGATCGCCTGGGCTTTGACGTCGCTGACGGCCGGGTCGGGGGTGGTGAGGCCGTGGTCGCGGGAGATGCCGTTGGCGCCGATGTACGCCAGGTCGACGACAAAGCCTGCCAGCATCTTCGTCGTCCAGTGGTCGACCGTGCCGAGCGTGCCGGGGCGCACCCGGCCGCCGAGCAGCAACACGGTGGTGCTGCTGTTCTCGGCGAGTAGGCCTGCGGTGGGCAGGGAGGCGGTGACCACGGTCAGCGGCCGGTCGACGGGCAGGGCCTCGGCGACGAGCTGGGGGGTGAACCCCTCGTCGACGAAGACCGTCTCGGCGTCCCCGAGCAGCTCGGCCGCGGCGGCGGCGATCCGGCGCTTCTCGGGCACGTGGCTGGTGGCGCGGAAGGAGAGTGTCGTCTCGAAGCCGGCGCTCTCCACGGGATAGGCACCGCCGTGCGTGCGGCGGATCAGACCGTGGTCCTCCAAGGCGCGCAGATCGCGTCGCACGGTCTCCTTGGCGACGCCCAGCGCGACGGCGAGCTCTGTGACGTCGACCGAACCCGAGCGGCGGGCGGCCTCGACGATCTGGCGGTGGCGCTCTTCCGCGGTCATGGCCGACACCTGCCTTCCGCTTCCCTGGTGGTGCCCGTTCGGGCCCCGTGTGGTCCTTAGGGAAGTTTTACAGTCAGATTTCCTGGCTGACCAGGCTTGTTACCTGCCCGATGGAGCCCGTTTGTGCCCGCATTGGTGTCGGGTGGCCCGCCGCGGACCTGGGGCCCGCGTGGGATCGGGCACCGAGTGTGCCCGAATGCGAAGCGGACGGGCCCGTTCGGTGCCCGTCCGCCTCAGGAGTGCCGGTGTGGTGTCGCCGTTTTTGGACGCCGGTCAGTAGGGCCAGATGGGCGGGTCGGTCACGAAGTGGCCGCCCAGGTGGGCGTGGTCCGGGTTGTCCGGGTCGAGTTCGCCCAGCTCGGCGATGAGCTTCGCGGCGTACGGCTCCGAGTCGTCCTGCGGCTCGTAACCCAGGGCGCGGGCGGTCGAGAGGTCCCACCACAGGCGGGTGTTGGCGGAGGAGCCGTAGACGACGGTGTGTCGTACGTCCTCGGCGGTCAGGGCCGCGTGGAAGAGGCGGGCGCCGTCCTCGGGGCTCATCCAGACCGAGAGCATGCGCACGTTCACCGGCTCCGCGAAGCAGGAGCCGATGCGGACCGAGACCGTCTCCTGGCCGTGCTTGTCCCAGTAGAACTGGGCCAGGTCCTCGCCGAAGGACTTCGACAGGCCGTAGAAGGTGTCCGGGCGGCGCGGTGTGTCGATGGGGATGAGCGGGTCGTCGCCCTGGGGGCGCGGGGTGTAGCCCACCGCATGGTTGGAGGAGGCGAAGACGATGCGGGGTACGCCTTCCTCGCGGGCCGCCTCGTACAGGTTGTACGTTCCCTCGATGTTCGCCTTGAGGATCTTGTCGAAGGAGGCTTCCAGGGAGATGCCCGCGAGGTGGATGATCGCGTCGACACCTCGTACCGCCTCGCGCAGAGCCGCCCGGTCGGAGAGGTCGGCGGTGATCGCGTCCGGTTCGCCCTCGATGGGGAGCAGGTCGAAGAGGCGCAGCTCGTAGCCGTACTTCGGGAGCAGCCCTCGCATCAGGGTGCCGAGGCCGCCGGCGGCGCCGGTGAGCAGAACGGTGCGGGGAGCGGGCATCCTCGGGTCTCCTTGAATCGGCAGCCGTAGGTCATGCGTATGTGTGTACGGCATTCACATCCGTGGACACGCTAAGGATTGTTGACGGCTCACGTCAAGTGTTGCGCGGAGGCGGGGAATCCGCCTCTGTGTTGCGAGTTTGCGCGCTTGACCGGCCCTAAGGTCGCGGCTTAGCGTGGACGCGTTCAGAAATATGGACGTGGATCAGAAACATGCACCGAGAGACGGGCACGGCGAACGTGCACCGCTTAGGGAGAGTCCGTGACGTCAGCCCCCCTTGCCGCTCGGCTCAGCATCCCCAGCGGGCCGCTGTTCTTCCCTGTCACCGCGTACGGCGCTGACGGCGGCGTCGACCTCGACGTCTACCGGGAGCATGTGCGGCGCGGAGTCGAGGCCGGTGCCGCCGCCGTGTTCGCCTGCTGCGGCACCGGGGAGTTCCACGCACTCTCGCCCGAGGAGTTCGAGGCGTGCGTGGCGGCGGCTGTCGAGGCGGCGGACGGACGAGTGCCGGTCGTCGCGGGCGCCGGGTACGGGCCGGCGCTCGCCGTGCGGTTCGCGCGGCTCGCGGAAGCGGCCGGGGCCGACGGGCTGCTCGCCATGCCGCCCTATCTCGTGGTGGCCGGCCAGGAGGGACTGCTGCGGCACTACCAGGAGCTGACGGCGGCGACCTCGCTACCGGTGATCGTCTACCAGCGGGACAACGCCGTGTTCACGCCGGAAACCGTGGTGGAGCTGGCCCGCACGGAGGGCATCATCGGGTTCAAGGACGGGCTCGGGGACCTGGACCTGATCCAGCGGATCGTCAGTGCGGTGCGCAGCGAGGTCCCGGGCGAGGAGTTCCTCTACTTCAACGGGCTGCCCACGGCCGAGCTGACCGGGCTCGCCTACCGGGGCGTGGGTATCACCCTGTACTCGTCCGCCGTGTTCTGCTTCGCTCCCGAGGTCGCCCTGGCCTTCCACAAAGCGCTCAACACCGGTGACGACGAGGCCGTGAACCGGCTGATCGACGGCTTCTACCGGCCGTTCGTCGACCTGCGCGCGCAGGGACGCGGATACGCCGTCTCGCTCGTCAAGGCCGGAGTACGGCTGCGGGGCCTTGACGTGGGCGAGGTGCGGCCGCCGTTGCACGAGCCGAACGAGGACCATGTGAAGCAGCTCGCCCAGCTGATCGAGCGCGGGTACGGGCTGATCGAGGAGGGTGTGTGACCGTGCCGGTACGGATTCCTGGGGAGAACAAATGAAGTCGTCCGCGTTCGTCTATCCCTGGGATGTCAACGGAGACCCG
The DNA here is from genome assembly GCF_042721055.1 of Streptomyces sp. NPDC058470. Classification (NCBI taxonomy): domain Bacteria; kingdom Bacillati; phylum Actinomycetota; class Actinomycetes; order Kitasatosporales; family Streptomycetaceae; genus Streptomyces; species Streptomyces sp. NPDC058470. The sequence goes on from NZ_JBHXMF010000063.1 coordinate 41,612, forward strand.
GAGGCCGCGGGCCGGATCGCCGGGCTCGGCGTGCAGCAGGTCACGCTCGCCTCCGCATACCACTCCACGCGCGCGCTGACCCCACGCCACCCCCGGCACCGGATCGTCACCGCCTCGCACGCCGCCGTGCTCTACCCCGTCGACGAGCGGTGGGAGGGGCGCAGGCTCTGGCCGTACACGGCAGGGGACTGGGCGCCGGGTGACGCGTACGGGGCGGCCGCCGACGCGCTCGCCGGGGCCGGACTCGACGTGCACACCTGGGTGGTGCTCGCGCACAACTCCCGTATGGGGGAGGAGTTTCCGGAGACCTCCGTGGTCAACGCCTACGGGGACCGCTATCCGTGGGCTCCGTGCATCGCGCAGCCCGAGACGCGCGCATACCTGGTCACGCTGGCCGCCGAGGCGGCGGTGCGGCCCGGGGCCGGCGGTACGGAGCTGGAGTCCCTCGGCTGGTACGGGCTCGCGCATCTGCACGCCCACGACAAGACGGCAGGGGTGGCACTCGGGGACGCCGGGCAGTACCTGATGTCGTTGTGCTTCTGCCCCTCCTGTCGTGACGGCTACGCCCAACAGGGGCTGGATCCGCAGGAGTTGGCTGTCTCGGTACGGCGTGCTCTGGAGCCCGTGTGGCGGGGCGAGGCTCCCGCCGGGGGCTGGGAGGCCGTGGAGAAGCTGCTCGGGAGCGAACTCGCGACGGCCACGCGCGCGTGGCGGGACTCCGTCGCCCGTTCGCTGCAGACGGAGGCCGTCACCGCGGTGCGCGCGGCCGCCCCCGAGGGGTTCCGGATCCTGCTGCACGCGGACCCGGTCTCCTACCACTGCGGCGCGAATGCCGGGGTCGATCCCGGGCACATTCTGTCCGTCGCCGACGGTGTGGTCGTGCCCTGCGCCGGAGGGCCCGGGCTGCTGACTCACTTTGCCGACAGGGGTGTTGAGGGGAGCGTGCTGGCGGCCAACTTCACCGTGGTGAGCGGGATGGGCGGTCGCCCGGCGGAGCTCGGTGCGGACGTGGCGCGTGCGATCGAACTGGGGGCCACCGAAGTACGGCTGTATCACGCGGGGTTGGCGTCCGACGAGGACCTGTCGCTCGTGACTCAGGCGCTGACGCGGCTCGGCTGAGGCTCGTGACTCAGACGCTCGCGCGGCTCCGCTGAGGCTCGTGACTCAGACGCTCGCGCGGCTCGGCTGAGGCCGCAGCAGGGGCAACACCGTCACCAGTCGCGCGAGGCCGACGACCGCCAACAACACCCGGTGGTCGACGAGTTCGACCAGGCCCGCGCCCACCGCGAGGCCCACCGCGTTCGGGGCGAACATCAGGGTGTTGGCGGTCGCCGTCGTGCGGCCCAGAAGGGCGGCCGGGGTCTCACGCTGGACTGTGGTGAGCGCCGCGATCAGCACGCAGGGGAGGCCGATACCGACCGTCGCGGCCGAGGCGAGCGCCACCGCGTCGTACGGGAGCGCGCGAGCCGTCACGGCCAGGGCGCTGAGCGCGATGCCGTACCCCGCGAACCGGCGCTCGCCCAGGCGGCGCAGGAGGGGGCCCGCGGCCAGGCCGATCGCCACCGACCCGGCGCCCTGGACGGCGTACAACACACCTACGTACGTGGGCGGGTGGCCGAGGCCCTCGGCGACCGCGTAGACCGTCGCGCCGTTGAGGCCCGCGAAGAGCATGGTCGTGCCGGCCGTCAGGACGAGGGGTCGTAGCCGGGCGTGGGACCACAGGAAGCGGGCACCTTCGGCCGTCTGCGTACGCCAGCCGGTCGGGGCCGGGGGCGGCTTCGTCTCGCTTACGCGCAGGAGTGCGCACAGGCCTGCGGCCAGTACGAACGTGAGCGCGTCCAGGAGTGCGACCCGCGCCCCGCCGTACACCGCGTACAGTGCCGCGCCGGCCAGTGGGGCCAGTAGTTTCATCCCCTCGGTCGCCGTCATGCGCAGGCCGTTGAAGTCGCCGAGGAGGGATTTGTCGACGGCCGAGGCGATCAGGGCCGACTCAGCCGCGTCATGGACGACGCCCGTGGCGCCGTAGACCAGGAGCACCCCGAAGAGGATCCACAGGCGGGCCGGCGCGTCCACGGCGAAGAGGGTCGGCAGCAGCGCGGCGAGCAGCAGGTTCATGCCGATGAGAAGCGGCCGGCGGCGGGTGCGGTCCGCGAGGGTGCCCAGCGCGGGGCCGATGAGTGTGGGGGCCCAGAGGGCGAAGACGCAGAGGGCCGCCAGGCCGTCCGAACCGGTCAGGTCCTTGACCCAGATGCCGGACACCAGCCACAGCGCCGACGAGCCGAAGCCGGAGACCACGACCGCGCTCAGATACAAACCCGCGTTGTGGTCCCGCAGGACGCGCGTGACTCTCCATGTCTCCATGGCTCGTCAGCGTGGCCCTAAGGACCTGCTTCAGGGATCAGGCAGATGCCTTATGAGGCGCCGTCAGATGATGACGACGAGCTTGCTCTCACGGTGGCTCTCCTTCTCGCGGACCTCTGGCATCGAGCATCCCGGCGGCTCGAACGTGTGACCAGCCTCCGGAGGGCGGTCATGGAGGCGGGACCGATGAGTTTTCGTACGTTCGTCGGTCTACCCCAGGAGTGGAGACGCGGACGAACTCTGAGGAGAAGCGGATGACTGGCGGGATTCTTGACCTCGGGCCGCAGGCCCGGATCGTGGCGCACCTCGCGGCGGGTGTGACGGACGAGCAGTTGGCGGGCGTGACCCCATGTCCGGAACACGCGGTGCACAACATGCTGGGGCACCTGGCCGGGCTTGCCGCCGCCTTCCGGGACGCCGCGCGCAAGGACCTGGGGGCCATCACGGACACCAACCCGAACGCTGCCGTGCCGGACATCGAGCCCGGCTGGCGCGAGGCGCTGCCCAAGGTGATGGACGAACTCGCCGAGGCCTGGCGCGACCCGGCCGCCTGGACCGGGGAGACCAGGGCGGGTGGCGTGTCCCTGCCGGGCGCGGTCGGGGGCATGGTCGCCACCAACGAACTGGTCGTGCACGGCTGGGACCTCGCCCGCGCCACCGGCCAGGTGTACGAGCCCGACCCCGCAGCCCTGCAGGTGTCGTACGAACTCCTCGTCGCCTCGGCCGAGGGCCCGAACCACGGCGCCATCTTCGGCCCCGTGGTGCCGGTGCCCGACGACGCTCCGCTGCTCGACCGGGCGATCGGGCTGAGCGGGCGGGATCCGGGCTGGAAGCCGTAACGGTCCGATGAAGCCGTAACGGTCCGATGAAGCCGTAACGCTCCGCTGAACCCATAGAGCTCCGACGAAGCCGTTGCGCCCCAATAAAGAGACGCCCGCGGGACGGCGGTTTCGTACGCTCCACGCATGTCCCTCACCCTCACCGTCCTCGGCACGGCCTCCCCGCACCCGGGCCCCGGCCGCCCCTGTTCCGGCTATCTGCTGCGCGGAGGGGAGGCCGAGGTGTGGGTCGACGCCGGGCCCGGGACCTTCGCCGAGTTGCAGAGGCATACGGACCCGGCAGGGCTGTCGGCGATCTGGATCTCGCATCTGCACGCCGACCACTGCGCCGATCTGCTCTCCGCCTTTTACGGGCTCGCGTACGGCGGACTGACCCCCGCCGCGCCCCTTCCCGTGTACGCGCCGCGTGACCTCGGGCAGCGGCTCGCCGGGTTCTTCGGGCAGGGCGATTCCGGGTTCCTGAGCGGGATCTTCGACTTCCGGACCCTGTACGACGGCCACGAGGCGCGGGTGGGAGAGCTGCGGCTCCTCAGTCGTGCCGTCGTGCACGACACCGAGGCGTACGGGCTGCGGGCCGAGTGCGCGGGGAGTGTGTTGGCGTACTCCGGGGACAGTGGGCCCTGCGCTCAGCTCACCGAACTCGCCCAGGGGGCCGACCTGTTTCTCTGCGAGGCCGACATCGACCGGCATCACGAAGGCGAGCGCGTCCATCTGACTCCGGAGGACGCGGGCGCGGTCGCGCGTGCGGCGGGAGTGCGGGAACTGCTCGTCACCCACGTCGGGCCCACGCTCACGCCGGAGGACGCGACGGCCCGCGCGGCCAGTACCTTCGGCGGTCGTACCGTCCAGGCCCGCGAAGGCGACGTCAAGGTCGTCTGAGCATCCAGGCCGACTGAAACCGGCCAGGGGGCGCGTGGCTTAAAGATTGTCTATGGACTTCGTAAGCATCGGGCAACGAGCCTCGCGTTCGGGCGGGTTACGCGCGTAGAAACCTGTCATGCATAAGCCACTGCGTATAGCGGCCGTCGCCGCCACCTGTGCCGTCGCCGGTGCCGCCCTGTACGGCACGGGTGTCGCCACCGCCGACCAGTCGACGGCGAACAGCACCAAGGAGCCCCACAACATCGGGCTGCTGGTGGGGGAGATCGACACCTACTACGGCACCACCCTCGACAGCAACGGCGTGTACCAGGCGTCCAAGAGCAGTCCGTACGCCAAGGACCTGGCGCACATCGAGTCCGACGCGAAGAAGTACATCAACAAGGTCGCCGACAAGACCGGACACAAAGGCGAGAAGCCCGCGGTCGTCTTCGACATCGACGACACGCTGCTGCTCTCCCTCGACTACGAGAAGAAGACCAACTACACGTACAACTCGGCCACGTGGGCCGACTACGTGGCCAAGGCCGATCGTCCGGCCGTCTTCGGCATCCCCGAACTCGTTGCGTACGCCGAGTCCAAGGGTGTCGAGGTCTTCTACAACTCGGGCCTGAAGGAGTCGCAGCGGGCCGCCGCGGTCGCGAACCTGAAGAAGGTCGGCGTCGACATCAACCTCGATGCCGACCACATGTTCCTCAAGGACGCGGCCAACCCGCCGTCCTACCTGAGCGCCTGCGCCACCGCCGCTGCCTGGACCTGCACGACCGTGCAGTACAAGTCCGGCACGCGCAAGCACATCGAGTCCCTCGGATACGACGTCGTCGCCAACTTCGGCGACCAGTACTCCGACCTCGAAGGGGGCTACGCCGACAAGACGTACAAGCTCCCTAACCCGACGTACTACGTGAGCTAGGTCCGCAGGAGCCTTGAAGGGGTGAGCCCCCGCCGATCGTCATCGGCGGGGGCTCCTCTGACTGGCCGAGGGGGGCTCAGGCCAGCAGATCAATGTGGTCACTGGTAGAGACGTACGGAGCGAGGATCTGGTTGTGCGCCGACCGATGAAGTCGCGTGCGTATACGGCCACTTGGGTCCCCCAGGCTGAAGTGGTGTGCCCGATGGGCGAGTCGCGTGAGCTTACCCGTCACTCGTACAGGATTTCGAACGGCGTATGGCGGGCCGAACCTGATTCCGTAACACGGGGAAAACCTGAAAGCGGTTCAACACGGGAACAATCCAGCCATCATCCGCACACCCCGGCACGCAGGCAACGAGGAGTCTCGCCATGTCCGATCAGCAGAAGGTGGCCGACCGGCCAAGTGCCCCGCCGCCCCCGGCGAACAGTGTCGACCAGTTCTTCAAGATCTCCGCCAGGGGCTCCACCTTCGGCCGGGAGATACGCGGTGGCTTCGCCACGTTCTTCACGATGGCCTACATCCTTGTCCTGAACCCGATCATCCTGGGCAGCGCCAAGGACAAGTTCGGCCACCAGCTCGACGCCGTCCAACTGACCACCGCCACCGCCCTGGTGGCCGCGGTCATGACGATCATCATGGGTATCGGCGGCAACCTCCCGCTCGCACTCGCCGCGGGCCTCGGCCTCAACGCCGTCGTCGCCTTCCAGATCGCCCCGCTGATGAGCTGGGACGACGCGATGGGCCTGATCGTCCTCGAAGGCCTGCTGATCTGCGTGTTGGTGGTGACAGGGCTGCGGGAAGCCGTCATGCAGGCCATTCCGCAGCCGATGAAGCAGGCGATCAGCGTCGGCATCGGCCTGTTCATCGCCTTCATCGGCTTCATCGACGCCGGATTCGCCACCCGCATCCCCGACATCGCCCAGACCACCGTGCCGGTGCAGCTCGGCGCCACGGGCGCGCTCGCCGGCTGGCCCGTTCTCGTCTTCTGTCTCGGCGTGCTGCTGACCATCGGGCTGCTCGCGCGCAAGGTCAAGGGCGCGATCCTCATCAGCATCGTGACCATGACGATCGTGGCGATCATCATCAACTCCGTCGCGGACATCAAGAGTTGGGGCCTGACCACACCGAAGGTCCCCAACGACATCGTGGCCTCACCGGACTTCGGACTGCTCGGTCACTTCAGCCTGTTCGGCGCCTTCGGGGAGACCGGAGCTGTCACCGTCGTGCTCCTTGTCTTCACGCTGATCCTTTCCGACTTCTTCGACACCATGGGCACGGTCGTCGGCATCAGCGCCGAGGCGGGGCTGCTGGACGAGGAGGGCAAGGTGCCGGGCCTCGGGCGCGTGCTGCTCATCGACGGCGCGGCCGCGGTCGCCGGCGGTGCGGCCTCGGCGTCGTCCGCGACCTCCTACATCGAGTCCGCGGCGGGCGTCGGCGAGGGCTCTCGTACCGGCTTCTCGAACCTGATCACCGGCGGACTCTTCGCGGTCGCGCTCTTCCTGACCCCGCTGCTCACCATCGTGCCGCTGCAGGCCGCGGCGCCCGCGCTCGTCGCGGTCGGGTTCCTGATGATGACCCAGGTCAAGCACATCGACTGGGACAAGTACGAGATCGCGATCCCCGCGTTCCTGACCATCGCCGTGATGCCGTTCACGTACTCGATCACCAACGGCATCGGGGCGGGCTTCCTCGCCTACGTGTTGATCAAGACGGTCCTCGGCAGGGCGAAGGAGGTGCACTGGCTGCTGTGGGGCGCGTCCGCGCTGTTCCTGGTGTACTTCGCGATCGACCCGATCGAGCAGCTGTTCGGCGTGAAGTGACGCGCACGGTCGGCGTGAAGTAGGGCGAAGGGCCGTCCTCCAGGGGTGAGGGCGGCCCTTCCGTCGTGTCGGCGGTGCTCAGTCCTTCAGCGCCGCCTGCATCATCGCCTTCGCCACCGGCGCCGCAAGGCCGTTGCCGCTGACCTCGGAGCGAGCCGCGTCCGACTGCTCGACGAGGACCGCGACGGCGACCTCCTTGTCGCTGGAGTCGGACTTCGCGTACGAGGTGAACCATGCGTACGGCGTCTGGCTGTTGTTCTCGCCGTGCTGGGCCGTACCGGTCTTGCCGCCGACCGTCGCGCCGGAGATCTGCGCGTTCGTGCCCGTGCCGTCCTCGACGACCGTCTGCATCGCGGACTGGAGCTGCTGAGCCGTGGAGGAGCTGACGACCTCCTTGGTCTCCGTGCTGTCGTCGTAGTCCTTCAGCACATTGCCGTCGGAGTCACTGGTCTGCGACACCATGTGCGGCGAGACCAGCTTTCCGTCATTGGCTATGGCGGCCGACACCATGGCCATCTGGAGCGGTGTCGCGGTCACATCGAACTGGCCGATGCCCGTGAGCGCGGTGGACGATTCGTCCATGTCGGACGGATACACGCTGGTGTACGCCCGCACCGGTACATCCTGCGACTTGTCGTTGAAGCCGAACTTCTCGGCCTGCGCCTTGAGCTTGTCCTGGCCCAGGTCGACGGCCATCTTCGCGAACACGTTGTTGCAGGAGTACTGCAGCGCCACCCGGATCGAGGCGTTCTCGCAGGGCGCGGACGCGTTCTCGTTCGCCAGGTCGGTGTTCGTGTTCGGCAGCCTGTACGGGTTCGGGCTGTCCGTCTTCGCGTCGACGTCCGGGTACAGCCCGTCCTCCAGCGCGGCCGCCGCGACCACCAGCTTGAAGGTCGAGCCCGGTGGCAGTGGCTGGCGCAGCGCCCGGTTCGTCATCGGCTTGTCGGGGTCCTGGGTCAGCGTCGTCCAGGCGTCCGAGTCGCCGGCGCTGAGCTGCGAGGGGTCGTACGACGGGGTGGAGACCACCGCGAGGATCCTGCCGGTCGTCGGGTCGATCGCGACGGCGGCGCCCTTCTTGTCGCCGAGGGCTTCGTACGCCGCCTTCTGCACATCCGGGTCGATCGTCGTGATCACGTCACCCGGGTCGGCGCGCTTGTCGGTGAGCGTGTCCAGCGGGGTCTTGAGCTGGTTGTCCGTGCCGTCGAGCAGGTCCTGGTAGATGCCCTCCAGCTGTGTCGCCCCGTACACCTGCGAGCTGTAGCCGGTGACCGCCGCGTACAGACTGCCGTCCGTGTACGTGCGCTTGTACTTGAGGTCGCTGCCCTCCGTCTGCGCGGAACCGGTGATCGCGTCTCCGGCCACGATGATGTTCCCGAGCGGGTTCGCGTACTGCTCTATCGCGTTGCGCCGGTTGTCCTTGTCGTCCGCGAGCGCCTGGCCTTCGTAGAACTGCACCCAGGTCGCCCTCACCAGCAGAGCGAGCACGAGCAGCAGCGTGAAGACGGCGGAGCGCCTGATCGTCTTGTTCATCCCGCTGAAAAGACGAGCGGGCGGGAGGGAAACGTTCCCTTCCGCCCGCATTTCTCATACACCGTTCATGAAGTCACAGGCCCCTCATGAAGCCCAGATGGGTCTCCAGATCACAGCCTGCGCGTCGCCAGCGTCAGGCGGTCGCGGGCGTCGAACAGCGCGTCCTTGACCAGCTGCTCGTGCGCCGGGGTCAGGCGCGCCACGGGCACCGAGCAGCTGATCGCGTCGCGGGCGGGCGTCCGGTAGGGGATGGCTACGCCGAAGCAGCGCAGGCCCAGCGTGTTCTCCTCGCGGTCCACGGCGAAGCCCTGCTCACGGACCTGGTGCAGCTCCTCGATGAGCTTCTCCCGGTCGGTGATCGTGTGCTCGGTCAGCGCCGGCAGAGTCTCGGGGAGCAGCTTGCGGACCTGCTCGTCGGTGTGGGTGGCGAGCAGCGCCTTGCCGAGCGAGGTCGAGTGCGCGGGGAGGCGGCGGCCGACCCGGGTGAAGGGGCGGAGGTAGTGCTGCGACTGGCGGGTGGCCAGGTACACGACGTTCGTGCCGTCCAGGCGGGCCAGGTGGATGGTCTCCGTCGTGTCGTCGGAGAGGCGGTCCAGGGTCGGGCGGGCCGCGGCGACCACCTCGTCGCCGTCGATGTACGAGGTGCCGACCAGCAGGGCCCGTACGCCGATGCCGTACCGCGTGCCCGTCGCGTCCGTCTCGACCCAGCCGAGCTCCACGAGCGTGCGCAGCAGCATGTACAGGCTGGACTTCGGATAGCCGACGGCTTCCTGCACGGAGGCGAGCGAGTGCATACCGGGCCGGCCGGCGAAGTACTCGAGCAATTCCACGGTCCGTACCGCGGACTTCACCTGCGCCCCGCCGCCTGTCTCGACTGCCGACATCGCCCTTGACCCCTTCGTTCGACGGGAAATAGTCTCCAACAGCATATTCACCACCAGAGACAGCGTTCAGCATATCGAACGCCCCTGGTGAGTGACACAGAACTGCGGCATCACATCTTGGAGGGACCCGCGGTGGCAGCAGCACCAGTCTGGAGTGTCGACCCCCGAACCGGGAAGCAGCGGGAACAGGTTGCGGTGGAGGCCACAGCCCAGGAGGTGGACGAAGCCGTCCGCGCCGCGCACGCCGCGCGCCCGGCCCTCGCCGACCGGACGGTGCGCGCGGCCTTCCTGCGCACCGCGGCCGACCTGCTCGAAGGCTCCAAGGAGCACCTCGTCGAGGCCGCGGACGCGGAGAGCGCGCTCGGCCCCGTCCGGCTCACCGGCGAACTCGCCCGCACCTGCTACCAGTTGCGGTCCTTCGCGACAATCGTCGACGAGGGCGCCTTCCTCGACGTGGTGATCAACCACCCCGACGACACCGCGACCCCGCCGATCCCGGACCTGCGCCGCTACAAGGTGCCGCTGGGCGTCGTCGCCGTCTACTCCGCCTCGAACTTCCCCTTCGCCTTCTCGGTCGCCGGCGGCGACACCGCGAGCGCGCTGGCGGCGGGCTGCCCGGTCGTCGTCAAGGCCCACCCGGACCACCCGGGGCTCTCCGAACTGGTCGCGGCCAATCTGCGCCGGGCCGCCGCCCAGCACGACATCCCCGCCGGAGTGGTGGGCCTGGTCCACGGCTTCGAGGCGGGCGTCGAGCTGGTCAGGCACCCGCTGGTCTCGGCGGCCGGCTTCACCGGCTCGGTACGCGGCGGACGTGCCCTCTTCGACGCGGCGGCCGCACGCCCCGTGCCGATCCCCTTCCACGGCGAGCTGGGCTCCCTGAACCCCGTCGTCGTCACCGAGGCCGCGGCGGCCGAGCGCGCCGAGGCGATCGGCGCCGGGCTCGCGGGCTCGATGACGCTGGGCGTCGGCCAGTTCTGTGTGAAGCCGGGCCTGGTCCTCGCCCCGGCGGGCGCGGCCGGCGACCGCTTCGTCAAGTCGCTCACGGACGCCGTCAGCGACACCGACGCGGGCGTCCTGCTCGACCACCGCATGCGCGACAAGTTCATCGCCGGGGTCGCCGAGCGCGCCGAACTCCCCGACGTGGAGGCCCCGGTGACCCCGGGCGCGGGCAGCGAGCACACGGTGAGTCCCGGCTTCCTGACCGTGCCCGCGAGCAGGCTCACCACCGAGGGCGAGCACGACCTGCTCCTGGAGGAGTGCTTCGGCCCGCTCACCGTGATCGCCCGCTACGAGGACGACGCCGAGGCCAGCGCGGTCCTCTCCCGCCTCCCCGGCAACCTCACCGCCACCGTGCAGCTCTCCGCCGAGGAGGCGGCGGGCGAGGGGCGCGGCGCCGAGATCCTCGCCGAGCTGACTCCGCTCGCGGGCCGCGTCCTGGTCAACGGCTGGCCGACCGGCGTCGCGGTCGCCCCCGCCCAGCACCACGGCGGGCCCTACCCCGCGACGACCTCCACCTCAACCTCCGTCGGCGGTACGGCCATTGAGCGCTGGCTGCGTCCTGTGGCGTACCAGAACACGCCTGAAGCGCTGCTGCCGCCCGAACTCCGGGACGACAACCCGCTGGGGCTGCCGCGTCGTTACGACGGCCGACTGGAACGCTGAGTGGGAGCCGCCCGGGACATGCCGGGCGTGACCTGGAAGACTCGGCGGATGGACGTCGAACTCCCCGAACTCCCGTTCCGGCTTCGCACGTACGGGCCTGATGGTCACTGGTCGTACGAGGACGGGGTGCTCGCCGGCTGGGCGGGCGCCCGGCAGGATCGCTTCGTGCCGCCCACCGGGGAGGGCCTGGACGCCGCCTCCGACGCGCCCCGGCTGCTCGGTGAGCCGGAGGGCGACTTCCAGTTGATCGCCAGGGTCACCGTCGGCTTCGCGGGCTCCTTCGACGCGGGTGTCCTCTATGTCCACGTGGGGGAGCGGGCCTGGGCGAAGCTCTGCCTGGAGTACTCCCCGGATGTCGCCACCGTCTGCACGGTGGTCACCCGGGGGCACTCCGACGACGCCAACGCCTTCACCGTCGACGGCAGTTCGGTCTGGCTCCGGGTCAGCCGCACCGACCGGGCCTTCGCCTTCCACGCCTCCCGTGACGGGGTCCGCTGGACTTTCGTCCGTCTCTTCACCCTCGGTGACGAGAAGGAGACCTCGGCGGCGCTGGTCGGCTTCATGACCCAATCCCCTTTGGGGGAGGGGTGCGTGGTGACGTACGACGGGATCGAGTTCCGGCCCAGCTGGCCGCGGGACTTGAGAGACGGAAGCTGATTTTCGCCCCCTCCGCCCCTACCCGTCCCGTACCTGGGGGCTGCCGCCC
>NZ_JBHXMF010000064.1:0-50922 GCF_042721055.1 Streptomyces sp. NPDC058470
ACCAGGTCTTGAAGGCCGACGTCACGCAGGGATCCGGATTAACCAACAGCGTCCGAAGACGGACCCGGCCCTCTCGGCTTGCGCTCAGAACAGGCGCAGTTTGTCGTCCTCGATGCCCCGCAGCGCGTTGTAGTCCAGGACCGTGCAGCCGATGCCGCGGTCGGTGGCGAGGACGCGGGCCTGCGGCTTGATCTCCTGGGCGGCGAAGACACCGCGGACCGGCGCGAGGTGCGGGTCGCGGTTCAACAGCTCCAGATAGCGCGTCAGTTGCTCCACACCGTCGATCTCGCCGCGCCGCTTGATCTCGATGGCGACGGTCTGGCCCTCGGCATCACGGCACAGGATGTCGACGGGCCCGATGGCCGTCATGTACTCGCGGCGGATGAGCGAGTAGCCCTCGCCGAGGGTCTCGATACGGTCCGCGAGGAGCTCCTGAAGGTGCGCTTCTACGCCGTCCTTGATCAGACCGGGGTCTACACCGAGTTCGTGCGAGGAATCGTGGAGGATTTCCTCCATCGTGATGATGAGCTTCTCGCCCGCCTTGTTGATGACGGTCCAGACGCCCGCTGTGTTTTCATCGTCTCCGGACCCCTCCTTCAGAGTGCAGGGCGGCGACATCCAGTTGAGGGGCTTGTAGGCCCGGTCGTCCGCGTGGATCGAGACGCTGCCGTCCGCCTTCACGAGGATGAGGCGAGGGGCTGACGGGAGATGGGCGGTGAGCCGGCCCGCGTAGTCGACGGAGCAGCGGGCAATGACGAGACGCATGGTCCGCAACGCTACTCGACGGGCAGTGGTCCACGCGATTCGCCCTGGAAGACGCCTGTTCGGTCGTGGCTGATTGTGTGCCTAGTGAGAGTTCGCTATGTGCGCATTCTCCTGGTGCCGTCACCGTACGTTGCTTACCGTATAAACAGGAGGTCGCGATGCGTGTACTCAGCGTGTTCGATATCGCGAACTCCCTTCCCTGTCCGGCAACCCCCGAGGTCTGGGGGTGCGAGAGGAGAACTCATGTCGCTCGACGTCTCACCGGCCCTACTCGAACAGGCCGAGCGAGGCGAGGTCGACGAAGCTGAATTCGTCGACTGCGTCCGGACCTCCCTGCCCTACGCATGGGAGATGATCAGCTCCCTGGTGGCCCAGCTGAAGGTGGACGGCGGGAACTTCGCCGACAACCAGACGCCCCCGCCGGACGAGCAGGCGCGTGGCCAGCTGCTGCGTGCGCTCGCGAGTGACGCGATACGCGGCGCGCTGCAGCGGCACTTCGGAGTGCGGCTTGCCTTCCAGAACTGCCACCGGGTGGCGGTGTTCCCGCTGGACGTCTCAGTGGACGACACGCTGGCACGATTCACCTCGGTCCGCAGCCAACTGCTGAACCAGTCGCCGGAGTTCCGGGACTGCTGACGCGGTAGCCGCATTGCTTGCCGCCCCGTACGCGGGAGGTGTTTCTGTACGGGGCGGCAAGCCCCCGCGAATCCGGCTCGTCGACCGGCCCGTACCGGGCCCGTCGGTACCCGGGCGCCGGTCTCCGAGTGGTCACCGGAGCTGGGGGAGCACTTCGGCACCCAGCCGTCGTACGTTCTCCTCGGTGGCCGCCAGATCCCCCGAACCCTCCACGAGCAGCGCGAAGCGTGAGATGCCGGTGCGTTCCGAAGTCGCCGCCAGCCGGTCGGCGCACAGCCTGGGGGTGCCCACCGGGTGCAGCCCGCAGAGCAGTTCGGTGTACGCCAGAGGGTCCCGCATCACGCGGGCGCGGTCGTCGACCGTCACATGGGCGTCAAGCCCCTGCTTCAGCCAGCCCGGCATCGACTTGAGGAGCGTCTCGACGGCGTCGGTGCGGCGGTCCGCGATCTGGCAGACCCCGGCCGACACATGCGCCGCCGTGGCGATCTCGTCGGCGGGCCGCCCGGCCACCCGCGCGAACTGCCGCCACAGGGCCACCATTTCGGCTTTCTCCTCGTCCCCGACGTGCATTCCGAGGAGCATCGGCAGCCCGCGCTCGGCCGCGAGCCGTACGCTCGAAGGCGAGGTGCAGGCGACGACCACCTCGGGGCCCGGCGCGCCGTTCAGCGCCTCCGACGGCCTGGGTACGACGGCGACTTCACGGAAATCGAAGCGCTCCCCGGTGCCTGCGACGGACGGTTCGCGCAGCCAGCGCATCAGCAGTTCGAGCGATTCCGGGAACCCCTGCTCGTACGCCGTGAGACCCGAGCCGAAGACCTCCAGGTCGACCCAGGGGCCACCGCGCCCCACGCCCAGCGAGAACCGTCCGCCGGACGTCACATGCAGCAGCGCCGCCTGCTCGCCGAGAGCCACCGGGTGCACGGTGGGCAGCACGCTCACCGCGGTGCCGACGCGGATCCGCTGCGTACGGCCGAGCAGCAGGGCCGCCAGGGTGATCGCCGACGGGCAGGTGCCGTACGGCACGAAGTGGTGCTCGGCCAGCCAGACCGAGTCGAGTCCGGCCTCCTCGGCGACCTCGGCCGACCGCACCGCACGGTGCAGGGCCTCCCCCTGGCCCTGCCCCGGAAACTGGGCGGCCAGTACAAAACTTCCAACGCGCATCGTACTTTTCCTGCTTCCTTGGCTCCGACGCGGAGCTCCCCCACTCGGCATAACCGCCCGACACGTGCCGAAGACACGGCCTCTCGGAGAGATTTCCGGATTGTCTGCAAAATCGGCCGAAGGGAGGGCGTTCTGTGGGGGTTGGTGGAGTACGTGTACCCCTGTGTGTGCCGCGTAGGCTGGACTTGGCCCCTGCTCCCTGTATAGCTCCGTGAGGTGTCCTGTGTCCCCGCGTCGCAACCGTCCGAAGGGCGTCGGCTCGTCCGGCCCGAGCCCGTCCCCGGACGACGGCGGCCGCTACGGCGGCTTTCAGTCCACGGAGAGCTGGCAGGGCGAGGAATGGAGCGTGCGCCATGTCGCGGGCGCGAGTGCCGAGGGCAAGACCTACCGCTGCCCGGGCTGCGACCAGATGATCCCTTCCGGCATCCCGCACGTGGTGGCCTGGCCGGAGCACTCGGGCGTCGACGACCGCCGCCACTGGCACAAGTCCTGCTGGAACGCGAAGGACCGCCGCACCTCGCGGGTGCAGCGGTCCCGTAACGCGCCCAGGTTCTAGGCGACTTCACACATCCCGGTCACACATCCCGGTCACACATCTCGGTCACACATCCCGGTCGTGCATCCGGGTCGTGCATCCGGGTCAGACGTCCCGGCGTTCGAGAAGCGCGAACGCGCCGGCGATCGCCGCCGCCGTCACCGCGGCGAGCAGGCCGAGCTGCGGCCCGCCCGTACCGTTCTCGTTGTCCAGGTGGAAGATCTTGGCGAGGGCGTTGGGAGCGTTGTACTCCAGCATCTTGTCGCCGATCGTCCGCAGGCTCTCGGACATGAAGAGGAATGCGGGCATGATCGCGGGCACCAGGACGAGCCCGAGCATCGCGGTGATCGCGCCGGCCGAGTGACGGAGCATCGAGCCGACCGCGAGGGCGAGGGTGCCGAGCAGCGAGACGTACAGCGCGCCCATCACCACCGTGCCGCCCCAGGAGACCTCCGACGAGCCACCGTGCACCCCCGAGGTGAACAGGCCGACGATGCCGATCGCGAAGGCCGACACGGCGAACGCCACGACGAAGAAGATGATCAGCTTCGCGGTGAGCACCCGGTGGCGCTGCGGCGAGGCCGTGAACGTCGTACGGATCATGCCCGTGCCGTACTCGGACGAGACCACCAGGACACCCAGGGTGATCAGGCAGATCTGCCCGAGGATCAGACCGAAGAAGGCCGGGATCGTGTACGGGACGTCGCCGAAGTCCTCGTCGGTGGTCTGGATGGCGACCAGGAAGCCGATGCCGACGACCAGGAGCAGGAAGACACCGAGCGTCCACATCGTGGAGCGCACCGACTTGATCTTCGTCCACTCGGAGGCGAGCGCGTGCCCCAGGTGAGTGGGCGTGACCGGGATCGGTGAGGTGTACGAACTGCCGTGCGGCGCCTGCCACTCGGGTGCGGCCTGCTGCGGCATCGGGGGCTGGGGCGTGCTCATCGGGCGTCCTCGGGCTTGGTCAGGTCGGGGGCGGCGGCCGGCGCTGCGGGAGCCTGGGGCGCGGCCTGGGCGTAAGGGTTCGCGGCCGGGGCACCGGGGGCACCCGGAGCGCCGTACGGGCCCGGCTGAGGCGCGCCGGGAGCGGCAGGGGCGCCGTACGGGCCCGGCTGCGGGGCGCCCTGCGGCATCGCGAACGGCTGCCCGCCCTGCTGGGGCGGCGGCGGCGCGTACCAGCCGGGCTGGCCCTGACCGGGCACCGGCATCTGCGGCGGCGGCATCGCGCCGGGCGGCAGCTCCTGTTGGAGCCCGGCCTTCTGGTCGACGGTCGAGCGGTAGTCGACGGCGCCTTGCGTCATCCGCATGTACGCCTCCTCCAGCGAGGCCTGGTGGGGCGACAGCTCCCACAGCCGTACGTCGGCGGAGTGCGCGAGGTCGCTGATCTGCGGCAGCCGCAGGCCCATCACGCGCAGCGCGCCGTCCTGCTCGGGCAGCACCTGGCCGCCCGCCTCGGTCAGTGCGGCGGACAGCTTCTCGCGCTGCTGCGGCTCGGTGTCCGGGGTGCGGACCCGGGCGAAGTCGGCCGAGTTGTGCGAGATGAAGTCCTTGATGTTGCTGTCCGCGAGCAGTTGCCCGCGGCCGATCACGATCAGGTGGTCGGCGGTCAGCGCCATCTCGCTCATCAGGTGCGAGGAGACGAAGACCGTACGGCCTTCCGCGGCGAGGGACTTCATCAGGTTGCGGACCCAGAGGATGCCTTCGGGGTCGAGGCCGTTGACCGGCTCGTCGAAGAGCAGCACCTGTGGGTCGCCGAGCAGCGCGGCCGCGATGCCGAGCCGCTGGCCCATGCCGAGCGAGAAGCCCTTGGAGCGTTTTCTGGCCACCTCCTGGAGGCCCACCACACCCAGGACCTCGTCCACGCGGCGGGCCGGGATACCGGACAGCTGAGCGAGGCAGAGGAGGTGGTTGCGGGCGTGCCGGCCGCCGTGCACGGCCTTGGCGTCGAGGAGCGCGCCGACCTGGCGGGGTGCGTTCGGCAGCTTGCGGTAGGGGAAGCCGCCGATCGTCACCTGCCCGGAGCTGGGGTTGTCGAGGCCGAGGATCATCCGCATCGTCGTCGACTTGCCCGAGCCGTTGGGCCCGAGGAAGCCGGTGACGGCACCTGGCCTCACCTGGAAGGAAAGGTTGTACACGGCTGTCTTGGCGCCATAGCGCTTCGTCAGGCCGACTGCCTCGATCATGCTCCGCACCCATCGAAAGGTTCTGGACGTCTCGGACGTCGGGGCACACGCCCCCGTAAGGGTTAGGAGGATATCGGTGCGCTGACGGTTCCCATCAAAAGAAAGTAAAACAGTGCAGGTCAAGCCGTTTTCTTGACAGGTACGCGTCTGGCCTGGTCAGAGGCGGAAACGGAATCCCCCGGTGCTGAAACGGAATGGATCGGGCCGGATGCGAAGGAAGCGCCGGGCCCGCGTCACCGACTGATCAGAACCGCTACGGAAGCGAGTCGTGCAGCGGCGGCAGGTCGTCGTACAGCCGCAGCTCGGCCGATTCGTCGACGTACGGCAGGAAGTCGGTCTGCGGAAGTACCCAGCCCTCCTTGCCGAAGAGCAGCGTGCCCTGCTCGCGCAGGGAAGGGTCGGCTCCGGCGCGCCGGACCCAGGTCGCCGGGTCGGGCCCGAGCAGCTCACGCAGCCGGGTGGAGTCGGCGAGCAGCGCCGCGAGCAGCGCGGACTGGTCGCCGCCGCCAGGGCGAGGCCGGCCGGTCACCGGGTCGGCGAGCACGCCGTGTGCGCTGAAGTAGATGTACGCGGCGCCGAGCCGTTCCCCGGACGGCATGGTCATCTCGAAGGCGTCGCCCGGGAGTATCGCCCGCCGGTAGTCCGGGAACTCGGTGTCGTCCACCGCCTTGAGCTGCGTCGAGTCCAGCCAGGTGACGACGAGCGTGGCCGACGCGTCCCGGTCGACGTACGGCGTCCCCGCCACGTATCCCGCGGGGCTGATGTGCCCGGAGCAGCCGACGCCGATGCCGCGCACCCCTACCGGCACCATCGGCACGGTCGCCGGAATGCCCAGCCGGGTGAGCTTGTGGGCGACCTGGCCGGGGGAGGCGTTCGAGCCGACGGCGATGACCGGGTGGCGGCGCCCGGTGGCGACCTGGCCGAGGCCGGCGAGGGCCTCGTCGAGGCGTTGTGACTCCTCCCGCTCCTCCACGTACCACTCGCCGAGCCGCAGCGGCCGTACGCCGAGATGGAACAGCTCGCCCCCGGTCAGCAGGGAGGGCTCGGTGGTGGGGCGGCCCGGATACGTGAGCGGCTGCTTGGCGGGGACGTCGTCCAGGCCCAGCGCTCGGAGGCTTCGGTCCTTCGTCGTCACGGTGACGCCCTTCGGGGGTGGTCGCGCGATACAGGCACAGCTTTCCACGCGAGGTCTACCCGGGACGGGCCCAGGTCTTGCCCACCTGAATGGGGTTGGCCGGAACGGACACCGGGAATCATGCCGTCTCATTGTACGAGTGGGGACGAAGTCTGTTACGGGGTATGTGAGTTGAGCTTGTTGAGAAGTGGGCAGCGCCGCTGGGGGCGGGCGGGGCGCGACCGGACGCATCCGCGCTTCCGTACGTCTGTTCGCTGGTGGATCGCCGGACGCACCGTCCACGCCCTGCTCCTGATGACGCTGGGTGCGCTGGCCGGCCTTTCCGTCGCCGTCGCGGCGCTGTGGACGGTGACGGAGCACTCGCCGCGGTCGATGGCGGATCGCTTCTCGGACAAGGAGCGGCTCTTCGACCTCAGCCTCACGGTGCTGCGCGCCTGCGTCGGGACCGACAACCTCGAACCCGAGGTGGACAGCACCGCGCACCAACTGCTCGCCACACTCGCCTCGGTCACCGGGGCGATGGTGCCCGCGGTGCTCCTCGGGATCGTGCTGATCAAGCTGTTCGCGCTGCGGCCGTTCGTCTGGCGGCGCCGGGCCAGCGTCTCGCAGGCCTGGACCGCCGACTTTCCCGGCTACTCGCGGGACCACGCGGACAGCGAGGACGCGATCATCGCCGTCCGTTTCTACAACCGCTTCGACAACCTCTCGGTGGTGGACCTGCGGGCCCGTGTCCACCTGCGTTATCTGGAGCGGTCGCCGCACGACGGCAGCCTGGTCATCTACAAGCAGTGGCTGAAGGTGCTGGACGCGAACGGGGAGCTCGCCGAGGAGCGGTCCTGGCTGGCGGTCGAGCGCGGGGCGCCCTTCACCGTGTGGATACCGGTGGACGCGCCGGTGGCCGAGCTGCCGTTCCGGCACATCCAGGGCAAGGACCTGTCCGGGTCGTACGGAGTGAAGCTGCTCGTGCGGCTGACGGCGCGGACCGTGGGTCTGGGCACCGAGGTCGCCGACGAGCGCTGGTTCGACCTGGCGGGCGGCGACTTCGAACTCGGCCGCTTCGTGCCGCTCCAGCCGGATCTGGACAAGGACGTGTGGCGCTGGGAGGGGTGGACGGACTTCGACGGGGTGCTGGAGTCCCGGCCGGACGGCCGGAACCCCTTGGGGCCCTCCCGACCGGACGCCGAGGACCCCGTGCGTCCGTCCGGCCCGGACGGCGGGAGCCCTACGCGTCCCGCTTCTTGAGCAGGACATACCCCCCGATGACGGCCACCGCCACCCACGCCACCATGATCGCGAGGCCGCCCCAGGGGCCGTACGGAGTGTCGTCGTCGATCGGGGTCACGACCTGCATGATCTTGCTGCCGGCCTGGTCGGGGAGGTACTGGCCGATCTTCTTGGTGGCGGAGACGTTGCCGAGGATGTTGGAGATCAGGAAGAAGAACGGCATCAGGATGCCGAGGGAGAGCATCGGGCTGCGCAGCATCGTCGCGACGCCCATCGAGAAGACGGCGATGAGTGTCATGTAGAGGCCGCCGCCGATGACG
Organism: Streptomyces sp. NPDC058470; assembly: GCF_042721055.1. Lineage (NCBI taxonomy): Bacteria > Bacillati > Actinomycetota > Actinomycetes > Kitasatosporales > Streptomycetaceae > Streptomyces > Streptomyces sp. NPDC058470. The sequence goes on from NZ_JBHXMF010000064.1 coordinate 7,960, forward strand.
GCGCGCAGCACACCGGGGTCGCCGATCGACGCCTTGTGCGAGCCGAGCATCGCCTGGCCGAGGAAGAAGGCGACGAAGCTGGTGATGATGCCGACGACGAAGGAGAGGACCGTCGCCACCGCGATCTTGCCGAAGAGGAACGTGCCGCGCCGCGGGACGGCCGCGAGTGAGGTGCGGATCATGCCGGTGCTGTACTCGTTCGAGACGACGAGCACCCCGAACACGATCATCGCGAGCTGACCGAGGCTCATGCCCGCGAAGCTGATGAACGTCGGGTCGAAGGACAGCTTGTCGTTCTCGCTCAGATTGTCGAAGTCGTTCTTCGACAGGAGCGAGATCAGAATGCCGAGGGCGATCGTGACGACCGCGGCGAGACCGAGCGTCCAGATGGTGGATGCGACCGAGCGGATCTTGGTCCACTCGGACTGGAGGACCTGCGTCGCCGCCATGGTCAGCCCCTCTTCCAGTCGTCGCCCCATTGCTGCTGGGGTGGTGGCGAGGTCCCCAGATGCGGAGCGTCCAGGAGAGCGGCGTCCGGGTGCGGGGTGTCCGAGTGGGCGTGGTACTCCACCGACTCCGCGGTCAGCTGCATGAACGCCTCTTCCAGGGATGCCTGTTGGGGACTGAGTTCGTGCAGCACGATCTGGTGCTGTGCGGCCAGCTCCCCGAGGTGCTCCGGCTTGGAGCCGTCCACCTCCAGCGTGCCGCCGCCCGTCTCGACGACGGTGATTCCGGCGCCGTGCAGCAGGTCGAGGAAGCGCTCGCGCTGGGGAGTGCGGATACGGACGTACGACCGTGAGTTCTGCTGGATGAAGTCCGCCATGGAGGTGTCGGCGAGCAGCCGGCCCTGGCCGATGACGACCAGGTGGTCGGCGGTCAGCGCCATCTCGCTCATCAGGTGACTCGAGACGAAGACCGTACGGCCCTGTGCCGCCAGGGACTTCATGAGGTTGCGGATCCAGTGGATGCCCTCGGGGTCGAGCCCGTTGACCGGCTCGTCGAACATCAGGATCCGCGGGTCGCCGAGGAGCGCGCCCGCGATACCGAGCCGCTGGCCCATGCCGAGCGAGAACCCCTTGGCCTTCTTCCTGGCGACGGCGGTCAGCCCGACCGTGTCGAGGACCTCGTGGACCCGCGCCTTGGGGATGCCGTTGCTCTGCGCGAGGCAGAGAAGGTGGTTGAAGGCGCTGCGGCCTCCGTGCATGGCCTTGGCGTCGAGGAGGGCGCCGATGTACTTCAGCGGTTCCCTGAGGCCGTCGTAGTGCTGCCCGTCGATCCGCACATCGCCCGCGGTGGGCCGGTCGAGCCCGAGCATCATCCGCATGGTCGTGGACTTGCCGGCGCCGTTGGGGCCGAGGAAGCCCGTCACGATCCCCGGTCTGACGGCGAAGGTGAGGTTGTTGACCGCCACCTTGTCGCCGTACCGCTTGGTCAGCCCCTCGAGCTCGATCATGCGGCCACGCTAAGACGGGCGTTGCCGCAGTGCCACTTGGGCGAGCGGGTCTTTGCCGCATGTTCACCGATCCCGGCCGGCGCGTCGGTGCGGGTACGACGACGGCCCGCGCTGCCGGGATGTGGGTGCGGGTACGACGACGGCCCGCATCCTCATTCTCGGGAGTGCGGGCCGTCGTCGTACGAGCAACTGCCGGGATGCCGGGAACTACCGGGACTGCTGAGCCGGGACCCCACGCGAGATCGGCTCGTCGTCGGCCGGCGAGGTGGCGGCAGCCACCGCGGCGCCCGTGAGCGTCGCGAGCATCTCGCGGACGTTCGTGAGCTGGGCGTTGATCGAGTCGCGGCGGTTCGTCAGAGCCGCCAGCTCGCGCTCGGATTCCGAGCGGATGCGGTCGGCCTTGGCGTTCGCGTCGGCCACGATGTCCTCGGCCTGGCGCTGAGCCGTCTCCACCGTCTGGCGGGCGCGGCGCTCGGCGTCCGTGCGCAGCTTCTCCGCCTCCAGGCGGAGCTGCTCCGCGCGGTGCTCGATCTCCGCGAGACGCTTCTCGGCCTTGGCCTGACGGGAAGCCAGGTCACGCTCGGACTGCTCGCGCCGCTTGGCGAGGTTCGTCTCGAAGTCGGCGGCGGCCTGCGCGGCCTTCGCACGGGTCTCCTCGAAGAGGGCGTCCGCCTCCTCGCGCTTGGACTGTGCGTCCTTCGTCGCCTCCTGACGCAGCTGCGAGGCGTCGCCCTTGGCCTTCTCAAGGATCCGGACGCCCTCGTCCTCCGCCTTGGCCTTGCGGTCTGCAGCGAACGATTCTGCGTCGTTGCGGACCTGCTGGGCCGCCGACTCGGCGAGCTCGCGGTGCTGCTCGGAAGCGCGCCGGGCCTCCTCTCGCAGATCCTTCGCCTCCTCCTCGGCGAGGCGGAGGATCTTCTCGACACGCGCGCCGAGACCGGCGTACGACGGCTCTGCGTCGCTGACCTGGGCCTGGGCGTTCTGCGTTTCGAGGTGGAGCTCCTCGATGCGCTTTTCAAGAGCAGTGATACGGGCCAGAGCGCTGTCACGGTCGGAGACGAGCTTCGAAATGCGTTCGTCCACCTGAGCGCGGTCGTACCCACGCCGCACAAGCTCGAAGCCGTAGGGGGAAGTGTCGCTCATGGGGTTCCTGTCGAATGAGACCGGTGAGGTGATAGGGGGAATCCTAGGGGTCAAAGCGGTGTGTCATCGAGCGGATACGTGTTTGATCTGGAGAATGACACTCCTTTTGGGTGGCTACCTGTCGGAGCGCTTGCCAGAGCCTGTGTCAAAGGTCCCTACAAAGCATGGAATCGACGCCTATGGCTAGCCCTCTGACGTCTTGCCACCCGAACGAGTCGCACCCGCGGCAGCCCCCGCCTTGACGGCACCGTCCTTGTTGCCCGACGGGGCCTCAAAGGATTCCAACGCCTCCAGCACGTCCTGGACACGGGAGATCTCCGCATTGATGTCCGCCCGCCGCCGCACCAGCACCTCGAGCTCGCGCTTGCCCTCCTCGACCGTGCGCCGCGCCTCCTGCTCGGCGTCGGCCTTGATCTTCTGAGCCTCGGCGACGAGCGAGTTCTTCTTCTGCTCGGCCTCCTTGAGGAGCCCCTCCGCCTTGCGTACGGCGGCGATCCGCACCTTGCTCGCCTCGGAATTGGCCTCCGACACCAGGTCCTTGGCCTTCGCCTCGGCCTTGGCGAGGGACTCCTCGGCGGCCTTGATGAGCGCGTCGCACCGGTCGCCCGCCGCCCGCATCGTCTCGGCCGACTCGTGGCGCGCCCGCGCGTGCAGCGACTCGATCTCGGTGGTGATCCGGTCGCGCAGCTCCTCCGCACGCTCCCTTATCGCGGTCGCGTCCCGGCGCGCGCCGACCAACAGCTCGTCGGCGTCCGTACGGGCCCGCTCCACCCGGGAGTTGCCCTCGATCGTCGCCTCGGAGACCAGCCGCTCCGCTTCGCTGCGGGCCGCGCCGACCATGCTGTCGGCCTGCTCCTCGGCGTCCGCCGTGGTCTTCTGCGCGGTCTGCTGGGACTCCGAGAGCAGCTTGTCGGCCTCCGACGCCGTCTCCGAGATGAGCGTGTCGACCTGCTCGGCCGCCTCGGAGCGCCGCTTGTTGGCCTCCTTGCGCGCTTCGTCCGTCGTCCGCTCGGCCTCTTCGCGCGCGGCCGACGTGACCCGCTCGGCCTCCGCCTCCGCCTCGGCCTTGAGGCGCTCCGCCTCGGCGCGGATCCGCTCGCTGTGCTGCTGCGCGGAGCCGACCGTCGCCGCGGCCTCGGCGCGCAGCCGCTCCGCGTCCCCGGTCGCGTCCGAGATGAGGTGCTCGGCCTTGGCCACCGATTCCGCGCGGACCCGCTCGGCCTCGGCGTTCGTCTCCACCGTGAGCCGCTCCGCCTCGGACCGCGCCTCGTTGATCAGCGTGTCCGCCTGCGTGGCGGCGTCCGAACGGATCCGGTTCGCGTCCTCGCGAGCCTCGCCCCGCGTACGTGAGGCGTCCTGCTCGGCGTTGGCGATGGCGTCGGACGCCTCGGTGCGGACGCGCTGGGAGTGCTCGGCGGCCTCCGAACGCAGTCGCTCGGATTCGGCGATCGCCTCCGAAACCGTGTGCTCCGCCAGCGACTTGGCGGCCTCCGACGACTCGGACGCCTCCCGCCGCACACGGCTCGCGTCCTCGCTGGCCCGCTCGCGCTCCGCGTAGGCGTCGGCGCGGACCCGGTCGGCCTCCGCCTGTGCCTCGGTCCGTACCCGGTCCGCCGCATGTTCGGCGGCGGACCTGAGACCGGTGATCTCCTCCTGAGCCTGCTCGTGCAGCCCGGCGACCGAGTCGCGCACCTGCTGCGCGGTCTGCTCGGCGTTCGAGACCATCTCGGTCGCGCGCCGGTCGGCCTCCTCGACCAGCCGTACGGCCTCGGCCTGGGCCTCCTCCACCCGCTTGCGAGCGGAAGCGAGCAGCTCCTCGCTCTGCTCGCGGGCCCGCTCGCGCTCCTGGTCGGCCTCCTGGCGCGCCGAACCGAGCAGCTCCTCGGCCTCGCGGCGCCGCCGCTGGGACTCCTCCTGCGCGGCGGCCAGCGCCTCGGCAGCCTCGACCGCCAGCCGCTCGGCCGCGGCCTGTGCCTCCGCCCGTACCCGGTCCGCGCTGTCCTGCGCCTCCGACTTCAGCCGCTCGGCCTCCGCCGCGGCGTCCGAACGCAGTCGTACGGCGATGTTCTCGCCCTCGGCCCGGGACGTGGACGCGTCGGCCGCGGCCTCGTCGCGCAGCCGCTCGGCCTCCGCCTCGGCCTGTGCCTGGAGCGTACGGATCCGCTCGGCGGACTCCGAACGCAGCCGGTCCGTCTCCTCCGCGGCCTCACGGCGCAGCCGCTCGGCCTCCGCGCGGGCCTCGCCCAGCGCCTGCTCCGCCGAGGTGACCCGCTGCTCGGCCTCGGTGTGCAGCCGGGCCAGCCCCTCGGCAGCCTCCTCGCGGCGGGCCGCTATGGCCCGCTCGGTCTCCTCGCGCAACGCCTGAGCGGCCCGCTCGGCGTCCGCCTTGACGCCCTCGGCCTGCTCCTCGGCCTCCGTCCGGTGCCGCTCGGCCTCCGTGCGGGTGCGCTCCAGGGTCTCCTCGGCCTGTCGGCGCAAGGTCGTGGCACGCTCGATGGCCTCGGTGCGCACCCGCTGACTGTCGGTCGTGGCGACCGACCGCTGCTCGTCGGCGTCCGCCTTGGCCTTGGCGAGCAGCTCCTCGGCGGTCTTGGCCGCCTCCTCGATCTGCTGGACGGCCTCGCGCCTGGCCTCGCTGCGGATCCGCTCGCCCTCGGCGTTGGCGTCGCCGCGCAGTTGCTCGGCCTCGCCGCGCAGCCGGCGCGCCTCCTCCTGGAGCTCGACCGTCTTGGCGCGGTACTCCTTGGTGTCGTCCTTCGCCGTGCCCTTGAGCTGCTCGGCGATGTCGTGCGCCTCGGCACGCAGCCGGTCCGCCTCGGCCTCGGCCTTGCTGCGGATCCGCTCGGCCTCCTCGGTGGCGGCCTTGGTGGTCGACTTGGCTTCCTCGGACGCCCTGTTCAGGACGTCCTCGGCGGTACGGGCCGCCTTGGCGAGCTGGGACGCGGTCTCCTCGGCGGTGAGACTGCGCGCGTTCTCCTCGGCCTCCGCGACGATCTTCTCGGCCTTGGCCTTGGCCTCCGCGACGACCTGCTCGGCGTCCGCCTTGGTGGTCTCGGCCTCCTGACTGGCCTCGTTGACCAGCCGGGCGACCTGCTCCTTCGCCGTCCGCGTGCGCTGCTCGTTCGTCGACTCGGCGGTGGCCAGGGCCTTGGCCGCGGCCTCCTTCGCCTCGGCGACGGTCTTCTCCGCCTCGGCCCGCGCCTCGCGCAGCGCCGCCTCCGCCTCGGCCGCGCGCTGCTCGGCGGTCCGGCTCAGCTCGGTGGCCTGACGGCGGGCGGAGTCCGACTCGGTCGCCGTAGAGCTGCGCAGCTGCTCGGCGTGGTCGGTGGCCTCCTGGGCCTGGGTGGACGCCGCGTTCAGCAGCCGCTCGGCGTCCGTGCGGGCCCGGCGCAGCAGCGCCTCGGCCTCGGCGCGGGCCGACTCGGCGTCGGCGTTCAGCCGCTGGCGGGCCTCGGAGGCGACCCGCTCGGCCTCCGCACGGGCCGCGGCCAGCGCCTGGTCGGCCTCGGTACGCGACTCCTCCAGAAGCCTGCGGGCCTGCTGCTCGGTGCGGGAGCGCAGCTGCTCCGCCCACGCCACGTTCTCGTTGACGTGCGACTCGACGGTCTGCCGGCGCTCGCCCAGCTCCTGGTCCAGCTGCTGGCGGCGGGTGACCGCCTCCTGGTGCAGCTCCGCCTGGAGACGGGCGGCCTGCTCGGCGTGCTCCTGGAGGATGCGCTGGGTCTGCGCGCGGGCCTGGCTCATCTCGCGCTCGGCGTCGGCGCGCAACTGGTCGGCCTGGATCTGCGCATTACGAAGGAGCTGCTCGGCCTGGTAGCCGAGGTCACCGCCGTCATAGGCAGGCCGGGTCGCCAGACTGCGGCGCGCCTCGTGCAGCTTGGCGCGCAGCACCTCGACTTGATAGCCGAGGTCCTCGGCGTGCTGGACGGCCTTCTCCCGCTCGGTCTTCAGCCGCTCCATCTCGGCCTCGAACCGAGAGAGGTGGTCGACGTCAGCCGCCGGCTCTCGCTCCTGGCGTTCGTAGCCCCGCACTGCGCGGTCCCATCCGTCCCCTGGTCGCAAGTCTCTCCAAACGAGCTCCGTCCATCCGCCGAACGGGGCCCCCGGGGAATGGTGTCAGATCACCGGCGGAGCATGGGCCGCTGCCCGGACGCTCGTCCCGCCTGTCCCCCGAAAACCTGGACCCCGGCCCTCGAATCCCAATGAGTAAGGACCCGGACCGCCCCGCTGAGGCGGCGGCCGTCCCCAACCCTACCGGCCCATATGTACGAGGGTCAGTGCTCAGGTGACTCAACAGGCGCCGAAGTCACCAGTTCTGTCAGCACGCCATGGCAATCCTTTGGATGCAGGAACGTGATCCGGGAGCCCATCGAGCCGATCCGGGGCTCGTCGTACAGCACGCGTACGCCCTTGTCCTTGATGTCGGCGGCGTCGGCGTCCACGTCCGCGGTGCCGAAAGCGATGTGGTGGACGCCCTCACCGTTCTTCGCCAGCCACTTCGCGACGGTGGAGTCCTCGCGGGTGGGTTCGAGCAGCTGGAGGTAGGAAGCACCGCCGTCGGAGGTCCCGTTGATCCTGATCATGGCCTCCCGGACACCCTGCTCCTCGTTGACCTCGGAGTGGAAGACCTCGAAGCCGTACGTGGCCCGGTAGAACTCGACGGTCTTGTCGAGGTCGAAACAGGCGATCCCAATGTGGTCGATTCGCGTCAGCATGGAGTCAGTGCAGCGCTCCTGAGGCGGTTACGCAACGTGCGCGCGATCACACTCCACGCCGGATGACGGGTGGCCTACCGCTCAGTACATTCAAAGTAAACCCTCGTTCACTCCTCAGCTGTGCAGCTGAAAGGGGATCGCACCTCATGTCAGGAACGAACAGCAGTACCTCGGTGATCGTCGCGGGCGCCCGTACGCCCATGGGACGGTTGCTGGGCTCGCTGAAGTCCTTTTCCGGGGCAGACCTCGGTGGCTTCGCGATCAAGGCCGCCCTCGACCGTGCGGGTATCGGCGGCGACCAGGTGCAGTACGTGATCATGGGCCAGGTGCTCCAGGCCGGGGCAGGGCAGATCCCGGCACGCCAGGCCGCGGTCAAGGCGGGCATCCCGATGAGCGTCCCGGCGCTCACCATCAACAAGGTGTGTCTCTCGGGCCTCGACGCCATCGCACTCGCCGACCAGCTCATCCGCGCAGGTGAGTTCGAGATCGTCGTCGCGGGCGGCCAGGAATCCATGACGAACGCGCCCCACCTCCTCCCGAAGTCCCGCGAGGGCTACAAGTACGGCGCGATCGAGATGCTCGACGCCATGGCGTACGACGGCCTCACGGACGCCTTCGAGAACGTCGCCATGGGTGAGTCGACGGAGAAGCACAACACCCGGCTCGCCATCGTCCGCCCCGAGCAGGACGCGGTGGCGGCCCTTTCGCACCAGCGCGCGGCCGCCGCCCAGAAGGACGGCATCTTCGCGGCGGAGATCACGCCGGTGGAGATTCCGCAGCGCAAGGGCGAGCCCGTCGTCTTCAGCGAGGACGAGGGCATCCGCGCCGAGACCACGGTGGAGTCGCTGGGCAAGCTGCGCCCGGCCTTCACCAAGGACGGCACGATCACGGCCGGCACCTCGTCCCAGATCTCGGACGGCGCCGCCGCCGTCGTCGTCATGAGCAAGGCGAAGGCGCTGGAGCTGGGCCTTGAGTGGATCGCCGAGATCGGCGCCCACGGGAACGTCGCAGGGCCGGACAACTCCCTCCAGTCGCAGCCCTCCAACGCCATCCTGCACGCCCTGAAGAAGGAGGGCCTGGACGTCTCGGACCTCGACCTCATCGAGATCAACGAGGCCTTCGCGGCGGTCGCCGTGCAGTCAATGAAGGACCTCGGAGTGTCCACCGACAAGGTGAACGTCAACGGCGGAGCCATTGCCCTGGGTCACCCGATCGGGATGTCCGGCGCGCGGCTCGTCCTGCACCTCGCCCTCGAACTGAAGCGGCGGGGCGGTGGCGTGGGTGCCGCCGCGCTGTGCGGCGGCGGCGGGCAGGGTGACGCGCTGATCGTGCGGGTACCCAAGAGCTGACCCACGCTTTTCGCCTTCGCCCTTTTCGCCCGCCCTTAGTGAACGGAGCTGTGATGGAGGACGTCGCCTCGCTGGTGGCCCAGGCCAGAGAAGGCCGGCCGCGAGCCGTGGCCAGGCTGATCTCTCTGGTGGAGGGAGCGTCCGAGCAGCTTCGCGAGGTGATGGCGGCGCTGGCACCGCTCGCCGGGAACGCGTACGTCGTCGGCCTCACGGGGTCGCCGGGCGTGGGCAAGTCGACGGCCACGTCGGCGCTCGTGACCGCGTACCGCAAGCAGGGCAGGCGGGTCGGCGTCCTCGCCGTCGACCCGTCCTCGCCGTTCTCCGGAGGCGCGCTGCTCGGCGACCGCGTGCGGATGTCCGAGCACGCCTCCGACCCCGGGGTGTACATCCGCTCCATGGCGACCCGGGGCCACCTCGGCGGGCTCGCCTGGTCGGCACCCCAGGCGATCCGTGTCCTGGACGCCGCGGGCTGTGACGTGATCCTGGTCGAGACCGTCGGCGTCGGCCAGTCCGAGGTCGAGATCGCGTCCCAGGCCGACACGTCCGTGGTGCTCCTCGCACCCGGCATGGGTGACGGCATCCAGGCGGCCAAGGCCGGAATCCTGGAGATCGGCGACGTGTACGTCGTCAACAAGGCCGACCGGGACGGGGCCGACGCCACCGCCCGCGAGCTGAACCACATGCTCGGCCTCGGCGAGTCCCGTGGCCCCGGTGACTGGCGCCCGCCGATCGTCAAGACCGTCGCCGCGCGGGGCGAGGGGATCGACGAGGTCGTCGAGGCGCTGGAGAAGCACCGGGCGTGGATGGAGGAGCACGGGGTGCTCATCGAGCGGCGCCGCGCCCGGGCCTCCAAGGAGGTCGAGACGATCGCCGTGACGGCCCTGCGCCAACGCATCGGCGACCTCCACGGGGACCGCCGCCTCAGCGCCCTCGCGGAGCGCATCGTGGCGGGCGAGCTGGATCCCTACCGGGCGGCGGATTCCCTGGTGGAGGGGTTGAGGGAGGCCTGAGGTCTGGGGGTTTTCGCCCCCTCCGCCCCTACCCGTCCCGTACCTGGGGGCTCTGCCCCCAGGCCCCCGTATCGCGCTGAACGCGCTCGTCCTCAAACGCCGGACGGGCTGAAGGGGTGTTAGCCCCTCCGGCGCTTGAGGAGCGGGGGTTTGGGGGCGGAGCCCCCAAGTGACGGGAATGGGTAGGGGCGGAGGGGGCGAAAAAACCCTCCTCAACCCCCCGCACCTGCTGTTAAGTTAGGCCGCATGTTCCTCCTCATGGCATAGGGCCCGCCCAAGCCGCGCGACCGTCGCGGCACACAGGTGCCCTCAACCGCCCTCTCGCCGAGGAACACTCCACATGCCTGCGTCACTTCCGCGGCGGCCCTCGTACGCCGCCGTCCTCCGCATCCCCCACACCCGCCGCACCTTCACCACCGCCCTCGTCGGCAGACTGTCGTACGGCATGGTCTCCGTGGCCATGCTGTTGACAGTGACCCGGGCGACCGGGTCGTACGCCGTGGCCGGCACGGTCCTGGCGCTGTTCGGTGCCATGAGCGTGTTCCTGTCGCCCGCGAGGGCGGCCCTGATCGACCGGTACGGCCCTCGCCGTGCCCTTCTCCCCATGGCCTCGCTCTACGCGACGCTGCTCGGAGCCTTCGCGGCGACTGCCTGGCGCCCGGAAGCACCGCCGGTGGTACTCGGCGCGCTGGCCGTGGCCGCGGGCGCCTGCACGCCCCCGCTCGGCCCCACGATGCGCGCCGTGTGGGGCGAAGTCGTCGAGGACCGGCTGCTGTTGCAGCGGGCGTACAGTTTGGACGGCGTGGCGGAGGAGATCCTCTTCGTCTCCGGGCCACTGCTGGTGGGCGGGGTGGTGCAGTTCGCGCCCCCGGCCGCCGCCGTCGCGCTCAGCGCCGTGCTGGTGTGGACGGGAACCCTCGGGTTCGTCCTGTCGCCGGTGGTGGCGGGCGTACGGCCCGCTGCTGTGAAGGCCGAGCGGTCCCGAGCCCGGTTGCGCGTCGGCCGGGCCCTCGCGCAGCCCGTCGTCGTCGCCGCGGGTGTCGGGCTGGCGCTCGGCGCACTCGACCTGCTGGTCATGGCCTTCGCCGAGCAACGCCACCACGGGGACGACGTGGTGGCCTGGGTGCTCGCCGCCCTGTCGGCGGGCAGCGCGCTGGGCGGCCTGCTGAACGGTGCCGTCAACTGGAGTACGTCCGCACGGACCCGGCTGCCGCTGATGATCGGCGGCGTGGGGCTCGCCCTGCTGGCCGCCGGACTGGCGCCGGGCCTCGGTACCCTGACCGTCGCCGTGGTCTGCGCCGGCTTCTTCGTGGCCCCGGCACTGACCACGTCCTACCTGATCGCGGACGAGGAAGCGCCACCCGGTTTCCGCACCCAGGCCGGCGCCTGGGTCAACACCGCTGTGAACGCCGGGAGTTCGGCCGGCGCCGCTGGGGTGGGCCTGCTGGTCGGCCACCTGTCCCTCGGCCTCTGCTTCGCGGTCTCGGGCTCGGTGGCGCTCGCCGCGGCCCTGGTCTCCGCGAGCGGCGTACGTCGCCTGCCCGCCTCGCCGGGTACCCCCGCTCAGGCGGAGGTACCCGACCGGGTCTGACCGCCCGCGACGCGGTGGTCTCAGTCGTCGTCCGACGAGCGGTCCGGGGTGACCTGGGCCGTCCGGAGGTCGACCAGCCAGTCGTGTCCGGTGCCGCTCTGCGTCCGGGTCTCCGCCTCCCAGGCGGGGGTGCCGGCGTCCTCGTCCAGGTCGATCGAGGTGACCGTGCCCTGCGCCGCGGCGGCCTTCGCGGCCTCGGCGGCGGAGGTGGAGCTGCCCTTCAGGACGGCCCGGACCCGGGCGGCGGCGTCAGCGTTGTTGTCGCCGTCCTCACGCTCCGTGTGGGAGGAGAGGACCTTGCCCGTGCCGGGGTCGACGTGGACGCTGTGCCACTTGCCCGCGCTGTCGAGGATGTCGATGTCCCAGGTCACGACGTCGGCCTTGGAGGCCTCGCCGTTCTCGCCGTTCTCGTCGGCCTCGTCGTCCAGGTCCGCGGAGACGGCGGTACCCGGTGTGTGGCGCAGGGCCGCGGTGAGCGCGTCGGCCGCCGTCACCTTCGCGGCCTTCACCTCGGTGACGTCGTCGTCCTGACCGTCCGCGTCCTGACCGTTCTCGTCGTCGAGTCCGTCGTCGTCCCGGACCTCGGACGCCGCCCGCGCACCCAACTGCGGCGTCGACGCCCCGTCGTCGCCCGAGACCGCGAGGGCCGTCGCCGTACCGCCCCCGACCAGGGCCGCGGCCACGACGGTGGCAATGACGATGTTGCGCTTCATGAGAGTTCCTCCCGAGTTGATCCCGTGCGCCGTGGTGCGGCGCGATGCGACGGGGACCAATCTGCGCGGCGGACACTGAAGGCAGGCTGAAGCCGCCTGAAGCCTTCTTCAGCTTCGGTTTGCGACGCTTGGCGCATGCGCCCACCCGCCTCCCACCACCACCCTGCTCGAGGCGCTGCGCGCCGCCCCTTTCGATTCTTGATCGTGGAGGACGAGAAGCGGCTGGCCCTGTCGCTCGCCAAGGGACTCATGGCCGAGGGCTACGCCGTGGACGTCGTCCACGACGGGCTCGAAGGGCTGCACCGGGCCGGTGAAGGGACGTACGACCTCGTCATCCTCGACATCATGCTGCCCGGCATGAACGGCTACCACGTGTGCTCCGCCCTCCGCGCCGCCGGCCACGACGTACCGATCCTGATGCTCACCGCGAAGGACGGCGAGTACGACGAGGCCGAGGGGCTCGACACCGGCGCCGACGACTACCTGACCAAGCCGTTCTCGTACGTGGTGCTGGTGGCGCGGGTGAAGGCGCTGCTGCGGCGGCGCGGTCAGGCCGGGGCCTCGCCCGTGCGTGTCGTCGGCGATCTGAAGGTCGACACCGCAGCGCGGCGCGTCTTCCGTGGTGAGGACGAAGTCACCCTCACCGCCAAGGAGTTCGCGGTCCTCGAACAGCTCGTGGTGCGCGCCGGAGAGGTTGTCTCCAAGGCCGACATCCTTGAGCACGTCTGGGACTTCGCGTACGACGGGGATCCGAACATCGTCGAGGTGTACGTCAGCACGCTGCGCCGGAAGCTGGGCGCCGCCCTCATCCGGACGGTACGCGGCGCCGGTTACCGCCTGGAGGCACGATGAGACGCCTCTTCGGCTCGGTGCGGTCGCGGGCCACGCTGGGCGCGACCCTTGTCGTCGCCATCGCGCTGATCGCCGCGGGGACGGCCGTGACGCTGTCCCTGCGATCCAACCTGAGCGGGCAGGCCAGTACGCAGGCCGAGCGGTCCGCGCGGTCCGTCGCCGCCGACCTCGCGGGCGGCCAGTCCTACGACCAGGTGTCGCTGGACGACGACGACCGTCCCGTCCAAGTCGTCGACCAGGCAGGGACGTTGGTCGCCGCGAGCGAGGACCTCGAGCGGATCAGCGGGACGGGCGTCGGCGCCGTACGGCCACAGCCCCCCGCGGCCGGTGTCGGCGACGATGACGATGACGACAAGGAGGGGGACGACGAGTCCCTCGAACCCGGTGAGATCGGCGAGGAGACGGCCTTCAGCGAGGGCTCCGCCACCATCGACGGCGACACCGAGGACTACCGGTTCGCCGCAGTGACCGTGGAGGTGCAGAACAAGGGCACGCTCACGGTGTACGCCGGTGCGCCACTGGCCGCCGAACAGAGCGCCGTACGCACCGCGTTGACCGTCATGCTGATCGGGTTCCCGCTGCTCCTCGCCGTGGTGGCCGTGGTGACCTGGCGGGTGACCCGGCGGGCGCTGCGGCCCGTCGAGGGCATCCGGAGCGAGATGGCCGCCATCACGGCCTCCGAGGATCTCGCACGGCGCGTTCCCGTGCCGGACACCCACGACGAGGTCGCCGGTCTGGCCCGCACGACCAATGAGACGCTGGCCGCCCTGGAGGCGTCCGTCGAGCGCCAACGGCGGTTCGTCGCCGACGCCTCCCACGAACTGCGCAGCCCCATCGCCTCCCTCCGCACCCAGCTCGAAGTGGGCGCCGCACACCCGGAGCTGCTCGACCTGGCGGGGGCCGTCGAGGACACCGTACGGCTGCAGCGGCTCGCCGCCGATCTGCTGCTGCTCGCACGGCTGGACGCCGGTGAGAGGCCCGCGGACACGCCCTTCGACCTCGGGGCGGTCGTACGGGAAGAGGCGGCCGGCCGGGCAGGGGTGACCGTCGACGCCCCGGCCGTCGAAGTGACGGGTTCCCGGGGGCAGTTGGCGAGAGTGCTGGCCAATCTGCTGGACAACGCCCGGCGGCATGCGGGGGAGCAGGTCTCGGTGCGGGTGCGCAGGGACGGTGTGTGGGCCGTGGCGGAAGTCGCCGACGACGGGGCCGGTGTGCCCGCCGACCAGCGCGAGCGCATCTTCGAGCGCTTCGTACGACTCGACGACGCCCGCACCCGCGACGATGGCGGGGCCGGTCTCGGCCTCGCCATCGCGCGCGATGTCGCGGTACGGCACGGAGGAACGCTCACCGTCCGAGAGGCACCCGAGGGAGGCGCACTCTTCGAACTCCGGCTCCCTGGAGCCCCGTAAGGGGCGCGGGGAACTGCGCGACCAGCCACAGCGGACCCGCGGCCACAGCGGACGCGCAGTCACGGCGAACCCGCAGCCACAGCGGACGCGCAGTCACGGCGAACCCGCAGCCACAGCGGACGCGCAGTCACGGCGAACCCGCAGCCACAGCGGGCCCGCAGTCACGGCGGGCCCGCAGTCACGGCGGGCCCGCAGCCACGGCGGACCCGCAGCCACAGCGGACCGGCAGCCACAGCGGACCGGCAATCAACGCCGACCCGCAGTCAAAGCCGACCGACCCGCAATCAAAGCCGACCCGCAGTCGAAATCGGCCTACCCAGCGGAGCGCTACGGCTTGCCGCGCTGCCCGCGCAGATGCTCCGCGATCGGTGTCAGCGTCTTGTGGAGATCCTCCAGCGCCTCCGGCGACAGCAGGTCCATGAAGTGCCGCCGGACGGACGCCACATGGTGCGGGGCGACCTTCTGCATCGTCTCCATGCCGTGGTCGGTGAGGACCGCGAACAGTCCCCGGCGGTCGGACTCGCAGTTCTCCCGGCGCACCAGATCCGCGTTCTCCATGCGCGTGATCTGGTGCGAGAGGCGGCTCTTGGACTGGAGGGTGGCGGACGCGAGGTCGCTCATCCGCATCCGTACGCCCTCCGACTCGGAGAGGTTCACGAGGATCTCGTAGTCGTTCATGGTCAGGCCGAACGGTTGCAGGTCCCTCTCGAGCTGGTAGGTCAACAGCCTGTTGACCTCCAGGTGGGTGCGCCAGGCACACTGCTCCGCATTGGTCAGCCAGCGCGTGGCCGTCTCGGTCTCCATAAGTGAAGTCTACCTAAAATGTTGAAAGGCGAACTAGTGAGGGCGGTGTGACTACGCGCACGCGTTCGATGTCACACTCCGCAGACTACCGCTCACAGCCCGAAGCGACGCTGGAGGTCTCCCAGCTGTCCGGGAAGGCGCGGTACGCCTGCCTGTTGTCCGTGCTGGCCGGGTACCCCGCTCGCGCCGGGTACTCCCGCCTGCTGCGGGACCGCTCCCGTGGCCAGCTCGGCCATGAGGGTTTCGGTGGACTGGAGCAGTACCGTGCCGGCCCCCACGAACTCGAACTGGTGCTCTTCTCCGGAGGCTCCGCCGATGCCCGTCATCGCACGTAGGCCGCCCATGACGCCTGTCATGTATCCGTGGTCGTAGTGGTGGCACGGGGAGGGGCAGTCCGCCCAGCCGACCAGGGCCTGGGGGTCCACCCGGATCGGGGGTTCCATGAACACCACCGGACCGTTCGAGGCGGCCACGAACTTGCCCGTTCCGATAAGGGTCAGGAAGCCCGGCACGATCGACTGCTTGAGGGCCAGAGTTGGCTGAAAAGCGAGCAGATTGCCGGAGCGAATGGTCAGGTTGCCGTCTTCCAGATCGTACGAATTCACGTCGAAGGCCCGGTCGGCGAGCAGCATCTTGCCCGAGCCCTCCGCCACGACCCAGTCGCTCGCGTGCAGAGGCGAATGGAATGACGTACGGACAAGTCGGTCGAGCCGGCCGTGTCCGATGCCGTTGAAGTCGATCGTCCCGTAGTAGGCGATCATCTTGCCCTTCTGCAGGAACCACTGGCTCCCCTTGAGCTCCACGCAGAAGGTGTAGTTGTTCACGTTGTCGTCGACGGGCAGTGTCATCGCGTCGTACACGGTCGGCCCCGAAGCTCCGTATCCGCTCACAGCTTTTCCTCCGAGGCCTGGACGTACACCGCGCCGTTGCCGCTCAGCTCCAGTTGGAACGCCTCGCCCGAGCCGCGGCCCACCATGTCGCGCCAGCCCAGCGCGGTGGACAGCTTGTTGCGTACGTCGCCGTGGTGCGCGACGTACGCCTGCGGGTCGACGTGGACCGGGCGCTGCGGGGTGATCGGGATCTCGAACACGCCGCCGTGCGCCATGACGGCGACCGCGCCGTGCCCCGTCAGGGTGGTCGTGAAGAGCCCCTGGCCGGTCACCTGACCGCGCACCATGCCCATCACCCCGCCCTGCGAGCCCATGAACATCGTGCCCTGCTGAAGTGCGCCGTCGAAGGCGAGCAGCCGGTCCGCCTCCACATACAGGGTGTCGCCGGTGAGGCCGATCACCTGGATGTGGTGGCCGCCGTGCCCGAAGAGCACCGTGCCGGAGCCCTCGACGGTCATCAGCGGGGTGGCCTCGTTCGCCAGGCGGCGGCCGAGCATCGACATCACCCCGCCCTGGCCGCCCTGGATGTTGGGCGTGAAAGACACGTCGCCCTTGTAGGCGAGCATCGCCCCGCGCTGACTGAACATCCGCTGGCCGGGCAGCACGGTGGCCTCGACCACCTTCGAGTTGATCTCACGGAAGGGCATGTCACACATCCCCAGCGATCGTGTTCCGCTCACTGGGCTGCACGTAGACCAGGCCGTCGCCCTCGAAGCGGATCTGGAAGGCCTCGCCGCCGCCCTCGCCCAGGAACGTGCGGAAGGTCACGCCCGACTGGAAGGACTGCCGCACATTGCCCTGGTGCGCGATGTACGCGCCCGGGTCGACGGTCAGCGGGTACTGCGCACTCACCCGCAGCACCACCGCAGGGCCGTCGGACATGATCGCCGCCTGGCCGTGGCCCTCGACGGTCGTCGTGAACAGCCCGTTGCCCTGGGTGGCCCCGCGCATGCCCGTGAACGATGTGCCGGTACGCAGCCCGGCATCCGTCACGAGCAGATTGCTCGACTCGACGTACAGCTTGTCCCCCTGGAGATTCACGAGGTTGATCTCGGAAGCCCGGTCCGCGAACCAGCAGGTCCCGTGCCCCTTCACCTCCATCACCGTCATCTGCTCACCGGTGAGGCGCCGGGTCACCATCCCCCGTACACCCTCACCGCCGCCGCTCATCTTCTTGAAGGCCATCTGGCCGTCGTACGCCACCATCGAGCCGTTCTTCGCCTTTACGGCGTCCCCGGTCATGTCGACGGCCAGCACCTTGCTGCCTTGAAGTCGGAACATCGCCACGCTGTGAAGGTAGCCGCCGGGTGGGGCCCGCCAAAAGGGCCTACGGGTGGATCTCGTCCCGGATCGGACCCTTAGGGGTTGGGGGATGAGGTGGGCGCGCCGCCCCGCACCCCACACCGGGACGGCTGGAACCCAGGTGCCACAATGGCTCGGACGCTTGTGCCTGGGTTCACAAAGCGACGTTCCTGCCGAAGCGCTTCTCCCACCGAAGCGCATCTCCCACCGAAGGTGACCCGTGGACTTCAAGACCCTGGACATCAAGACCGCCAGCGCCCTCCGCCGCCTCCGCCTGATCTCGGCCCCCGAGGCCGTCTCCTTCCTTCTCCTGCTTGTCTGCTCTGTGCTGAAGCGGACCACGGACTTCAACGCGGTGCCCGTCATGGGCTACGTCCACGCCGCCTTCTTCGTCCTGTACGTGATCTTCTGGGCGGACGCCTGGAACCGCACCAAGTGGGGCGTGAAGACCGCCGCCCTCTACTTCATCCTCTCGGTCCTGCCCACCGGCGGTTTCTTCGCCGAGCGCAAGCTCAGGCACGAGGCCGAGAACGCGGTCATCGCCTCCCGCGCCCGGCGCGAGGGCGTGGTGAAGACGTCATGATCGTCGCCTTCTCCGTGACACCGCTGGGCGTTGGCGAGGACGTCGGGGAGTACGTCGCCGACGCCGTCCGGGTCGTACGCGAGTCGGGGCTGCCCAACCACACCGACGCGATGTTCACCTCGATCGAGGGCGAGTGGGACGAGGTGATGGCCGTGGTCAAGCGCGCCGTCGCCGTCGTCGAGGAGCGCGCCCCGCGCGTCTCGGTCGTCCTGAAGGCGGACATCCGTCCCGGTGTGACGGACGGTCTGACGTCCAAGGTGGAGACGGTGGAACGCCACTTGTCCGCGTAGTCCCCCATACGAGGAACGTACGAGGAACGTACGAGGAAACCCCGGCCCTTCTGGGCCGGGGTTTTGTCGTGTCCGGTCAGGCGGGGGCGGTTACTCCTTCGGACGCGCCCAGTTCGACACGCCACCAAATCTCCACTTGTGTATGGGTATCGGCTCGTTCGATCACCGGACAAGTTCAATCACTGGAGGGCGCTGTGCGGCCCGAGGGCTACGACTACGACACCTACAGCCGTCTCGCCGGACCGCTCACGCAGCCGCCCGGCCCGGCGTACCAGGTGCAGTACACCAAGCTCCTCTCGCGAGAGCCGCACCGAATACGCGCTGTCCTGCTGATGACCTTCGCGCCGATCCTCACCGGCGTACTCCTCGTCTACCTGGTGTGGCCGAGCCACTGGGTGGAGCGCGAAGGCGGCGCACGCTGGCTGGTCGGACTCGACATCGCGATGCTCATAGCCATCGGGCTGATCGAGCTGTTCATGGTCGTCAACGTGATCAGCATCGCGCACGCCACGATGGTGGCGCGGGACCCGATACCCGTCGAGGCCCAGGAAGGGACGCGGGTCGCCTTCCTCACCACGTACGTACCCGGCAAGGAACCCCTCGCCATGGTCCGCGCGACGCTCGAAGGCGCGGTCGCGGTCACCCACACCGGCCCCGTGGACGTCTGGCTCCTCGACGAGGGCGACGACGAACAGGCCAAGGCGCTCTGCGCGGAACTCGGCGTCCGGCACTTCACCCGGTTCGGCGTCCCGGAGTGGAACCGCGACAAGGGAGTCCACAAGGCCCGTACCAAACACGGCAACTACAACGCGTGGATCGCGATGCACGGCAAGGAGTACGACTTCTTCGCCTCTGTCGACACCGACCACGTCCCGCTCCCCAACTTCCTTGAGCGGATGATGGGTTACTTCCGGGACCCGAACGTCGCCTTCGTCGTCGGACCGCAGGTCTACGGCAACTACGAGAACCCCGTCACCAAGGCGGCCGAGTCCCAGCAGTTCCTCTTCCACGCGCTGATCCAGCGGGCCGGCAACTGCTACCGCGCGCCCATGTTCGTCGGCACCAACAACGTCGTACGCATCACGGCCGTCCGCCAGGTCGGCGGGCTGTACGACTCCATCACCGAGGACATGGCCACCGGGTTCGAGCTGCACCGCCACAAGAACCCGAAGACCGGCAGGCACTGGCGGTCCGTCTACACCCCGGACGTGCTCGCCGTCGGTGAGGGGCCCGCCTCCTGGACGGACTTCTTCACGCAGCAGATGCGCTGGTCGCGGGGGACGTACGAGACGCTGTTCAAGCAGTACTGGAAGGCGCCGTTCACGATGCCTCCCGGCCGCCTCTTCTCGTACACGATGATGCTCGTCTACTACCCGATGACAGCCGTCAACTGGCTGCTGGGCATCATGAGTTGCTTCCTCTTCCTGTGGTTCGGCGCATCCGGCACCCAGGTCGCCGCATCCGTCTGGCTGATGCTCTACAGCGACGCGGCCGCCCTGCAGATCGGCCTCTACCTCTGGAACCGGCGGCACAACGTCTCCCCGCACGAACCCGAAGGCTCCGGCGGTCTCGCGGGCATGGCGATGTCGGCGCTCTCCGCACCCATCTACCTCAAGTCGCTCGGCGAGGCCCTGATCCGCCGCCCCAGCCGCTTCGTGGTCACCCCCAAGGGCGGCGAGGCCAACCCCGACCGGCTGCTGACCTTCCGTATCCACCTCACCTGGGCGGGGCTCCTCGGTGTCTCGCTCGCCGCGTCCGTCGTCCTCGACCACACCCACGTGGCGATGCGCACCTGGGCGGTGCTGGCCATGGGGATCTCGCTCGCCCCGGTCGGCGTGTGGGTCTCCACGCTGCTCAAGGAACGCAGGGCCCGGCAGCTGCCCCGCGCGACGACCGCACGGATCACCGAGGCCGTCGAACCCGCCCTCGCGACCAGCGGCAGCTCGACCGCGGTCACCAGCTCCACGACAGGAGGTAACTAGGCCATGGCCTACCAGCCCTCGCAGAAGACGAAGAAGACCGTGCTGGGCATCGGCGGCATAGTCGTGCTCGCCGGCCTCAACGCGCCCGCCACGCTCGGCTTCGCCAGCGAGACGTACTACGAGTACAAGATCGCGCAGCCCGGCTACAAGGCGAAGTACGGCTCCTGGAGCCACCTCGACATCCCCGACGACTACCGCACCAACGCCATCCACGCCGCCCTGCTGCACACCGGCAAGGTGCTGATCGTCGCCGGCTCGGGGAACGAGAAGCGCAAGTTCGACAAGGGGTCCTTCGACACCGTCCTCTGGGACCCGACGACCGACACCTTCAAGAAGATCGCCACTCCCGACGACTTCTTCTGCTCGGGGCACGCCCAACTCCCCAGCGGCAGAATGCTGGTGGCCGGCGGCACCGCCCGCTACGAACTGCTCGGAGACGAGGTCGAGCGGGCCGGCGGCGGTATGCGCGTGAAGAACGAGAACCCCGACAAGGCGGTCCTCCTGAAGAAGGGCACCCGCTTCCGCTCACCGGCCGGCGTCGAGTACGTCAGCAGGGTCGACGTCCGGATCCCCAAGGCCAAGCGCACGCAGAAGGTCACGTACAACCGCGCGGGCGTCATGCAGCCCTGGAAGACCAGGATCGTCGCGAGTGAGACCCGCGTCTTCGTGGAGGCCACCGAGGACGGCCCGACCTCGGCCACCGACAGGCAGGCCCAGTACGAGATCGTCGGCCTGAAGGGCAAGGACGCCGACAACACGTACGGCCTCTCCGAGAAGATCACCCTGGAGAAGCAGGACTTCCAGGGGATCAGAGCCGCCTACGAGTTCGACCCGACGGCCGAGAAGTACATCCCCGTCGACCCCATGCAGAAGGCCCGCTGGTACCCGACGCTCGTCGGGCTCGACGACGGGCGGGTGCTCGCGGTCTCAGGCCTCGACGACGTCGGTGTGATCGACCCCGGCGACAACGAGATCTACGACCCGAAGACGAAGAAGTGGACGCCCGGCCCCAAGCGCTACTTCCCCACCTACCCCGCGCTCTTCCTCACCAAGGGCGGCAAGCTCTTCTACCCGGCGTCCAACGCCGGTTACGGGCCGGCCGAGATGGGCCGCGAGCCCGGCATCTGGGACCTGAAGACCAACAAGTTCGAGAAGGTCCCCGGGCTGCGGGACCCGGACGAGACCGAGACCTCCGCCTCCCTGCTGCTGCCGCCCGCCCAGGACCAGAAGGTGATGATCCTCGGCGGCGGAGGCGTCGGCGAGTCCAAGAAGTCGACCCCGCGCACCGCCGTCGTCGACCTCAAGAAGGGCAGCCCGTCCTTCGAGGACGGGCCCAACCTCCCCCAGGGCACCCGGTATCTGAACAGCGTGATCATGCCGGACGACTCCGTCTTCACCACCAACGGCTCCGAGGACTACCGCGGCCGCAGCGCCAGCAACATCCTCAAGGCGCAGTTCTACGACCCCAAGGGCAACGCCTTCCGCGAGGCCGCCTCCCCGAAGGTCGGCCGCAACTACCACTCCGAGGCCCTGCTGCTGCCCGACGGCCGCGTCGCCACCTTCGGCTCCGACCCGCTCTTCGACGATCAGCAGAACACCAAGCTGGGCCACTTCGAGCAGCGCATGGAGATCTTCACCCCGCCCGTCCTGCACAAGAACGGCAAGAACCGCCCAGTGCTGGGTGACGGCCCGAACGTTCTCGACAGCAAGCGGCGCGCGACCTTCGCCACCCAGTACCCGGAGCGCGTGGTCAAGGCCCGGCTGATGCGCCCGAGCGCGGTCACCCACACGACGGACGTCGAGCAGCGCTCCATCGAACTCGGGCTGACGAAGACCAAGAACTCGGTCACCGTGGACGTACCCAGCGACCGGGCTCTGGTCCCCCCGGGCTGGTACATGCTGTTCGTGACGGACGGGGAGGGGACGCCGTCGGAGGCGAAGTGGATCCAGGTCAGGTGAACGGCGTAGGTGAAGTGCCCTGCTACGCCTTGGAGTTGCGAGCCAGCCCCAGGGCGTAGTCGGGCCACCACTGTCCGGCGGCCGGGCCGCCCCGGCACTCACCGTCCGACTCCCCGGGCCGCTTGATCCACAGATAGGCGTCGAGGGCGGACTCTCCGGTCCGGGTGGTCGGCCTGGTTCCCAGGGCCCGGCCGGGCGGGTTGCACCAGGCCTCGCCGCGGTCGCCGCCCAGCGGCCCGTTGCCGCTGCGGCTGCTGTCGATCACGAAGTGCTTGCCGCCGAGGTCCTGCGACAGCTGGACGCCGTACTTCTTGGTCACCGCGTCCGTCTGGAAGTTGGAGACGTTCAGGGAGAAGCCGTCCGCGCCGCCGACCCCTGCGCGTTGCAGCGGTTCGACGAGTTTCCAGGGCTCGTCGATCCAGGCGGGGTTGCCGGCGTCCAGGTACACCTTGGTGTGGGGCTGCTGCTTCAGCCGCACGATCGCCTCCGAGAGCAACTGCTCGCGCTCCGCGTGGTATTCGCCCGGTGTGCAGCCGTCCACGATGTGTGCGACGGCGTCGGGTTCGAGGATCACGAGCGCCTTGCTGTCGCCGAGCGCTTGCGCGAACTTCTCGATCCACGCCCGGTAGGCGCTCGCGTCGTAGGCCCCGCCCGCCGAGTGCTGCCCGCAGTCACGGTGCGGAATGTTGTACGCCACGAACACCGTCGTCCGCCCCTCCTGCGCCGCCGCCGAGGTCGCCGCCCCGATCGTCCCTCCCGGCTCGTCGCCCGCGGGCCACAGTGCGGCGGGCTGACCGGCGATGCGCTGCAGCAGCTCGGCGTCCTGCGTACGGCCCTGTCTGCTCCACATCTCGATCTGCTGGGCGGCGGGACTGGCGGGGTCGACCCAGAAAGGGGACGGGGACTGCGCGGTGGGCGTCGCGTCCTGGGGTGCGCGCCGGACGACGGAGGCCTCGTCGACGCCTGGCGTGGACGAGCAGCCCGCCGCGAGCCCGAGCGCCGCGAGTGCCGCGAAGGTACGGATCAGCCGGGACATCCTGCCCCCTTGGGCGAAGGTGACTATCAGTGACAATTCATCGGCAATCGTCGCATAGGGCGCTTAGTCGACATGGATACGACACTGGGACGGCGGGGTGCGCGCGGTGTACTGCCCCGCGTTCCACGGTCGGGGACCGAAAGGCGAGACAGGGCTGACCACGATGTGACCGGCCGGTAAGGTCTTTGGCGTGTCGAAGCCGCTCAGCCTTGCCTTTGATCCCATCGCCCGTGCCGACGAGCACTGGAAGCAGCGGTGGGGCTCTGTGCCGTCCATGGCGGCGATCACCTCGATCATGCGCGCGCACCAGATCCTGCTCGCCGGGGTGGACGCGGTGGTCAGGCCGTACGGGCTGACGTTCGCGCGGTACGAGGCGCTGGTGCTGCTCACCTTCTCCAAGGCCGGCGAACTGCCGATGTCCAAGATCGGCGAGCGGCTCATGGTGCATCCGACCTCCGTGACGAACACCGTGGACCGGCTGGTGAGGTCCGGGCTTGTCGACAAGCGCCCCAACCCCAATGACGGGCGCGGCACGCTCGCCTCCATCACCGAGAAGGGGCGCGAGGTCTGCGACGCGGCCACCCAGGACCTGATGGCGATGGACTTCGGGCTCGGCGCGTACGACGCCGAGGAGTGCGCGGAGATCTTCGCGATGCTGCGGCCGCTGCGGGTCGCGGCGCGGGACTTCGACGAGGAGTAGGGCGGGGGAGGTCTCCTCCGTTGTGAGCCGGGGGTGCCCGAAGATCGCCCGAAACCGGTGGTTACGCTCGTCTCCATGAAGAAAAGCGTGCTGACCCGCTATCGCGTCATGGCCTACCTCACCGGTGTGCTGCTGGTCCTGCTGTGCCTCGGCATGATCGCCAAGTACGGCTTCGACATCGATGGAGCCGTCGACTTCACCCGCCTCGTCGCCATCGCGCACGGCTGGCTGTACGTCGTGTACCTGATCGTCGCCTTCGACCTGGGCTCCAAGGCGAAGTGGCCGGTCGCCAAGCAGCTGTGGGTGCTGCTCGCGGGGACCGTTCCGACGGCCGCCTTCTTCGTGGAGCGACGGATCTCGCGCGAGCTCGAGGGCAAGATCACGGATGCCACTCCCGTGGTCGCCAAGGCGTAAGCGCGTAAACCCTGCCGCCGTATGGGCAACCTGCGGCGGTCAGCCATCGACATTTACTAGGACGTCCTAGTAAATTCGAAGGTATGGACGCTGACGCCATCGAAGAGGGCCGCCGACGCTGGCAGGCCCGGTACGACACTGCGCGCAAGCGCGACGCAGACTTCACCACGCTTTCCGGTGATCCCGTCGAGCCGGTGTACGGGCCCCGGCGGGGAGACACGTACGAGGGCTTCGAGCGGATCGGCTGGCCGGGGGAGTACCCCTTCACCCGCGGCCTCCACGCGACCGGCTACCGAGGGCGCACGTGGACCATCCGGCAGTTCGCCGGGTTCGGGAACGCCGAGCAGACCAACGAGCGCTACAAGACGATCCTCGCCAACGGCGGCGGGGGCCTGTCCGTGGCCTTCGACATGCCCACCCTCATGGGGCGCGACTCCGACGACCCGCGCGCACTCGGCGAGGTCGGGCACTGCGGGGTCGCGATCGACTCGGCGGCCGACATGGAGGTCCTGTTCCAGGACATCCCGCTCGGTGACGTCACGACGTCGATGACGATCAGCGGTCCGGCGGTCCCGGTCTTCTGTATGTACCTGGTCGCGGCCGAGCGGCAGGGTGTCGACCCGGGGCTGCTCAACGGCACGCTGCAGACCGACATCTTCAAGGAGTACATCGCGCAGAAGGAGTGGCTCTTCCAACCCGAGCCGCACCTCCGCCTCATCGGCGACCTGATGGAGCACTGCGCGGCGAGCATCCCCGCGTACAAGCCCCTGTCCGTCTCCGGCTACCACATCCGCGAGGCCGGCTCCACGGCCGCGCAGGAACTGGCCTACACGCTCGCCGACGGATTCGGATACGTCGAACTGGGCCTCTCCCGCGGCCTGGACGTGGACGTCTTCGCACCCGGCCTGAGCTTCTTCTTCGACGCGCACCTCGACTTCTTCGAGGAGATCGCCAAGTTCCGGGCGGCGCGGCGGATCTGGGCACGCTGGATGCGCGATGTGTACGGCGCCACGTCCGACAAGGCGCAGTGGCTGCGCTTCCACACGCAGACGGCGGGGGTCTCCCTGACCGCCCAGCAGCCGTACAACAACGTGGTGCGTACGGCGGTCGAGGCGCTGTCGGCGATCCTGGGCGGCACCAACTCGCTGCACACGAACGCTCTGGACGAGACCCTCGCGCTGCCGTCGGAGCAGGCCGCGGAGATCGCCCTCCGTACGCAGCAGGTGCTCATGGAGGAGACGGGCGTCGCCAATGTGGCCGACCCGCTGGGCGGTTCCTGGTACGTCGAGCAGCTGACGGACCGGATCGAGGCCGACGCCGAGAAGATCTTCGAGCAGATCAGGGAGCGGGGGCTGCGGGCGCACCCGGACGGACAGCACCCGATCGGTCCGATCACCTCCGGGATCCTCCGGGGCATCGAGGACGGCTGGTTCACCGGGGAGATCGCCGAGTCCGCGTTCCAGTTCCAGCGGTCGCTGGAGAAGGGCGACAAGCGGGTCGTGGGCGTGAACGTCCACCACGGCTCCGTGACCGGCGATCTGGAGATTCTCCGGGTCAGTCACGAGGTGGAGCGGGATCAGGTGCGGGAGCTCGCGGGGCGGAAGGCCGGGCGGGACGACGCGGCGGTGCGCGGTGCGCTGGAGACCATGCTCGCCGCGGCGCGTGACGGGTCCAACATGATCGCGCCCATGCTGGACGCCGTACGGGCGGAGGCCACGCTCGGGGAGATCTGCGACGTGCTCCGGGACGAGTGGGGGACGTACACGGAGCCGCCGGGTTTCTGACCGGCGTCGTGCAATGCGACGAGGGACAGCCACGGCCGCTCACGGCGCCGATCACCGGCGCGGGGAGCGGCCGTAGGTAGTTGTACTCATGACCGGCCGCCTCCCGGGCGGGACCATGGACCGGAACCACGGGCCGCAATGGTGCCGGCGGGGCAACTGGGGGGACGGTATGGGGAAGTTCCTGATAGGCGTGTGCGCTGTGTTCGCGACGGTCGGAGCACTTGTGCTCGCGTACGCGGTGGGGGCGCCGCTGTCCGTGCTGCTGGGGGCCGCGGCCGGGGTGGTGAGCCTGCTCTGGCTGCTCGTTCTGCTGACGGTGCCGTGGAACCTCTACTTCGGGGCCCACTCGGTGCTCGGCGAGATCGCGGTGAGCCGGGAGAAGGGGCTCGTGGTCTCCAAGGAGCGGGACGCCGAGGCCGCGAGGATCGCGCGCGTGATGCTGCGGGTCGCCATCGCCGGGCACCTGGTGACGGCGGGGCTCGTCGTCGCGGTCACCGCCGCCACCGGCAACGCCACCGGCTACTGGTTCGCCGGGTTCTTCCTGCTGAGTACGGTCTTCCGGCCCGCGGGCGCCTACTTCGCGCAACTGCGGCGACGCCTCGGCACCCTGCTCAAGGATGTGAAGTACCCGCGCGACGACGTGGTGGAGCTGCGGGGGAACGTCACGCGGCTGTTGGCGGGCGTGCGGTCGCTGGAGGAGAAGACCGAGGAGCAGTACCGCTCCCTCGCCGAACTGCGGCGCACGGTCGATGCCTTGGGCGTCTCGGTGTACGAGCGCGCCGATGACGCGGACCGGAAGATCATCGCCCTGGGCCGGGAGTTCGAGGCCACGGTGAACCGACTCACCAACAACGAGGAGATCATCGCGGGGTTGAAGGCGTTCCTGCGGTTGCTGCGGGCGGGGGACGGGGTGGAGGGGGGCGGCCGGTCGGCGAACGGAGGCCTGCTGACGTAGAGGCCTCTTACCATTGCGGTTCGACTACTCCGGTTCCGCCGCGCCGGCTAGGCCCAGCAGCAGCACCCGGGTGAAGCCGCGTACCCACTCCTCGTTCGCGGGTTCCGCGCTCACCAGGGTGCGGTGGACGACCGCGCCCGCGACCATGTCGAAGATGAGGTCGACGGTGCGGGCGGCGGACTCGGGGTCGGGCTCCGGGGGGAGCTCGCCGCGGAGTTGGGCGCGGGTGCGGCCCTCCAGGACCAGGCACTTCTGGCGGTCGACGATGGAGGTGCGGATGCGTTCGCGCAGGGGCTCGTCGCGGGTCGACTCCGCCACCACGGCCATCAGGGCGGTCTTGGCCTCCGGGCGGGACAGGATCGCCGCGAACTGGAGAACGACTCCCTCGATGTCGGCGGCCAGGCTGCCCCGGTCCGGGAGTTCGAGTTCGTCGAAGAGGACCGCCACCGCGTCCACCACGAGTTCGTTCTTGCCCGCCCAGCGGCGGTAGAGGGTCGTTTTGGCGACGCCGGCCCGGGTCGCGACGTCCCCCAACGTCAGCTTGGACCAGCCCAGTTCGACCAGTACCGCCCGTGTCG
Organism: Streptomyces sp. NPDC058470; assembly: GCF_042721055.1. NCBI lineage: Bacteria > Bacillati > Actinomycetota > Actinomycetes > Kitasatosporales > Streptomycetaceae > Streptomyces > Streptomyces sp. NPDC058470. The sequence goes on from NZ_JBHXMF010000064.1 coordinate 35,472, forward strand.
CCGACAGGATCGCGGCGTCCGCGGCGGCACTGCGCGGGCGCCCCGTACGGGGGGCGGAAATGCGACTCTGCATGTCAGTGACCATATCCGGCCAGTCTCTGGGGTCCATGCGGCCGCTGTGGCCGCTGTGGCCGCATCCGGCGTTTACCCGAAGCCGTGAGGGAGATCACCGGAGAAGGGCGTACACCAGGGGCTTCCGACAGTTACGCTACGACCCGTAGCGAAAGCGCGAACGCGGCGACAACCGCACTGGCGCCAGGTGGGGACCCGGCGCTCGGCAGGACCGATCACGACGCAATCAGGCTGGCTTTCACAACGCTTTTCACACGCGTGCGCGGAGGGGGGAAGATGTACTCATGCAGCCACGGAACATGTCCATGAGCGGAGTCGTCGACCTCGCCGCGGTGAAGGCGGCCCAGGAGGCCAAGGCCAAGGCGGAGCAGGCGCGCGCCGAAGCCGCCAGGCAGGGTGGCGGGGGTGGGAGCGGGGGCGTTTCCCCCGCCGCCCTTGTCATCGATGTCGACGAGGCGGGGTTCGAGCGCGACGTCCTGCAGCGCTCCACCGAGGTCCCGGTCGTCCTCGACTTCTGGGCCGAGTGGTGCGAGCCGTGCAAGCAGCTCAGCCCGGTGCTCGAGCGGCTGGTCGTCGAGTACAACGGACGCTTCCTTCTTGCCAAGATCGACGTCGATGCCAATCAGATGCTGATGCAGCAGTTCGGGATCCAGGGGATCCCGGCCGTCTTCGCGGTGGTCGCCGGGCAGGCGCTGCCGCTCTTCCAGGGGGCGGCGGGCGAGGCCCAGATCCGCGGGACCCTGGACCAGCTCGTGCAGGTCGCCGAGGAGCGCTTCGGGCTGACCGGCCTGGTCGTCGATCCGGACGCCGAGCCCGGCAGTGCCCCCGCGGCGGCTCCCGAGATTCCGGCCGGACCGTACGACGCGCTCCTCGAAGCCGCCGTACAGGCCCTGGACGCGGGTGACTTCGGTGGCGCGGTACAGGCGTACAAGAACGTGCTGAGTGACGACCCGGGCAACACGGAGGCCAAGCTGGGTCTCGCCCAGGCCGAGTTGCTCCAGCGGGTGGCGGGCGCCGACCCGCAGCAGGTCCGCAAGGACGCCGCGGAGAAGCCGGGCGACGTGCAGGCGCAGATCGCCGCCGCCGACCTGGACCTCGTGGGCGGGCATGTCGAGGACGCCTTCGGGCGGCTCACCGCCACGGTGGCGCGCACGGCGGGCGACGACCGGAACGCCGTACGGCTGCGGTTGCTTGAGCTCTTCGAAGTCGTCGGCGCCGACGACCCGCGGGTGATCGCGGCGCGCAGGGCGCTGGCGCGGGCCCTGTTCTGACCGGAGCCGCGGCGGGTTCTCTGACCTGTTGCTAAACGTCCGGACATGTGATGCCCGGGTGAAACATGTGTCGCTGGGGAGAGAAGTGGCCGCGCTTTACCAAATCTTGGTAAACGCGGCCGCTGTTACTTGGAGTAAGACAGGGGTGTTGATCTGTCGGATTCTGTCCGAGGATCAACCGGTGTGTCACCTGCCTTGACGCCACCCTGTGTTGTTGACCGATACCGGCGGGTCGTTGTTCGGTTATCCGCCCGTTACTAGCCAGTAACGAACCCCCTTGCGGGGGCGGCGAGAATGCACCAACATCGGCGACGCTCGGTCCATTCCCCCCTACCTCGACAGCCAATCGGGTCAAGGGGTTTTCTGGGTCCCCACCGAGTAGGGCAGGCGGCAGTGGCGCCGGCTCTTGGGCAGGGGGGTCTTTGCCGTTCGGCGGAGCCTGCCCAGCAGGTTGTGCGTGATGTGCGTCAGGCGCGACCAGTGGTTGTCGCTCGGGGGTGATCGTCAGTGATTCGGGCACGGTAAGCGCCTGAAAGTACGGGCGCTCTCCTTCCCGAGGACGTAGCACTTCTCCCATCCCTGCCCGGCTGAGCCGCTACTACGGGGCAGTCAGGGCCAGGAGATGTACGTCCGAGAAGGAGGAAATATGGAGTCCCAGGTGCGTGGCGGGACAAGATGGAAGCGGTTCGCTGTGGTCATGGTGCCCAGCGTCGCCGCGGCCGCCGCGATCGGCGTCGGGCTCGCGCAGGGTGCGCTCGCCGCGTCGTTCAGCGTTTCTGGCCAGGAGTTCAAGGTCAAGGCCGGGCATCTTGAGGGCCAGGGCTTTTCCCAGTACGGCGCTATCGACACCGGTTACACGTCGACCGACGGTAAGAACAAGACGGTCCGTGCCGTGGCGGTCTCGTCGTTCAAGACCGCCCAGATCACGAACATGTGCCAGTCGGTCAAGACGGAGATTCCCCTCATAGGGAAGACGATCTACCTCCGTCTCGACGCGGGTCCGGACGCGAACCACAAGGTCGAGGCCGAGAACCTCTATATCGATGTCGCCCAGCTGGACGCCGACGCGACGTTCAAGGGTATGGAGATCGGCGTCGCGGTTCAGGACCAGAGCAAGGGTCCTGCCGTGAGGACGGGTGACGGCGTGCTGCCGGGCGGCTTCGCCCAGCAGGCGGACTCGGCCGACCTCACGGGCGTCGAGCAGACGGCGTGGGCGACCACGGCCGGCACCTTCAAGCTCAGCGGCCTGAAGATGCGTCTCGGTACGAGCGCCTCGATGGAGTGCTTCTGACGGTTTCCGTCACAGTGGTGCAACTGGGTGGCTGAGCTGCCCAAGGGGGCGGGGAAGCCGTCGCTTCTCCGCCCCGCGCACCCGCCCGATGCCCCACACCGGGTGCTTTCGCCCATACTTTCCGGCTTCACCACCCCACGGCCGAGCCGGTACGTACTTCCACCGGACCCAGGGAGCTTTTTTCCATGAGTGCCGAGACTCCGGTCCAGAGCGCCGGGAACTTCACCCGCGCGCGTCTGCGATTCCGTGACTGGCGGGGTAACCGGCCGTTCTGGGCCGGTCTGTTCACCCTGCTCGGCGGGGTGCCGATCGCCTACTTCCCGTACGCCACCCTCAAGCTGGGCAGCATGTCGCTGGCCATGGCGACCACCGCGGGTGCCGGCTCGCTGATCATCGGTGTTCTGCTGTTCACGCTGGGCCTGACCATGTGGTTCCAGCAGGCGACACGTGTCTTCGCCGGTGTCGCCGCGATCGTCCTCGGACTGGTGTCCCTGGTGGTCTCCAACATCGGCGGCTTCATTCTCGGCTTCCTGTTCTCGCTGATCGGCGGCGCGCTCTCCGTTTCCTGGGTGCCCGCCGACGCGTCGGCCGACGGCGCGAAGACCAAGCGGTCGCGGAAGCACGGCCCGGCGGGGGGTACGCACGAAGGAACCGCTCCCGCCGACAGCGATGCCGCAGGTACGACCGACGCGGGCGCTCCGGAGCCGGGCGAGCAGTTGACCGAGAGCGCCGGAGCCGACAACGGCAGCGGCAGCGGCAACGGCGGGGGGTACCGTGCCGACTGACGAGGTGTCCCAGGACGACTCCGCGGCCATGCCCCGTACGAAAACAGGGCCGCGGCACGCCGCCCCGAAGAAGCCGCTGTCCACCAGGTTCCACGTGCCGGCAGGCAGGGCCGTGGCCTTCGCGGCGATGCCGACCGCCGTCATCATGGGGATAGGTTTTACGGCGACTCTCGCGAACGCCGACGACCAGCCGAGCACCTCGAAGAGTCTGACGGCCGAGGAGTACCAGGCCTGCGTCGAGCTCCTGGACGGCGAGGACGCGTCGGCCACCCCGACGCCCTCCGCCTCCGCTTCGGCGAGCGCCTCCGAGTCCGCCGACGAGACCGAGCCGAGCCCTTCCGCCACGCCGTCCTCGGGTACGGGCGAGACCTCTTCGTCGGATTCAGGTTCCGACGACGAGGCCGAGCCCACGCCGTCGGCGTCCGCGAGCAAGACCTCCCAGGGCAGCGGAAGCGCGGCCGACACAGCCACGGCGACCCCCTCGGCGTCCGAGAGCACCAGCAACCCGCTGGACCCGCTGGGCATCGGCGACGCACTCAAGGACATCCTCACGCCCGACGAGACGGCGAGCGCCACCCCGACGCCGTCCGCCCCGCCCTCGGCGAGTGCGAGTGAGGACACGTCGGGCAGCGACAGCTCCGACACCGCCACGGACACCGCCGAGAAGGCCGACGAGCCGGCGAAGGACACCACCGACACGGCGTCCAAGGCGGCCGAGGACGGCACGGAGGCGTCCAAGGAGCCGACCGGCGAGGCCACTTCATCGGCCAGCCCCAGCCCGTCCGCGAGTGCCAGTACGGACGCGGCGGACTGCCCGGTGTCCACCGACGCAGAGGGCAATGTCGACAACCCGGTCATCCTGCCCGACGACCCCTGGTATCTCGATGCCAGCTCGCTGCTGCTCAAGGGCGCCGACTACCAGGGCGTCGTGAAGGTGAAGACCGCCAACGGCACGGTCAAGGAGGTCCTCAAGTACGTGATCTCCGGCGGTACCGACATCGGCGATCTGCACCAGACGGTGATCGACAAGCATGCCGGCAAGACCTACCACGTGCAGGCCGGCAAGGGCACGACGTCCACCATCACCGACGGTGACACGGTCATGTACACCGAGAGCATCTCGGGCAAGCTGTTCGGACTGATACCGATCACGTTCGACCCGGAGCACCCTCCGCCGTTGAACATCCCGCTGATCTACTTCACCGACGTGAAGGTCGTTCAGGCGGGCCAGTTCGGCGGCACGCTGACCATACCCAGCATGCACACGTACCAGGACTGAGCTCCCCGAGCCCATCCGGGAGCCGCAACATACTGAGGGCGCCCCCTGTCACAGGGGGCGCCCTCAGTGCCGTACAAGCACCGCCGCAGGTCAGACCGTGCGGGCGCTCTCGCCCAGGTGGTGCACGCGGACCATGTTCGTCGTACCGGGGACGCCAGGAGGCGAGCCGGCGGTCATGACGACGATGTCGCCGTCGTTGAAGACGTTGAGCTTCTGGAGTTCCTGATCGACGAGGTCGACCATTTCGTCAGTGCTGTGCACGAAGGGCACGACGTGGGACTCGACGCCCCAGCTCAGGGTGAGCTGGTTGCGGGTGCCCTCGTCCGTGGTGAAGGCGAGGATCGGCTGGGAGGCGCGGTAGCGGGAGAGGCGGCGGGCGGTGTCGCCGGACTTGGTGAAGGCGACCAGGCCCTTGCCGCCGAGGAAGTCGGCGATCTCGCAGGCGGCGCGGGCGACCGAACCGCCCTGCGTGCGCGGCTTCTTGCCGGGGACCAGGGGCTGGAGGCCCTTGGAGAGGAGCTCCTCCTCGGCCGCCACGACGATCCTCGACATCGTCTTGACCGTCTCGATCGGGTACGCGCCCACCGACGACTCGGCGGACAGCATGACCGCGTCGGCGCCGTCGAGGATCGCGTTGGCGACGTCGGACGCCTCGGCGCGCGTGGGGCGGGAGTTGGTGATCATCGACTCCATCATCTGGGTCGCGACGATCACCGGCTTGGCGTTGCGGCGGCAGAGCTCCACGAGGCGCTTCTGCACCATCGGGACCTTCTCCAGCGGGTACTCGACCGCCAGGTCGCCGCGGGCCACCATGACGGAGTCGAACGCCGCGACGACGCCCTCCATGTTCTCGACCGCCTGCGGCTTCTCCACCTTGGCGATGACGGGGACCCGGCGGCCCTCCTCGTCCATCACCTTGTGGACGTCGTTCACGTCGTGGGCGTCGCGCACGAAGGACAGGGCGACCATGTCGCAGCCCATCCGCAGGGCGAAGCGCAGGTCCTCGACGTCCTTGTCGGACAGCGCGGGCACGTTCACGGCGGTGCCGGGCAGGTTGATGCCCTTGTGGTCGGAGATCACACCGCCCTCGACGACGATCGACTTGACCCGGGGGCCGTCGACCTCGACGACCCTCAGCTCGACGTTGCCGTCGTTGATGAGGATCTGGTCGCCCTTGGAGACGTCGCCGGGCAGGCCCTTGTAGGTCGTGCCGCAGATCGACTTGTCGCCCGCGACATCCTCGGTGGTGATGGTGAACTCGTCACCGCGCACCAGCTCGACGGGTCCCTCGGCGAAGGTCTCCAGGCGGATCTTGGGCCCCTGGAGGTCGGCGAGCACACCGATGGCCTTGCCGGTCTCGGCGGCGGCGGCGCGGACGCGGTCGTACCGCCCCTGGTGATCGGCGTGCGTGCCGTGGCTGAAGTTGAAGCGGGCCACGTTCATGCCGGCCTCGATCAGCGCGACGAGCTGCTCGTGGGAGTCGACCGCGGGGCCGAGAGTACAAACGATTTTCGAACGGCGCATAGGGCGATCCTATCGGTTTGTTTCGCTACGGAATATTCCGTCTGGCGGAAGATACAAATGGGCGGACGGGCGCTCAGGCGTATCCCTCTTGTCCCTCGTATCTCTCGCCGGACTCGGGCCTATCTCTCGCGGACTCGGGCTTGTCCGTCCCGGACCCAGGCTTATTTCTCTCGGACTCAGGCTTATCTCTCTCGGGCTCACGCATCGCTCTCTCCGACCAGTGCGTACGTCTGTGTCGCGATCTCCAGTTCCTCGTCCGTCGGCACCACGGCGACCGCGACGCGCGCGTACTGCGGCGAGATGAGCCTGGGCCCATCCGCTCGTACGGCGTTCAGGTCGCCCTCGACCGCCAGGCCCAGCTCCTCCAGGCCGGCGATCGCCGCCTCGCGCACCGGGGCGGCGTTCTCCCCGACTCCGGCGGTGAAGGCGACGGCGTCCACCCGGCCGAGGACCGCGTAGTAGGCGCCGATGTACTTCTTCAGGCGGTGGATGTAGATGTCGAAGGCGAGCCGGGCCTGCTCGTCACCCTCGTCGACACGACGGCGGATCTCGCGCATGTCGTTGTCGCCGCACAGGCCGATCAGCCCGCTCTGCTTGTTCAGCAAAGTGTCGATCTCGTCGGTGGACAACCCCCCAACGCGCATCAAATGGAAGATGACCGCCGGATCCATGTCTCCGGAGCGGGTACCCATCACGAGCCCCTCCAAGGGCGTGAGCCCCATCGAGGTGTCCACGCACCGGCCGCCCCGCACCGCGGAGGCCGACGCCCCGTTGCCGAGGTGCAGCACGATGACGTTCACCTCCTCCGGCGCTTTGCCAAGAAGCTTCGCGGTCTCCCGCGACACGTACGCGTGCGAGGTGCCGTGGAACCCGTACCGGCGGATGCGGTACGCGTCGGCGGTCTTCACGTCGATCGCGTAGCGCGCCGCGGACTCCGGCATCGTCGTGTGGAACGCGGTGTCGAAGACGGCGACCTGGGGGAGGTCGGGGCGCAGCGCCCGGGCGGTGCGGATGCCGGTGAGGTTGGCCGGGTTGTGCAGGGGCGCCACCGGGATCAGCCGCTCGATCTCGGCGATCACGGCGTCGTCGATGACCGTCGGTTCGGTGAAGAACTTGCCGCCGTGTACGACCCGGTGGCCGATCGCGAGCAGCTCGGGGGAGTCCAGGCCCAGCCCGTCCCTGGCCAGTTCCGCGGCGACGGCCTCGAGGGCGGTCTCGTGGTCGGCGAAGGGGGCGGTCTGCTCGCGGGTCTCCCCGCCGAGCAGCGGGGTGTGCTTGAGCCGTGAGGTCTCCTCGCCGATGCGCTCGACGAGACCCACCGCCAGTCGGCTGCTGTCCCGCATGTCGAGCAGCTGGTACTTCACCGACGAGGAGCCGGAGTTGAGGACGAGGACACGGGAAGCAAGGGGGGCCGAGCGCAGCGCGTCGGGTAGGGCGGTGGTGGGCGACGGGTGGGAGCTCACTGGGCGGTTGCCTTCTCGCTCGGGCTCTGGGCCTGGATCGCCGTGATGGCGACGGTGTTCACGATGTCCTGGACGAGCGCACCGCGTGACAGGTCGTTGACGGGCTTGCGCAGGCCCTGCAGGACCGGGCCGACGGCGATCGCGCCGGCCGAGCGCTGCACGGCCTTGTAGGTGTTGTTGCCGGTGTTGAGGTCCGGGAAGATCAGCACGGACGCCTGCCCGGCGACCTCCGACTCCGGCATCTTGGTGGCCGCGACGGACGGCTCGACGGCCGCGTCGTACTGGATCGGCCCCTCGATCCGCAGCTCGGGGCGGCGCAGTCGCACCAGCTCGGTCGCCTCGCGCACCTTGTCGACGTCGGCGCCCGTGCCGGACGTACCCGTCGAGTACGACAGCATCGCGATCCGCGGCTCGACGCCGAACTGCCCGGCGGTGGCGGCCGACTGGATGGCGATGTCGCAGAGCTGCTCGGCGTTCGGGTCCGGGTTGACCGCGCAGTCGCCGTAGACGAGGACCTTGTCGGCCAGGCACATGAAGAAGACGGAGGACACGATCTTCGTGTCCGGCTTGGTCTTGATGATCTCGAAGGCGGGCCGGATGGTGGCGGCGGTGGAGTGCACGCAGCCCGACACCATGCCGTCGGCGAGGCCCTCCTGCACCATCAGCGTCCCGAAGTAGTTCACGTCGGCGACGACGTCGTACGCCAGCTCGACGCTCACGCCGCGGTGGGCGCGCAGCTGGGCGTACCTCTCCGCGAAGCGGTCGCGCAGTTCGGAGGTCGCCGGGTCGATGAGCTGGGTGGCGCCGAGGTCGATGCCGAGGTCGGCGGCCTTCTTGCGGATCTGGTCGAGGGGGCCGAGCAGTGTCAGGTCGCAGACGCCCCGGCGCAGCAGCACCTCGGCGGCGTGCAGGACGCGCTCCTCGGTGCCTTCCGGCAGCACGACACGGCGCTTGTCGGAGCGGGCCTGCTCCAGGAGCTTGTGCTCGAACATCATGGGCGTGAGGCGGTCGCTGCTCGGCGCGGAGACGCGCTTGAGGAGGTCGCCGGTGTCCACGTACCGCTCGAAGAGTCCGAGCGCCGTCTCCGCCTTTCTCGGCGTCGCGGCGTTCAACTTCCCTTCCAGGCCGAAGAGTTCGGTCGCGGTGGGGAAGGAGTTGCCGGCCACCGAGACGACCGGGGTGCCGGGCGCGAGGCGGGCAGCGAGGGTGAGGATCTCGTCGGTGGGCCGCTCGTTGAGGGTGAGCAGGACGCCGGCGATGGGCGGGGTGCCCGCACTGTGCGCGGCGAGCGAGCCGATGACCAGGTCGGCGCGGTCGCCGGGGGTGACGACCAGACAGCCGGGGGTCAGGGCGCCCAGGAAGTTCGGCAGCATCGCGCCGCCGAAGACGAAGTCGAGCGCGTCGCGCGCGAGCCCCGCACTGTCGCCGAGGAGCACCGTGCCGCCGAGCGCCTGGGTGATCTGCGCGACGGTGGGCGCGGAGAGCGCGGGCTCGTCCGGGAGTACGTAACTGGGCACCGGGAGACGGCTGTCGAGCCGCTCGTGTATCCCGGCGCGGTCGGCGGGGGCGACCCGGTTCACGATCATCGCGAGAACGTCGCAGCCGAGTCCGTCGTACGCGCGGTAGGCGTTGCGCGTCTCGGCGCGCACGGACTCCGAGGTCTGCCCCCGGCCGCCGACGACCGGGATGACGGACGCGCCGAACTCGTTCGCCAGACGGGCGTTGAGCGCCAGTTCGTCGGGGAACTGGGTGTCGGCGAAGTCGGTGCCGAGGACGAGGACGACGTCGTAGTCACGGGCGACGAGATGAAAACGGTCGACCAGCGTGGACACCAGCTCGTCCGTGCCCTGCTCGGCCTGGAGCGCGGATGCCTCGTGGTAGTCCATGCCGTAGACCGTCGCCGGGTCCTGGGTGAGGCGGTAGCGGGCGCGCAGCAGCTCGAAGAGCCGGTCCGGACCGTCGTGCACGAGCGGACGGAACACCCCCACCCGGTCGACCTGGCGGGTCAGGAGTTCCATGACTCCCAGCTCGACGACCTGACGGCCGTCGCCGCGGTCGATCCCGGTCACGTACACGCTGCGCGTCACGCGTGCTCTCCATCCGTTCGTCTCTTCGTCGTCTCTTCGTCGGGAGACTGTTGTCAGTGGTTCTGGCGGTGTTTTTTGGGGCTCGGCAAATAGCCCACTAAGGTGAGCGGGAGCCTCTTGACAATACCTCTGTGGGTGGCTAAGGCGCCCGCCAGGGAGAACGTCCTGGTGGGGCGTACGGAAGCGACGATGCCCTTCGCGCCGTGAAAGAATCGGACCGGCTCACACGTACCGGCAGCGAGCAGGAGAAACAGCACGATGCGCATCGGAGTTCTCACCGCAGGCGGCGACTGTCCTGGCCTGAACGCAGTGATCCGGTCGGTCGTGCACCGAGCGGTCACCAACTTCGGGGACGAGGTCGTCGGCTTCGAGGACGGTTACGCCGGCCTGCTCGAAGGCCGCTTCCGCACCCTCGACCTCGACGGGGTCAGCGGCATCCTCGCCCGCGGCGGCACCATCCTCGGCTCCTCCCGTCTGCAGCGCGACCGGCTCCGGGAGGCCTGCGAGAACGCGCAGGACATGGCCCGTGAATTCGGCATCGACGTGCTCATCCCGATCGGGGGCGAGGGCACGCTGACCGCCGCCCGGATGCTCTCGGACTCCGGAGGCCTCCCCGTCGTCGGCGTCCCGAAGACGATCGACAACGACATTTCGGGCACGGATCGGACCTTCGGCTTCGACACGGCGGTGGGTGTCGCCACCGAGGCGATGGACCGGCTGAAGACCACCGCCGAGTCCCACCAGCGCGTGATGGTCGTCGAGGTCATGGGCCGGCACGCCGGCTGGATCGCCCTGGAGTCCGGCATGGCGGCCGGCGCCCACGGCATCTGCCTGCCCGAGCGCCCCTTCGACCCGGCCGACCTGGTGGCGATGGTCGAGGAACGCTTCGCGCGCGGCAAGAAGTTCGCCGTCATCTGCGTCGCCGAAGGCGCGCACCCCGCCGAGGGCACCATGGACTACGGCCACGGCGCGATCGACAAGTTCGGCCACGAGCGCTTCCAGGGCATCGGCACGGCCCTCGCGTTCGAGCTGGAACGGCGCCTCGGCAAGGAGGCCAAGCCGGTCATCCTCGGCCACATCCAGCGCGGCGGTACGCCGACCGCGTACGACCGCGTACTCGCCACCCGCTTCGGCTGGCACGCCGTCGAGGCCGCCCACCGCGGCGAGTTCGGCAGGATGACGGCCCTGCGTGGCACCGAGATCGAAATGGTGCCGCTGGCGGACGCGACCGCTGAGCTGAAGACGGTGCCGAAGGACCGGATGGACGAGGCGGAGTCGGTGTTCTAAAGGGTTCTAAAAGGGTCCTAAGGCCGTCTCCGCTGGTGGTTGGCTCGGGGCTTCAGTACGTGGTTCTCTGGACCATCGACCAGAAGTGGTCGACGATCCGGTCCAGGAAGTCCCGGCCCGACTCGCCGGCGTCGGTGGCGGCCGAACCGTCGCCCCAGCTCAGCGAGGCGACCATCTGCCCCTGGTAGTCGGTGTGCATCTCCTCCAGGACGTCCTCCAGGAGACGCCGGTCAAGGGACACCATTTTGGCGACCGGGCGGACGTACGCCTGCCAGCGCGTCGTCATCGCGCTGCGCAGCAGCTCCGCGAGTTTGTCGTCGCGCCCCGTCACCGTGACGAAGTCGCGCAGCGAGAGGTCGAGGACCTCGGCGAGCGTGGCCGACTGTCGCTCGTTGCCGCGCCACTCGCCGGACTCCTCCATCCGCTGGTACGCGAGGAGTTCGAGGCCGACGGAGCGCGCGAGGTCGTCGGCGGCGAGGCCGCGTGCGACGCGGTGCTCGCGCAAGGTCCGTGGCGCGCCGATGAGTTCACCCAGCGAGCACCACAACACGCCCGCGAGCGCGGTGAGTTCGGGCGCGCTCGGCTCGGCGATCCCGCGTTCCCAGGCGGCGACCAGGTCCGGGGTGACGTAGGGAAGCCCGTACGAGGCTCGCATCCCGTACGCGACATGCTCGGGCCCCATTCCTAGCGCCGCCCGCAGTCTGCGGGCGGCCGGGGCGTTGAAGGGTGGGGTGGGCTGATGGGCCTGCGGTCGGTGCACGCGGTCAAGGTATGGGCCGGGGGCGGCGGTGACTACGGTCTGTTCGGCCACAATCACGGATTGTAGGAACATACGGTTTCGGCCGTCGATCCCTGGGTGGCCGCTTCTGCGTCAGGCGGTTTCAGGGTGGTTGCCGGGGCCCGTGGTGCCGTGGGACAGCGGAGTGGGGGAGAGTGCCGTGTCCTCCTCGCCGGGTTCCAGGAGGGTGTCGGCGGGGCCGACGATGAGCGGGTCGGTGGTGCCGACCGCCTCGGGGTCCTTGTCGGCGTAGTCGACGCGCGAGAGCAGTCCGCGCATGGCTTCCAGCCGGGCGCGCCGCTTGTCGTTGCTTTTGACGACCGTCCACGGGGCGTGCTCCGTGTCCGTGGCGCGGAACATGTCGACCTTCGCCTCGGTGTAGTCGTCCCACAGGTCCAGCGACGCGAGGTCGGTGGGGGAGAGCTTCCACCGGCGCACCGGGTCGACCTGCCGGATGGCGAAGCGGGTGCGCTGCTCGGAGCGGGACACGGAGAACCAGAGCTTCACCAGCAGGATCCCGTCGTCGACGAGCATCCGCTCGAAGGCCGGGCACTGCCTGAAGAACAGCTCCCACTCCTCCTTCGAGCAGTAGCCCATCACCCGCTCCACACCGACGCGGTTGTACCAGGAGCGGTCGAAGAAGACGATCTCTCCCGCCGTCGGCAGATGCGCGATGTACCGCTGGAAGTACCACTGACCGCTCTCCCGGTCGTTGGGCTTGTCCAGGGCGACCACCCGCGCGCCGCGGGGGTTGAGCCGCTCGGTGAAGCGCTGGATGGTGCCGCCCTTGCCGGCCGCGTCACGCCCCTCGCATACGACGACCACGCGTGCGCCGGTGTCCTTGACCCAGTGCTGGAGCTTGAGCATCTCTATCTGCAGGACGCGTTTTTCCCGCTCGTACCTTTTGCGGCTGACTTTGCGGTCATAGGGATGGTTCTCCCGCCAGGTCTTGATCGGCCGCCCGGTCTCGTCCAGGACGATCGGCTGCTCGCGGCGACTGGCGTCGACGGTGAGGCCGTCCAACAGGCCTTCCGCGTCGGTGCTGTTCATGCGCGGTCAGCCCTTCGCGTCGGTGCTGTTCATGCGCGGTCAGAAGGGCATGCGGCCGCGGGTGCGGCGGCCGGCCGAGCTGCTGCGGCCGACGGCACGGGAACTGCTGTGGAACGGCTTGCTGAGCAGCCTGCCCAGGAAGCCGGGCGCCTTGTCGCCGGCCCGGGCACCGACGCCGAGCGTGCGCTGCGTGCCGCGCTCGGGGTGGCGGGAGAGGCGGGGGACGAAGAAGGCCAGTACGGCCAGGACCACGCATACGGCGACGATGGCGACGATCAGCATCGGTGGACTCCTTCGTGTTGTCGGTCGGATGCAGGACGAGTGCCCTGTTGTGCCGTCCCCATGTGATCCGGAGGGCGATCTACAGGAACCGGCGGATGGGGGCCACGGACGCCTCCCACAGGCGCTGCGCTGCGGAGCGGCGTTTCCAGCGGCCCTTCTCGATCCGCTCGCAGGCGCGCAGGTCCTCGTCGAAGTGCCCGTCGAGGGTGGCGGTGAACTCCTCGTCCAGGACGGCGAGCATGACCTCCTCGTCGTGGTCGAGGGAGCGGCGGTTGAGGTTGGTGGAGCCGACCAGGGCCGCGACCCTGTCGACGGTGATGACCTTGGCGTGCATCATCGTCGGCTGGTACTGGAAGATGCGCACCCCGCAGGCGAGCAGGTCCTCGTAGAAGCGCTGGCCGGCCAACTGGCAGACGCGCTTGTCGGTATGGGGGCCGGGCAGCAGGATCTCCACCTCGACACCGCGCCGGGCGGCGGAGCACAGCAGGTCGACGAAGTAGGCCTCGGGGGCGAAGTAGGCGGTGGCCAGGCGCAGTCGCTCCTGGGCGGACTCGATCACGACCCGCAGGAGGGTCTGCATGTCCTGCCAGCCGATGCTGGCCGAACCGCGGACGACCTGGACCACGGCGCCGCCCTCGGACGCGTGGTCGGTGAAGCGGTCGCGGGTGTCGAAGAGGGTGTCGTGGCACTCGGCCCAGTTCTGGGCGAAGGCGGCGGCGATGCCGTCCACCGCGGGTCCGCGTACCCGGGCGTGGGTGTCGCGCCACTCGTGCTCGTTACGGGCGTCACCGCACCACTCCTCGGCGATGCCCACCCCGCCGGTGAACGCCGTCTCCTCGTCCACGACCAGCACCTTGCGGTGGCAGCGGTGGTTCTGCTTGAAGGGCGAGAGGTACAAGGGCTTGCGGAACCAGGCCACTTCGGCCCCGGCCTCCTCCATCATCTCCAGCAGGTCCTGCTCGATCAGCCGGCTGCCGAAGCCGTCCAGCAGCAGCCGCACCCGTACACCGGCACGGGCCCGGTCGGCCAGCGCGGTCGCGAACCGGCGGGCTATCTCCCCGCGCCAGTAGACGAACGTCATCATGTCCACGGTGTGCTCGGCGCCGCGGATGCTCTCCAGCATCGCCGGGAAGATCTCGTCCCCGTTGCGCAGCACCGTCAGGGAGTTGCCTTCGGTGGCGGCGATACCGATCAGCCGTTCCAGGCGACGGCGCAGCCGCTGTCTGCTCGCGGCCGGGGACAGCTTGTCCTGGGCTGGGGACAGCTTGTCCTGGGCTGGGGACAGCTTGTTCTCCGCCGGGGGCAGCCGCGGGGAGGCGGTCGCCCCGGACCCTTCCGTCTCACTGCGTGTGCTGGTCACGGCGCTCCCTGCCGGTCGAAGAAGAACGATAGCGGCGGACCCTGTAACCCCGAATAGCAGACTCAAACCCGGAAATCGGTATGCATGATCGGTTAGGGCCAGGGCACCTGATTGTCCGGAGGTTGATAATCATGGTTCCCCTGCTTCTTGTTCTTCTTCTCGCTCTCATCCTTTTCGGCGCGGGCTTCGCACTGAAAGCACTGTGGTGGATAGCGGTGATTGTTCTCGTGGTGTGGGTGTTGGGGTTCGTCCTCAGGCCCGCGGCCGGTGGCGGAGGTAAGCGCAGCCGCTGGTACCGCTGGTAGACGGCGGTTTCACGCGCAGCAGGGCGAGGGTTCGGCGCGCAAGCGACCGTGGCTGAAAAGACCGGGTAGTGCGCCGCTCCCGACGGACCGCACGGATTTCAACAAGACTTCCTGTGCATGGCGGGGACCGTATCGGGAACCCGCCTCCCGTCAGCAAAGACACCGGCGCTCACCAGCGTCCGGCGTAATTCTGTAAAGCTGAACGAAGGGACTTATCGTGACGGACATGTGGGGTTACCAGCCGACGTCGGGTTACCAGGCGGGCCTGGATCTGACGGGCTTCAAGGTGGAGGCGACCGACGGCCACATCGGCAAGGTCGACAAGTACTCCGAGGAGGTCGGCTCCGCCTACATCGTCGTCGACACCGGTGTGTGGATCTTCGGCAAGCACGTGCTGCTGCCGGCCGGCACCATCACCAGCGTGGACACGACCGACAAGAAGGTCTTCGTCGGCCGTACCAAGGAAGAGATCAAGAACTCCCCCGAGTTCGACAAGGACAAGCACATCGGGGATGCGGGCTACCACGAGCAGGTCGGTGGCTACTACGGCACCCCGCGCGACTGACATCTGACTCGGACGCCACCCGCACGCGGCGTTGGCCGGCCCCTCTGGGGTC
>NZ_JBHXMF010000065.1:0-19143 GCF_042721055.1 Streptomyces sp. NPDC058470
GCGCCACACCCTCACCAGCGATGAACAACTCACCCGCCACCCCGACAGGGACCAACCGCAGCCGACCATCCAGCACATACACCTGGGTGTTCGCGATCGGACCGCCGATCGGCGCCCGCCCATCCCCCGCCAACAGCGCGGCCGTCGACCAGATAGTCGTCTCCGTCGGCCCGTACAGATTCCACGCCGACACACCCGCACCCGCCAGAACCGCCGCAAGCCCACCGTCCAGCGCCTCCCCGCCCACCAGAATCCGCAGACCCTCCAACGCCCCCGCATCAACCTCCGCCAACGCACGCCACAAACCAGGCGTCGCCTGCATCACCGACACCCGCTCAGCACGCACCAACCGGCCCAACTCCACCGGATCCCGCACCACATCACGATCGGCGACCACCACCACGGCGCCCGACACCAACGGCAAAAACACCTCCAACAACGAGATGTCGAACCCGAACGTCGTCACCGCCAGCCACCGCTCGCCCACCGCCAACCCCACCCGCGACCCCATCGACCACAAGAAGTTCCGCAACGCACCATGCGACACCACCACACCCTTGGGCCGCCCCGTCGAACCCGACGTATACAACACATACGCCGCATCCCCAGCCGACACCTCACAAGCATTCACCAGCTCACCGGCCGAACCCACCTCATCCAGGAACACCACCGGCCCCCCGAAACCCTCGGGCAGCGCGTCCGCACACGCACGCACCGACAACACCACCGCCGGAGCCGCATCCGACAACACGAAACCGATCCGCTCCACCGGAAAATCAAGATCCACCGGCACGAACGCCCCACCCGCAAGACCCACACCCACCATCGCCACCACCGCCTCCACCGAACGCGGCACCGCCAACGCCACCACCGAACCACGACCCACACCCAGACCGCTCAACACATTCGCCACACCCACCGCACGCGACCACAACTCCCCATACGACAACGACACACCCCCACACACCACAGCCACCGCATCCGGAGAAACCCCCACCCGCTCCCCCAACCACACCGGCACCACACCCACCGGCACCACCACACCCGTCGCACTCCACCCACCCGACAACCGCTCACACTCAACAGAACCAAGAACCTCGACATCCCCGATCACACGATCAGGATCGGCGACAACAGCCCGCAGCACACGCTCAAAACGTCCCAGCAGGCGATCCGCCGCCGCGCGGTCGAAGAGGTCGGGGCGGTAGTCGACGCGCACGTGCACGCCGTCGGACGTCCGGGAGACGACCAGGGTCACCGGGTAGTGCGTGGCGTCGCGTCCCTTGGCGCCGACCAGGCGCAGCCCGGACTCCGACCGGGTGGCGGCGGCCGGGTCCACCGGGTAGTTCTCCACCAACACGGCCGTGTCGAACAACTCGCCGACGCCGACGGCCGCCTGGATCTCGGCGAGGCCGATGTGCTGGTGGGGGCCCAGGTCGGACTGCTCGTTCTGTACGCGGACGAGCGCCTTGGACCAGGGCTCGTCCGGATCGAGGGTGACGCGCACGGGCACCGTGTTGATGAACAGGCCGACCATGGACTCGATCCCCGGCACGTCGGCCGGGCGGCCGGCCACGGTCGTCCCGAAGACGACGTCGTCGCGTCCGGTCAGCCGACCGAGGACGACCGCCCACGCCAGCTGGGTCACCGTGTTGAGCGTCACCGCTCCCGCCGCGGCCAGTCGAGCGAGGCCGTCCCCGAGTTCGGCCGGAAGCAGCCGCTCGACGCGCTCCGGCATCAGGGCGTCGCGACGGGCGTCGGCCGGGGCGAGACGGGTGGCCTCCTCGACACCGGACAGGGCGTGGCGCCAGGCGTTCTCCGACGCGCCGCGGTCCTGGGCGGCCAGCCACTGGAGGTAGTTCTTGTAGGGGGTCACCGGGGGCAGCGCGCTCTCCCCCTGCTCGTACACGGTGAACAGTTCGCGCAGCACGACCGGCATGGACCAGCCGTCGAGCAGGATGTGGTGGTTGGTGACGACCAGCCGGTGCAGGTCCGCCTCGCGGCGGATCAGCAGACAGCGGATCAGCGGCGGCTGCGCCAGGTCGAAGCGCTCGGCACGGTCCTGGTCCGCGAGCCGGACCAGCTCGGCCTCGCGGTCGGCGGGGGAAAGCGACGTCAGGTCGGCCTCGCGCCAGGGCAGGGCTGCCTCGCGGAGGATGAACTGCACCGGCTTGCCGGAGCGGACGTGCCTGATGCCGGCCCGAAGGTTGGCGTGCCGCCGCAGCAGTGCGGCCATGGCGTCCTTGAGCCGGCCCGCGTCCAGCGGTCCTTCGAGGTCGACGGCCAGCTGCACGACGTAGACGTCCGGGCCCTCCCCGTCATCGAGGACGGAGTGGAAGAGCAGGCCTTCCTGCAAGGGGGAGAGGGGCAGGACGCCCTCGAGTCCGGACTGCTTCCGCGCCGGTCGCCCGTTGTGCGTCACGTCAGTTCCTCCAGGTCGGCTTCGAGCTCGTCGATCTCGTCCTGGTGGAGGTCCACCAGGGAGAGGTCGGTCGTCGTCAGGCTGTCGGTGCCGCCCAGAGCGGCGGAGTGTGCGGTGCTGTACCGGGCGAGGGCTTCGAGTGCCTCGAACCACAGAGCGGCCAGTGCCCGGATGTCCGGCTCGTCGAAGAGGCACGCGGGCCAGGTCCAGGTCACGCTGAGCTCGGGACCGTCGGGCCGGTCGTGGGTGACGGCGTTGACTTCCAGGCAGTGGGCGAACGGCAGCTCGGGGTCGGCCGGTGCGATGCGGACGTCCTCGGAGGCCGCGCCCCAGTCGGCCGGGCCGGCGTTGTCGGTGCGGACGCGGCCCAGGTAGTTGAAGCCGATCTGGGGTTCGGCGCCGGCGGCGAGAATGCCGGACGTCCTGGGGTTGAGGTGGCGCAGCAGTCCGTACCCGACGCCCTTGCCGGGCACCGCGCGGATCTGCTCCTGGACGCGGCGCAGCGCGGTTCCTGCGGCGGGAGCGCCGTCCCGGATCTCGTGCCACTTGACGCCCGGGTCGAGGCGCAGCGGATGCATGGTGGTGAACCAGCCCACGGTGCGGGAGAGTTCGGCGTCGCCGTGGTCGCCACGGCCGTGGCCCTCCACGTTCAGCAGGACCGGGCCACCGCCGTCGGCGCCGCGCCTGCGGGTGCGCCGCCACTCTGCGACGGCGAGTGCGAGCCCGGTGAGCAGGACCTCGTCGGGGCCTGCCCCCGTGACGGCCGGCACGGTCGTCAGCAGCTCGGCCGTGCGATCCGTCGGGAGGGTCGCCTTGTGGTGTCGGACGGTGGCCCGGGTGTCGGCGGCGGGGTCGAGGGGGCGGGCGCCGAGTGGTGGGTCGGCCTCCGCGGCCATCCGTTCCCACAGCGGGAGTTCGGCCTCGACGGCGGCGGTGAGCGCACGGGCGGCCAGCTGCTCCGCCCAGGTCCGGAAGGAGGTGCGGACCGGTTCGAGGGCCGGCGGACGGCCCGCTTCGGCGTCGGCCCAGCAGTCCATCAGGTCGGGCACGACGACCCGCCACGACACTCCGTCGACGACGAGGTGGTGCGCGACCAGCAGGAGCCGGCCCGGGCGGTCGGCGCCCGCGTCGAACCACACGACGCGGACCATGACGCCGTTGTCGGGATCAAGTTCCCGGCGGGCTTTCTCGCCCTCCGTGGTGAGGAGTTCCGTGAGTGCGCCGTCCGGGACGGCGGAGACGTCGACCCGGCGGACGGCGTCGGCGGCGGCCGTCTTGCCGGCCGGCGGGACGTTCAGGCGCCAGGCGTCGGGGTCGGTCCGGTCGAGGCGGGCGCGCAGCAGGTCGTGGCCGTCGAGGACCGCGTGGACGGCGGTGAGCAGGGCCCGCTCGCCCAGGCCGTGCGGAGTGCGCAGGAGGATGGACTGGTTGAAGCCCTCGATCGGGCCGCCCAGTGTGCGCAGCCACTCCATGATCGGGGTGAGCGGGACGACGCCGGCGCCGTCGTCCGGCGCCCGGTCGGCGTCGGTGTCCGAGGCGGTCGCCGCGAGGGTGAGTGCCTCGACGGTCTGGTGCTGGAAGATGTCGCGCGGCGTCAGCGCGAGGCCCGCTTGGCGGGCCCGGCTGACCAGCTGGATGGAGACGATGCTGTCGCCGCCCAGGGCGAAGAAGTTGTCGTCGATCGCCACGTCGGAGACTCCGAGCAGGTCGCCGAAGAGCGCGCAGAGCAGCTGCTCCCGCTCGTTGCGCGGGGCCCGCCCGCCGCCGCCCGTGTAGTCGGGTGCGGGCAGCGCCTTGCGGTCCAGCTTCCCGGTCCGGGTGAGCGGCAGCGCCTCCAGCGGTACGAAGGCGGCGGGGACCATGTAGTCCGGCAGCCGCTCGGCGACGTGGACGCGCAGCGCCTCGGGGTCGGCGGGGGCATCTGCCACGGGTACGACATAGGCGACCAGACGCCGGTCGCCCGGCCGGTCCTCGCGTACGACGACGATGGTCTGGGCGGTGTCCCGGTGGGACGCCACCGCCGACTCGACCTCGCCGAGTTCGATCCGGAAGCCGCGCACCTTCACCTGGGCGTCGGTACGGCCGGCGAATTCGAGGGCGCCGTCCGTGCGCCACCGTACCTGGTCGCCGCTGCGGTACATGCGGGCGGCGGCGGGACCGAAGGGGTCGGCGACGAAGCGTTCCGCGGTCAGGCCGGGGCGGCCGAGGTATCCGCGGGCGAGGCCCTCGCCCGCGATGTACAGCTCGCCGGTGACGCCGGCCGGGACCGGTCGCATGCGCTCGTCGAGGACGTAGACGCGGGTGTTGTCGAGCGGACGGCCGATCGGGAAGGAGGCGCGGGCGACGTCCTCGGCGCCGATGGCGTGGTGGACCACGCACAGCGTCGTCTCGGTCGGGCCGTAGCTGTTGGTCAGCCGGGCTCCGGACGCCTGGTCCAGGACCTCGCGCACCGCGGCCGCCGAGGCCGTGTCACCGCCGACGTAGATGTCGCGGAGGTCGCGGAGGCATGCGGCGTGGTTCTCGGCGAGCAGCCGGAACACGCCCTCGCTGAACAGACCGACGGTGACCCGGTGCCGGGTCATGACGGCGGCCAGGGAGGCGATGTCGGTGGCGTCGCCGTCCGAGGCGATGATCCGTGCCCCGCTGAGGAGCGGCCCCCACAGCTCGTACGTCGAGGCGTCGAAGAAGGACGGCGAGTGCATCAGCACCCGGTCGTCCCGATCGTGGCCCCAGTAGCCGTCGCGGACCAGGCCGGTGACGTTGCGGTGGGAGACCGCAACGCCCTTGGGCTCACCGGTGGACCCGGAGGTGTACATGACGTACGCCAGCTGATCCGGGTCCGGCGGCGTCCAGGAGCGGTCACCGGTCTGGTCGGACGGGGGCAGTTCGCCGTCGACGAGGAGGACGGCGGCCCCTGCGTCCGGCACCCGTGCCGCGGTCGTGCCGTCGGCGAGGACGAGAACCGTCCCCGTGCCTTCCAGGATCTGCCGGGTCCGGGCTTCGGGGCTGCGGGTGTCGAGGGGTACGTAGACACCGCCCGCCTTGCTGACGGCGAGTGTCGCCACCACGTGGTCGGCCCGGTTGCCGAGCAGCAGGGCCACCCGGTCCTCGGGTCGCACGCCCTGGGCGAGCAGGGCCAGCGCGAGGCGATCGGAGCGCTCGTCGAGCCCGGCGTAGGTGAGCTCGGACTCGCCGTGCACCAGGGCGACGGCCTGCGGGGAACGGGCCGCCTGCTGCCGGAACAACTCGGGCAGCGAGGCGTCCGGCCGCGCGGCGGCCGTGGCGTTGCGGACCACGAGGAGTTCGTGGAGTTCCTCGTCGGAGAGGACCCGCAGGCGGCTGATCGGCAGGTCCGGGTCGGTGGCCGCGGCGGTCAGGAGGCGTTCGAGGCGGGCTGCGGCGGCCTCGGCGGTGGACCGGTCGAACAGGTCGAGGGAGTACTCGATCCGGCCGAGGACGCCGTCCGCCGCGCCGGTTTCGGTGTGGCGCTCCCACAGGCTGACGGAGAGGTCGAACTTGGCGACGGGGGCGTCCGCTCCCTCGACCGTCGCCCGCAGTCCGGGCAGGTCGATCTCGGGGCGGTCGGTGTTGTGCAGGATCAGCATGATCTGGAAGAGCGGATGCCGGGAGAGCGACCGCACCGGGTTGAGTTCCTCCACCAGTCGTTCGAAGGGCAGGTCCTGGTGGGTGTAGGCGGCCAGGTCCGTCTCTCGCACCCGGGCCAGCAGCTCCCGGAACGTGGGATCGCCCGAGGTGTCGGTGCGCAGCACCAGGGTGTTGACGAAGAACCCGACCAGGTCGTCCAGCGCCTCGTCGGCGCGGCCCGCGATCGGGGTGCCGATGGGGATGTCGACGCCTGCGCCGAGGCGGGTCAGCAGGGCGGCCAGACCGGCCTGCAGCACCATGAAGACGCTAACGCCGTCGGCCCTGGCCAGTGCCGCGAGACCGGCGTGCGTCTCGGCGTCGAGCTCCAGCGGCACCTGATCGCCGCGGTAGGTGGCGACCTCCGGGCGCGGACGGTCGGTGTACAGGTCCAGCTCCGCCGGGAGGCCGTCGAGGGCCGCCTTCCAGTGGTCGAGCTGCTCGGTCAGCCGACTGTCCGGGTCCTTCTCGTCGCCCATGAACCCGCGCTGCCACAGGGTGTAGTCGGCGTACTGCACGGGCAGCGGCGGCCAGTCCGGCGCCATGCCGCCGCAGCGTGCCGCGTATGCCTGGGACAGGTCCCTGAGCAGCGGGGTGAGCGACCAGCCGTCGGCGGCGATGTGATGCATCACCAGGACCAGAACGGCGCCGTCCTGGCCGGCGTCGCCCGCCATGGTGAGCAGCCGGGCCCGCAGCGGTGTCTGGACGGTCAGGTCGAACCCGCGCATGACGGTCTCGCTGATGGCCGCCTCCAGCTCGCCGGGGGCCACGTCGGTCTCCTCCAGCGCCGGAGCTCCCTCGACCGGGCCGAGGACATGCTGGCCGGCCACGCCCCCGGTCTCGGGAAAGACCGTGCGCAGGCTCTCGTGGCGGTGGGCGACGTCGCGCAGCGCGGCGCGCAGCGCGGCCCGGTCGAGGTCGCCGGTCAGGCGCAGGACGAGCGGGATGTGGTAGGTGGCGGCGGGTCCTTCGAGCCGGTTGAGGAACCACAGCCGGGTCTGGGCGTACGACAGCGGGACGTGCTCGCCGCGATCGGCCGGGAGCAACGCGGGCTGGCTGTTGTCGTCGGGGGCGGCGAGCCGGGCGGCGACGCCGGCGACCGTCGGTGCGTCGAAAAGCGCCTTGACTCCCACCCGCACGCCGAGGGCGCCGGCGATACGGCTGAGCAGGCGCATCGCGAGCAGCGAGTGGCCGCCCAGGGCGAAGAAGTCGTCGTCGACGCCGACGCGTTCCACGCCGAGCACGTCGGCGAAGAGGCCGCAGAGGATCTCCTCCTCCGGGGTGCGGGCGGCGCGGGCCGGCGCGGGCCCGGCGACGGACTCCGGGGCGGGCAGGGCGACCCGGTCGACCTTGCCGTTGGCGTTGAGGGGGAGTTCGTCCAAGACGACCACCGCGGTGGGCGTCAGGTACTCCGGCAGGGTCCTCGCGACGTGGGCGCGGACCCTGTCGGGCTCCACCCGCTCGCCGGGGGCGGGGACGACGTAGGCCGTCAGCCGCTTGTCGTCGCGCCGGTCCTCGCGGACCAGCGCAAGCGCCTGCCGTACTCCGGGGGCGGCCAGGAGGGCGGACTCCACCTCGCCGAGCTCGATCCGGAAGCCGCGCACCTTGACCTGCTGGTCGACGCGGCCCACGTACTCCAGGACTCCGGCGGAGTTCCAGCGGACGCGGTCGCCCGTGCGGTACATGCGTGCTCCGGGCAGCCCGAAGGGGTCGGCGACGAATCGCTCGGCGGTGCCGGCGGGTCGGCCGAGGTAGCCGCGCGCGAGGCCGGTGCCGGCGAGGTACAGCTCGCCCACGACGCCGTCGGGCACCGGGCACAGGGCCGCGTCCAGGACGTAGGCGCGGGTGTTCCACATCGGGCGGCCGAGCGGGACCGGTCCGGCGGGCAGCGGGGCGCCGGCCGGGATGCGGTGGTCGAGGACGCCGACGGTGGTCTCGGTGGGGCCGTAGTGGTTCACCACGGTGACCTGCGGATGCTCGGCGCGCCAGGCGGCGAGCTGCTCGGCGTGCAGGGCCTCGCCGCCGGTCATCAGCTCGACAGCCGGTGAGCAGTCGTCGGGCAGGGTGTCGAGGATCGGCAGGTGGCTGGGGGTGACCTTGAGGAAGGTCAGGCCGCCGGGGACGTCGAGGTGCTCGTCGAGGTCGGCGATGTAGAGGCAGCCGCCCGCGAGCAGGGTGCCGTAGAGCGTGGTCAGCCCGAGGTCGAACGAGAGCGGCGAGTGCAGCAGGGTGCGCCCGCTCAGGCCCGGGTACTCCGCGGCGCAGCGCATCACGTAGTCCACCAGGGCCCGCTGGTCGACGACGACGCCCTTGGGGGCGCCGGTGGATCCGGAGGTGTAGACGACGTATGCGGCGTCGCCGGGGCCGACGGGCGCGGTCCGGTCGGCGTCGCGGGGGTCGGTGTCGGCGCAGCGGGCGAGCGCGGCGATCGTCTCGGGGGCGTCGAGTACCAGCAGCGGGGCCGGTCCTGCGGCCATGTGCGGTGCGCTGCGCAGGGTCTCCGCAGTGGTCAGCAGCAGACCGGGGCGGGCGTCGGACAGCAGTTGTGCGACGCGGTCGCCCGGGTGCTCCGGGTCCAGTGGGAGGTAGGCGGCGCCGGCCTTGCCCACGGCAAGCATCGCCTCGACGGCGGCAGCGGACCGGGGCAACGCGAGGGCGACCAGCGTGGAGTCGTCCGCTCCGCGCTCCAGCAGCAGGTGGGCGAGGCGGTTGGCCCGGCCGTTGAGCGCGGCGTAGTCGAGTTCCACCGGGCCGCATACGACGGCGGGCCTGTCCGGGGTACGGGCGGACTGCGCTTCGAAGAGCTGCACGAGGGTGGTGTCCGGGGTGTCGTGTCCGGTGTCGTTGCGGGTGACCAGCAGCTCGTCGCGTTCGGCGCCGTCCAGGACGGCGAGGCGGCCGATGGGCCGGTCGGGGTCGGCCAACGCCGATTCGAGCAGCCGGACGAACCGGCCGGCGAGCGCCTCGACCGTGGACCGGTCGAAGAGGTCGGCCGCGTAGCCGGCCGCCGCCTCGATGCCCTGTGGTTCGCCGTGCTCGTCGTACCGCTCGGCCATGCTGAACAACAGGTCGAACTTGGCCATGTCGGGGTCGATCCGGGCGACCTCGGTGCGCAGGCAGGGGAAGTCCACCTGCGGGCGGTCCAGGTTCTGCAGGACCAGCTTGATCTGGAACAGCGGGTGGCGGTTGAGCGAGCGGCGCGGGTTGAGCGCCTCCACCAGCCTTTCGAACGGCAGGTCCTGGTGGGCGAAGGCGGCGAGGTCCGCGGCGCGGGTGCGCGCCACGAGTTCGGTGAAGGTGGGGTCGCCGCTGGTGTCGGTGCGCAGGACGAGGGAGTTGACGAAGTATCCGACCAGGTCGTCGAGGGACTCGTCCGGGCGGCCCACCACGGAGCCGCCGATGGGGACGTCGGCGCCGGCGCCGAGCCTCGTCAGCAGGGCCGCGAGCGCTGCGTGCAGCACCATGAAGGCGGTGACGCCGTGGGCGTGGGCCAGACGCAGCAGCGAGCGGTGCGTCCGGGGCCCGAGACCGAACGGCACGAGTCCGCCGCGGCCGCTGGGCAGCGCGGGCCGCGGCCGGTCCGTGGGCAGGGTGAGTTCCTCGGGCAGTCCGGCCAGCGCCCGCTTCCAGTAGGCGATCTGACCGGAGATCACGCTGTCCGGGTCGGTCTCCTCGCCGAGGGCCTCGCGCTGCCACAGGGCGTGGTCGGCGTACTGCACCGGCAGCGGCGCCCATGCCGGGGCCTGTCCGTCGAGGGCCGCCGCGTACGCCTGGCTCAGGTCGCGCGCCAGCGGCGCGGCCGACCAGCCGTCGCTCGCGATGTGGTGCACGACGACGACGAGAAGGTGCGTCTGCGGACCGAGCACCAGAAGCCGGGCCCGCAGCGGGGCCTCCCGGGTGAGGTCGAAACCTCGGCCGACGGCCTCGGCGATCAGCGCGTCCGCCTCCCGTCCGGCGGCGTCCACCACGTCCAGTCGCGGACGGGACCGTGCGGGGTCCAGGACGACCTGCCGGGGCACGCCGTCGGCCTCGGGAAAGACGGTGCGCAGGCTCTCGTGCCGTTCCGTCACCCGGAGCAGGGCCTGCTCCAGGGCCGGGACGTCGAGGTCGCCGGACAGCCGCAGCACCAGGGGGATGTTGTAGGTGCCGTCGGCCGGGTCCATCCTGTTGAGGAACCACAGGCCGCGCTGGGCGTACGACAGCGGCAGCGCCTCGGGCCGGTCACCGCGCACCGGCCGGCTGCGGGCCGGGCCGGCGGTCGGGATCCGGGCGGCCAGGCCCGCGACCGTGGGCGCCTCGAACAGCGCGGCCACGTCCAGGTCCACGGCGAGGGCGGCGCGGACCCTGGCCAGGAGACGGGTGGCCAGCAGGGAGTGGCCGCCCAGCATGAAGAAGTCGTCGTCGACGCCGACACGCTCAAGTCCGAGCATCTCCGCCCAGAGCCCGCAGAGGATCTCCTCCTGCGGGGTGCGGGGCTCGCGGCGCACCGCTGTGGTGAAGTCGGGGGTGGGCAGGGCCTTGCGGTCGGTCTTGCCGTTCGGTGTGAGCGGCAGCGCGGGCAGCGGCACGAGCACGGCCGGAACCAGGTGTTCGGGCAGTGCCGCGGCCAGCGCCTCCCGGACGCCGGTGACGTCCTGCGTACCCACCACGTAGCCGACGAGCTGGTGGTGTCCGCCGGGACCGGGCACCACGGCGGCCACGGCGTCGGTGACGCCCGGGTGGTCGCGCAGGTGTGCCTCGACCTCGCCCAGTTCGATGCGCTGGCCTCGGATCTTCACCTGGGCGTCGCGGCGGCCGATGAACTCCAGCTGCCCGTCGGGACGGTGGCGGACCCGGTCTCCGGTGCGGTACATGAGGCTGCCGTCGGCGGCGAACGGATCGGGGACGAACGTGGCCGCCGTCCGGCCGGGGTCGCCGAGGTAGCCACGGCCGACTCCGACGCCCGCCGCGTACAGGTCCCCGGGGGTGCCGACCGGGACCGGCCGCAGTTCGTCGCTGAGGACGTACAGCCTGGTGTTGCGGATCGCCCGGCCGATCGGGGCGGTGATCCTGTGCTCGTCCAGGGTGTCCGGAGTGATGACGGCGTGGGTGACGTCGTCGGAGCACTCGGTGGGGCCGTACGCGTTCATCATCGGGATGCCGGGAAAGCGCGCGAACCAGCGCCTGCACAGCTCGGTCGGCAGTTCCTCGCCGGTGACGACCAGCCACCGCAGGGCGGCCGGCTCCGGGACGTCGGCGCCCTCGTCCCAGACGTCGAGCGCCGCGCGCAGCAGGGACGGCACGACCTCCAGGACGGTGACCTCGTCGTGGGCGACCGTGCGGAACAGACCCAGCGGGTCCGCGACGAGGAGCTGTCCCACGGCGAGTACGCGGCCGCCGGTGAGCAGCGGGGCGATCATCTGCCAGACCGAGACGTCGAAGGTCAGGGGCGCATTCTGGACGACCGTGTCGGCGGCGGTCAGGGCGAGGTCGTCCACCTTGGCGAGCAGGTGGTTGTTCATGCCCCGGTGGTGCACCATCGCGCCCTTGGGACGGCCGGTGGAGCCGGAGGTGAAGATGACATAGGCGAGTCGGGCCCCGTCCGGGGTTCGGGACACGGGGTGCGCGGCGCCGTCGAAGGGGCCGACCACGGGCATCGCCTCGGCGCTCGCGCCGTCGGCGGCGACGATGCGGTCCGCCGCCTCCGCGTGTCCGGGACCGGACAACAGCCATCCGGCGTGCGCGTCGGCGAGCAGGGACGCCGACCGCTCCATGGGGGCCCCGGCGTCGAGCGGGAGGTAGGCGGCGCCGACGGCCTGGATGCCGAGGAAGGCCGTGACGGCCGCGCTACCGCGGTCGGCGAGGACGGCGACCACCGTGTCCGGTCCCGCGCCCCGTGCGCGCAGTCGCAGGGCCAGCTCGTCGACGCGGTCCATGAGCGTCCGGTAGGTGACGTCTCCGTCGTCGGCGGTGACGGCCACGGCGTCGGGACGCTCGGCGGCGACCTCGCGGACGCGGTCCACGACGTCGGTCAGGGACTCGGGGGCGCTGGTGCTGTTCCACTCCACCAGCAGCTGGTCCGCCTCGTCGGCGGAGAGGATCGGGGCGCTGCCGATACGGGTTCCGGGAGCCGACGAGGCGGCTTCGGCAAGCCGGGCGAAGCGGGCCAGGAACGCTTGCGCGCTCTGTCGTTCGAGCAGGTCGGTACGGAACTCCAGCGCGACGAGGACGCCGTCCTCGTCGCCGGCCGGGGTGCGCTTCTCCCGTACGTTGAACGACAGGTCGAACTTGGCGGTGCCGGTCGGCACGTCGAGCAGGCCGAGGGCGAGGCCTTCGACGACGGGCAGGGCACGCTGCGAGCTGTCCATCGCGATCATGACCTGGAACAGCGGGTGCCTGGACATCGAGCGGGCGGGGTTGACCACCTCGACCAGCCGCTCGAAGGGAAGCTCCTGGTGTGCGTAGGCGCCGAGGTTGCTCTGCCGGATCCGGGCGAGCAGCTCTTCGAACGTGGGGTCGCCCGAGGTGTCGGTGCGCAGGACGAGGGTGTTGGCGAAAAAGCCGACGAGGCCGTCGAGGGCGTCCTCGGGGCGGCCGGTCACGGGGGTGCCGACGGCGATGTCGGCGCCGGCGCCATGCCGGGTCAGCAGTGCCGCCACGACGGCCTGGACCACCATGAACATGCTGGTGCCGGTCGCGCGGGCCAGCTCGTCGAGCCGGCGGTGGGTCCGCGCGTCGAGGTCCAGGGTGACGAGGTCCGCGGGGGGCGCGGAGGCGGCCGTCCTGGTGCGGTCGGCGGGCAGCTCCGCATGATCGGGCAGGCCTTCAAGGCGCTGTGACCAGAAGGCGATCTGGCGGGCTGCCGTACCGTCCGGGTCGTTCTCGTCGCCGAGGGCCGAGCGCTGCCAGGCGGCGTAGTCGGCGTACTGCACGGCGAGCGGTTCCTGTCGGGGCGCCGTCCCTGCTCGGCGGGCCCGGTAGGCGTCCATGAGGTCGTGCAGCAGCGGGCCGAGCGAACCCGCGTCGGCCGCGATGTGGTGCAGCAGGAGCAGGAGTACGTGCCGCTCGGGGGCAAGCGCGAACAGGGTGGTGCGCAGTGGGGCTTCGGCGGTGAGGTCGAAGCGGTGGCCGACGGCGGCGGACAGCTCCTCGTCGAGGGTGTCGTCGGTCACCGGCCGGACGGCGAACCGCGGGGCGGTGTCGGCGGGCAGGATGTGCTGGGCGGCCACGCCGTCGGCCTGCCGGTACACCGTGCGCAGGATCTCGTGCCGGTGGGTGAGGTCGCCAACCGCCGACTGCAGCGCCTGTCGGTCGAGTTCGCCGTCGAGGGTGAGGGCGAGCGGGATGTTGTAGGCGGCGCTGGGGCCCTCGAACTGGTCGAGGAACCACAGGCGTTGCTGGGCGTAGGACAGGGCGAGGTCGCCGGTCCGCGGCGTCCGGGTCAGGGCGGGCCGTGCGGCCGCGGGGCCGCCCAGTCGTCCGGCGAGCCGCCGCACGGAGGGCGCCGCGAAGATCTCCGCCACGCCGCAGTCGACGCCGAGTTCGGCGCCGACGCGCCGGGCCAGCTGAGCGGCCATGAGGGAGTGGCCGCCCAGCATGAAGAAGTCGTCGTCGGCGCCGACGGTCTCCAGTCCGAGTGCTTCGGCGAACAGCGTGCACAGCGCGTGCTCGCGCGGGGTGCTTGGCTCACTGCGGACACCGGTGGCCGCAGGGCCCGGGTCGGGCAGTGCCCGGTGGTCGACCTTGCCGTTCGGGGTGACCGGAATCGCGCCGACGACGGTCAGGGTCGTGGGCGCCAGGTAGCCGGGCAGGACGTCGGCCAGGGCCTCGCGCAGGGCCGCGAGGTCCAGCTCGGCGCCGGGCTCGGCGGGGACGACGTAACCGGCCAGGGCAGGGGCCCCGGTGGCGTCGCGCCGTACCGTCACCGCGGCCTGGCCGACGGCGGGCTGCCGCAGCAGCGCCGCCTCCGCCTCCCCGGGCTCGACGCGGTAGCCGCGGATCTTGACCTGGTCGTCGGCGCGGCCGATGAACTCCAGGGAGCGGTCCGGGAGTCGGCGGACCAGGTCCCCGGTCCGGTACATGCGCTCCCCGGGGCGGCCGAAGGGGTTCGCGACGAACCGCTCGCCGGTCAGCGCGGAGCGGCCCAGATAGCCACGGGCAAGGCTGGGTCCGGCCACGTACAGCTCGCCGGTGACGCCGGGCGGCACGGGCAGCAGGGCGCTGTCGAGGACGTACACCCGGGTGTCGGCGATGGGCTCGCCGATGGGGGGCGTGCGGGTCCCGTCGAGCGCCTCGCTCATCGTGGCGCACACGGTGGTCTCGGTCGGTCCGTAACCGTTGACGAACACCCGTCCCGGCGCCCAGCGGGACACGAGTTCCCCGGAGGCGGCCTCGCCGGCCACCAGGATGGTCAGACCGGCCGGCAGGTCGCCCTCGGGGTTCAGCACGGCGAGCGACGAGGGCGGCAGGATGGCGTGGGTGATCCAAGCCTCGCGGGTGAACGCAGCCAGCGGGTCGCCGGGCAGCAGCCGTTCGCCCGGAGCCAGTACGAAGGTCGCGCCGGCGAGCAGGCCCATGCACAGCTCGGGCACCATCGCGTCGAAGCCCGTCGACGCGAACTGCAGGACTCTGCTGCCGGGGCGGACGCCCAGCCGCCGGATGAACGTCTCGGCCAGTCCGGGGATGCCGGTGTGGGTGACCAGGACGCCCTTGGGACGGCCGGTCGATCCCGAGGTGTAGATGACGTAGGCGGTGTTGCCCGCGGTCAGCGCGGCCGTGCGGTCCTCGTCCGTCGGGTCGTGGTCCGCCGCGGCGGACAACTCGGCCCGGGTGGCCGGGTCGTCGAGCGCGAGCGTGGCGAGGCCCGCCGCCCGGGCGGGCGCTCCCGTACCGGCGTCGACCAGGACGCACACGGGGGTCGCGTCGCCGAGAATGTGCTCGACGCGTGCCGCGGGGTAGGCCGGGTCCACGGGGACGTACGCGGCGCCCGCCTTGACCACGGCCAGCAGCGCGACGACGAACTCGGCCGAGCGGGGCAGCAGCAGGGCGACCCGGTCCTCGGGGCCCACGCCGCGCGCGATGAGGAGCCGGGCGAGCCGGTTGGCGCGCCGGTTCAGCTCCGCGTAGTCGAGCACCGTGTCCTCGTACTGGAGCGCGGGGGCGTCGGGCGACTCGCGGACCTGTCGCTCGAAGAGGTCGGCCAGGGTGGGCGCGGGCCGGCCGTCGGCCGTCGGCGCGTCCGCCCGTACGGGGCGGGCGACGACGTCCGCGAGCTCGTCGTCGCCGAGCAGGCCGAGCAGGCCGACGGGCGTGCCGGGGTCTTCGAGGGCCCTGGCCACCCGGCCGATGAAGGCCAGGTAGCGGTCCTGGTGGGCGGCGAGTTCGGCGGAGGTGTACAGCTCGGGGTGGGCGTCGAAGTCCACCCGGATGCCGTCGCCGTCGCCGCGGTCGTAGACCGAGACGGCGAGGTCCTCGATGAGCCTCAGCGACATGTTGTGGGCGTTGACCCGGCTGCCCGCGAAGCGCAGGTCGTAGTCGAACGGCACGACGTTGATCAGCGGCCCGAAGAACCGCCGGTGGTCGTTGGGCAGGCCCAGGTCGCGCCGTAGGTCCTCGCCCCGGTAGCGCTGGTGCGCCGAGACGCCGCGCAGGGCGACGCGGGTCCGCTCCAGCAGCTCGGCCACGGTGGTGGCGTCGTCGACGGTGACCCGCAGCGGCACGACGTTGGCCGCCATGCCCGGGGCCCTGCGCGATCGCGGGCCCGGCCGCGCGGTGACCGGCAGGCCGAGCACGACGTCGGTGCTGCCGGTCATGCGGTGCAGATAGGCGAGAGTGGCGGCGATGACGATCCGGGACCGTGCGGTGCCGGCCCGCTCCGCCGCCCGCACCAGCTCGTCCTGGACATCCTGCGGCAGATACGCGCTGCGGCGCACGAAGTCCGCGGAGGGAACGAGGGGGTGGGCCGACAGGGCGATCGGCTCCGGCAGGTCGGCGAACTGCCCACGCCAGAACTCGCGGTCGGCGGTGAACTCCCCGGACGTGCGGTAGGCGGCGTCCTCAGCGAGGAGGGTGCGGACGGAGGTGAACGGGGCGGGCTCGGGCTCGGCGCCGGCGACGAGCGCGGTGTAGAGGTCCGCCACCCGACGGACCAGCAGTGCGGCGCCCACGCCGTCCAGCAGGATGTGGTGGTAGGCGTGGTACCAGAAGCAGCGGTCCCGCGAGATCTGGAAGAGCGCGTAGGTGAACAGCGGAGCGGCGGTCAGGTCGATCCTTCTGCGCAGATCGCGGTCCATCCACTCCTCGGCCGCGCGCCGGGGGTCGTCCTCGCCGGAGACGTCGACGATGTGCAGCCGCCAGTCCGGCTCGGCGCCCACCGTCTGGCGGGGGCCGTCCTCGGTGTCGACGAACCTGATGTGCAGCGCGTCCGCCTCGGCGGTCATCCGACGCAGCGCCTGTTCGAACAGCCCGGTGTGCACAGGGCCGTGGATCTCCAGGTACTCCGCCGCCCGGAAGATCGGACTCTCGGGCTGGACGGCCTGCGCGAACCACACCCCTGCCTGTGCGCCCGTGAGGGGAAGCAGCTGCTCGCCGTCGGCAAAAGCGCCGTCGGCAAAAGACAGAGACGGATCCATTATTCCTCGCCATTCACCTACGGTTGCACCGGAAGGGAAGTCCCTTTGGGGGAGACTAGCTCGCCCCCGCTCCACCCAGCTGGACAGCTGCTATACGCCAACCTGCCCCTTTCCAGGGAAGCTTGGGTGTGCGAGAAAGGGTGGGTCGAGGTCATCCCTTTAGCAGGAGATCAATCATGTCCACAACCCTTCCGATGAGTCATCAATTCATCGGCGAAACAGCAGGTGACACCCGAAGTGCCTTATTGGCGCGGGTAGAGCAGCGTATTCATGAATTCCTCGCCGAGGAGCGCCGCGCATGGGCGGCGCTGAACCCGGATTCAACGGAACTGATCGACTGTGTGGCCCGGATGGTGGGCAGCGGCGGCAAGCGGCTCCGCCCCGGCTTCTGCATCGCCGGTTATCTGGCCGGCGGCGGCGATCCGGACGCCGAGGTCATCGTCGATGTGGCGGCGGCCCTGGAACTGCTGCACACCTTCGCGCTGCTCCACGACGACGTCATGGACGACTCGGGGCTGCGCCGCAACGAGCCGACCGCGCACAGCCTGCACTCCTCGCTGCACCGGGAGCGCGGCTGGCGGGGGGAGCCCCGCCGGTACGGCGAGAACGTGGCCATACTCGCGGGCGATCTCGCCCTCGTCTACGCGGAGCGGCTGCTCGCCGGCTGCCCGCCGCACGCACGCCGCATCTGGGCAGGACTGTGCACGGAGCTGATGATCGGTCAGTTCCTGGACGTCCGGGCCGCGGCCCGGTTCGTGCCCGACCCGGAGCTGTCCAGCTGGATCGCGCTGTTCAAGTCGGGCCGCTACACGGTCTACCGTCCATTGGCGATGGGCGCCGAACTCGCCTGTTCCGGGCACCTGTTGGGCACGTTCGAGGAGTACGGACTGGCCGTCGGCGAGGCGTTCCAACTGCGCGACGACCTGCTCGACGCCTTCGGCCATGCTGAGCTGACGGGCAAGCCGACCCGACTGGACTTCAAGCAGCACAAGATGACCCTGCTCATGTCGATCGCGCTGCGCCATGAGTCCGAGGTGCGGGAGCTGGTCGGCGACGACCTCGCGGGCGCCGACCCCGACCGGCTGCACGAAGCCCTCGTCAGGACCGGCGTGCGCGACCGTGTCGAGGCGGTCATAGCAGAGCGGATCGACGCCGCCGCTGCCGCCGCCGCGGCGGTCCTCGACAAGGAATGGGCGGCGGAACTCCACGACATGGCCAGGAAGGCCGCCTACCGTGACAAGTGACCTGGTCGCGACGGGCGACACGGTCCGGGCCGCCTCGGGCAGACTGACATCCGACGGAGTCGTCGCCGACTGGGAGTTCGCCGCGGTCCCGGACGCCATGGCGGATCTCTGGGACTCGGTCTCCCCCGTGGCGGGCCTGAGCACGTTCACGGCGGCCCTGTCGCAGGGGCGTGGACCGGACCCGGCCGTGCGGCTCCGCGTCCGCGCCGGGGACGCCTACCGAAGGCCACGGGACGAGCCGCCGCACGTGCCCGGCGGCCCGTGGGCCTCATACACCGAGCGGGAGAGCGCTCGGCGGATCCATTGGCCGGCCAGGGAGGCGTCGGCCACCGCGGGACTGCTGACGGCCTCGTCCAGCGGGCTGGCGGGCGCCGGGACGGCCGGGAACGGGCACGCGCGGACCCTCGTGGAGGTCTCGGCGAGCAATGAGTCCTTCCGGCGAAAGCTGTTCCGGATGTCGCTGATCGCCCCGCTGATGCTGACCGGCGGTGTGGCTCTGGTGCACGGGGTCGCCCTCGCCCGCGACGGGTTCACCGTGCTGCTCGTCGGGGACTCGGGCGCGGGCAAGAGCACCCTCGGCCTCGCGGCCTTCGCCCGTGGATGGCACGTCGTCGCGGAGGATCTGGTGTTCGTGTCGGCGGGCCGGAACGTCGTGCCGCTGTTCCTCTCCGGGGCCTGGGAGTGCCGGGCGCACCCGGCGGACCGTGCGCTGATCTCGCGGATCACGGGAACGGAACTGCGCGGACGCGACTCCGGCCTGCCCGAGGACCATCGAGGGCGGACCTGCTTCTTCCCGGTCCCCGCGTCGGACGAGCCCCCGCCCGTGCGGCCACACCCCATCGACCTGCTCGTCTTCGTCGACCGGAACGGAAACGCTCCGGTCGCCGAGGGGCAGCGCGTCGGCCAGGTCCTGGGCGCCGGCCCGCGGAGCACGCTCGGCGCGGTGGCGAAGCTGCTCCGTCTCGACTTCTCCGGAGTGGTGCGCGAGACAGAGGAGACCCTGCGCGGTCTCGTCGACCGCCTGCCGCGGCGCCTCTTCGCGGTGTCGGGCCGACCGGCGGACGATGTGCGGGCGTTCCTGGAGTCCCTCGACCGGTGGGCGGACGTCGGCGCCCGGTCCTGAGGCCGGTGCGCCGACGCCCGGGGGCGGCCCGGTGGCGCCGCCCCCCGGCGTAGGACCATGCACCCCACCGCGGAAGCGTGCGCCGACCACAAAGCCACCCCA
>NZ_JBHXMF010000065.1:19153-49708 GCF_042721055.1 Streptomyces sp. NPDC058470
GGGCCCGCGGGGGGCCGGTGGGGGGGGGGTGCGGGCGCCCCCTCCCGGGGGGGGCGCCGGGGGCCGCCGGCTCCGGCGGCGGGCCCCCCCACGCCCTGGGGCGGCCGGATCGGCCGGCCCCAGGGCGTCGACGCTTGCGCGCCACGGCGAAGGCGTGCGCCTACGACATCGCCACCAGGATCCTGCGCGCCCCGGTGAACACCCGACGGCCGTGCGCCACCGAGACGTTGTCGACGAGCAGCAGGTCGCCTGCCTCCCAGTCGACGTTCACCGCCTTCCGCAGGCCCACCTCCTGGACGTGCCTGATGTACTCGGCCGGAATGGGGCTGCCGTCGGCGAAGAAGGCGTTCTGCGGCAACTCGTCCTCGGGCACGATCTCGGCCAGCGCCGCCGCGTCCTCGCCCAGTCCGGCGACATGCCACTGGTCCGCCTGGTTGAACCACACCTCGGTACCGGTGACGGGGTGTTCCAGCGTCGCCCGGCGCTGCTGGGTCACCCGCAGCGTGCCGTCCGGCCGCCAGCTCCATTCGGCCTCGGCCCCGTCGAGGAACGCCTCGACCTCGGCGCGGTCCTCGGTCTCGAACGTCGCCTGCCAGCTCTTGCCGAAGCCCACGCCGTCGTGCAGGTTCTGGGTGTACCGGACGCCGGCCGCGAAGGCCGCCCGCACCTCGGGGTCGATGGAGTCGAGCCAGAGCCGGCCGTCGACCACCGGGGTGGCCCCGCCGGTGGCCGCCGCGACGTCGCAGAAGAAGAGGATCCTGGACGGCCAGGCGTGGGCGTACGACATCTCGTTGTGCATCGAGATCTCGAACTCCGCCGGGTACTCGGTCGAGGTGTAGAGGTTGCGGCCGACCTTGGTGCGCGGCGAGTTGCCGTGGACGTACGCCAGCCGGGCGGGCAGCAGAAGATCGGCCACGCCATCGTAGGCGCCGGTGGACACGCCGAATCCGCGGAAGACTACGGCCCGTTCCTCGACCAGGAGCCGGGCGACGTCCGTGCCGCCCAGGAACTCCTGAAGTCCCTCGGGGCTCGCGGGCACACCGGCGTCGGCAGGCCGGACGAGCCGGGGCTCCCAGGCGTCGTCCACGACGGTCGCGGTGGGTGCGGTGGGTGCGGTGTCGACATTGCTCATGATGATTCCTTTCGATTCAGCGGTGATCGATCGGCCGGCTCGCCCGGGC
The DNA here is from genome assembly GCF_042721055.1 of Streptomyces sp. NPDC058470. Classification (NCBI taxonomy): domain Bacteria; kingdom Bacillati; phylum Actinomycetota; class Actinomycetes; order Kitasatosporales; family Streptomycetaceae; genus Streptomyces; species Streptomyces sp. NPDC058470. The sequence continues at coordinate 20,335 of NZ_JBHXMF010000065.1, forward strand.
GGTCGGACTCTCGGGGGCGTCGAAGCGCGGCTCCCGGCGGGACCGGAACGCCGCCACGGCTTCGCGCACATCCGGCGAGTTCGCGGCCACGACCTGTGCGGGGGCCTCTCGTTCCAGGGCGACCGCCAGAGAGGGGGCATCGGTGTTGCTCTGCAGGACCTGCTTGGTGAGGGAGACCGAGACCGGGCTGTTGGCCGCGATCTCCGCGGCCAGGGCCAGGGCGGCGTCCCCCAGCCCGCCGGGGTCGCTCAGCCGGTTGGCCAGTCCCCGCTCGACCGCCTCCTGCGCGGTGACGTACCGGCCGGTCAGCATCATCTCGGAGGCGAAGCCCAGGCCGGTCAGCCTCGGCAGGAACCACGACGCCCCCATGTCGCCGCCGGACAGGCCCATCTTCACGAAGGAGGCCCGGAACCGGGCTCCCGGGTCCGCCAGCCGGATGTCGGCGGCGAGCGCCAGGGAGAGTCCGGCGCCGATCGCGGTGCCGTCGACGGCTGCGATCACGGCCTGCGGCAGGTCCCGCAGCCCGGTGATCGCCGCCGCCTGCCGGTGCAGCAGGGCCAGCAGCTCCACGGGCGGCAGACCGGCGATCCGGTCCACCTCCGCGATGTCGTAGCCGGCGCAGAACGTGCCCTGCGCCCCGTTCAGCACGAGAACCCGCGCCGAGGCGTCCACGCGCAGTCGCGCGCACAGTGCGGTCAGTCGCGCGAACAGGTCCTCGTCGAGGGCGTTCCTGCGGGCGGGCCGGTTCAGGGTGGCGGCCACCACGCCGGGGGCGGGTCGGTGCACCAGCAGGGACGGCTGCCGGGACTCAGCTGCGTCCATGGGTGACCGGGCCCCTTTCCGCCGTGTCCCGCAGACGGCGCTCGACGAAGTCCAGCGACGCGGGCAGGGCGCGGTCGACGAACTGCCAGTCGTGGCCGCCCGGCCGTTCGTGGTACTCCACCGGGTGTCCCCGCGCCAGGAGGGCGTCCCGCACCCGGCGGTTCATGGCGCGCATCCGGTCGTAGTCCTCCGTCCCGATGTCGAGGTACAGGGCGGGCGCGGTGGTCGGATCGACCTGCCCGATCAGCCGGTACGGGTCGTATCGGCGCCTGGTCTCGCTGCCCGGCGGACCCCAGACCCGCTCATGGCCCGCCACCGACGGCATCACGAAACCGGGGTCGGCACGGAAGCGGGCGTACGGGTCGCCGACCCTCAGCGGAGCCTCGAAGGCGCCGGCGTACGAGGCCACCACGCCGAAGAGCGCGTGGTGACGCAGTCCCAGGAACAGCGCGGTGGCCCCGCCCATGGAGAAGCCTCCGACGGCACGGCCCGAGCGGTGGGCGAGGGTGTTGAATCGCTCATCGACCGCCGGTACGAGCTCGTCGACGACATGGTCCTCGTACCGCATGCCGGCGTGGTCGTTGATCAACCAGCGGCGGCCGCTCTGCGGCAGGACGACGACGGTCCGGCTGTGCCGGAGCAGCTCGACCAGGCGGGTGTTCGCCAGCCAGGTGTCCTTGCCCCCTCCGTACCCGTGCAGCAGATAGCAGACCGGATGCGGCGGACCGTGCTCACGGTAGCCGCCGGGAAGGACGACGTTGATGCTCTTGTCCCGGCCCAGCACCCGGCTCGGCAGACGAAGGGTCAGCACCCGGGCGGTCATGCGGCCTCCCCGACCGGACGGGCGGCCAGGGCCCTGCGATCGGTCTTGCCGGTGGAGGTCCTGGGGAAGGCGTCGACCAGGTGGAACGTCCCGGGCACCATATAGCGGGGCAGCGCGTCGAGGCAGTGCCCGCGTAGTTCCGCGACGTCCGGCGCCGTGCCCTCCTCGGGTATCACGTAGGCCTCCAGGGCCATCCCGCCGTCGGCGTCCGGGACCGCGACGCAGACCGCCTCGTGCACGGACGGCAGTCCCATCAGAACGGTCTCGATCTCCTCGGGCTCGACCCGGTACCCGCGGATCTTGACCATGTGGTCGCGGCGTCCGAGATACGTGTAGCCGAGTGCGCCCCGCGACACGACGACGTCTCCCGTGCGATGGGTCCGCGGCGCGCCGGCCGGGGCGGCCACCGGGTCGTGGCCCCAGTAGCCAAGCATCACCGAGTCGCCGGCGATGCACAGTTCGCCCTCGGCGCCCGGCACATCGGGAACCGGCCGCCCGTCGGAGCCGAGGAGCAGTACCTCGGCGTACGGGCAGGGCCGGCCGATGGGCGGCGGTCCGGTGCGCTCCGGCGCCAGGTCCGCGTCCGTCACCTTGTGGTGGGTGCAGACGTTCGTCTCCGTCGGCCCGTACAGGTTGTGCAGGTCCGCCTCCGGCAGCGCCTCCCGCAGCCGTCGGAGGTGCTTGAGCGCGAACGGCTCGCCCGCGAAGAGCACCGTCCTGAGCCGGGAAGCCCCCAGCAGCGCGCGGTTCTTGGCGTCGACCATCCTGATCAGCGCACCCGGCACGGAGTACCAGACGGTGATCCCCTCCTCGTCGACCAGCCGGTTCAGCGCCGCTCCCAGGGCTTTCTGGTTCTCCGGCACCAGGACCAGACAGGCTCCGGCGCTCACGGCGGCGAAGACGTCGAAGACGGACAGGTCGAAGTGGACCGGGGCGTGGGACGACAGCCGGTCCTGCGGAGTCAGCCCGAACTCGGCCACCGCCCAGTCCACGAACGCCAGGGCGTTGCGGTGGGAGAGCATGACGCCCTTGGGCGTCCCGGTGGATCCCGAGGTGTAGAGAACGTAGGCCAGGTCGTCGGGTCCCACGGACGGAGGTGTGAACTCTTCGGGGACGGTGCGCCGGACGGCCTCGTGCCAGCCGATCCGCCGGAGGCCGCCCGCACCGGCCGGTTCCGTCCCCGCGGTGGACGCCTCGCCGAGCACCACGGCGGCCCGGAGACCGGCGGGCAGGCCGCGTTCCTCCAGCAGTTCGAGCCGCGTCCCGTCGGCGATCAGGCAGCGCACGGCGCAGTCCTCGACGATGTAGGCGGCGCGGGCGGCCGGCACCGCCGGGTCCACCGGCACATAGGCGGCCCCGCACTTGAGGACCGCGTGGACGGCCACGACCGTCTCGACCGACTTGGCCATCCACAGCGCCACCCGGTCGCCGGGGCCCACGCCCGCCTCGCGCAGCGTGGTGGCGAGGGACGTCGCGGCCCGGTCCAGCTCGGCGTAGTCCGTCGCGGCGCCCCGGTGGCGGACCGCCTCGGCCGCCGGCCGTGCCGCCGCGACCCGGGTCAGCAGCTCATCGAGCGTGCGCATGGCGTCCTCCGGTGGCGCTCGGGGCGCCGTGCGGGCCCGTCGTGGTCGTGTCGCGCGCACGGGACGTGAGGCCGAGCTTGTCCGCCATCACGAGCCGCTGCATGTCGGAGGTGCCGGAGGAGATCCGGGTGCCGAGCGCGTCGCGCAGATTCCGTTCGATGTCCGTGCTGGTCGTGTAGCCGAGTCCGCCGTACACCTGGAGGGCGTCGAGGAAGGTCTCGACGGCCGACTCGCTGGTCCGCAGTTGCGCAGCCTCCGAGAAGTACGACGGGGTGCCCTGGGCGAGGTCCCAGGCGGCGCGATGGGTCAGCAGCCTGGCCTCCTCCAGCCGGATCCGCATGTCGACGATCCTGTTCGCCACCGACTGGAACCGGCCGATGTTCCGCCCGAACTGCTCCCGCCCGCGGGCGTGGTGGATGCATGCGTCGATCTGACGGCTCATCGTGCCGAGCAGCGGCGCCAGGATGAGCGCCCGCTCCCAGGCCATGGTCCTGGAGAGGATCCGCGAGCCCTGCTTCTCGGCCCCGAGCCGTGCGGAGACCGGGACGCGGCAGTCGCTGAGGGTGACCTCGCCCCAGGGCGCGGTACGCAGCCCGGCCTTCTCGAACCGGGTCTCGACCGACAGGCCTTCCTGGCCGCGTTCGACCAGGAAGGCGGTGACTCCGGTGAACCCCAGTGCGGGGTTGACGGTGGCGTAGACGATGAACACGTCGGCGATCGGGGCGTTGGTGACGAACCGCTTGACGCCGTCCAGGACGTAGTGGTCCCCGTCCCTGCGGGCGGTGGCGGTCAGGGAGAGGGCGTCCGACCCGGCGTCGGCCTCGGTGATCGCGTGGGCGCCCACCATCCGGCCGTCGCACAGGGCGGGCAGATAGCGCCGCTGCTGTTCCGGGGCGCCGAATTCGGTCAGGGGCAGCTCGACGGCCCAGATGTGCGCGCCGAGCGCGATCAACAGACCGTTGTCCCGGCAGCCGGCGCCCAGGCCCTCCAGGGCGATCGCGCAGGTCAGCGCATCCAGACCACGTCCTCCGTACTTCTTCGGCACGGGGAGTCCGAGGACGCCGGCCGCCGCGCAGCGCTGCCAGTCGCCGGGCTGGAGCCGCTGGGTGCGGTCGCGTGTCTCGACGTCGGCGCCCAGGGCGTCGGCTCCCAGGTCGCGCAGCCGTCGGGCGAGCGCCGTCTGCTCCTCGTTCGGGGCGAGGTTCATGAGCGGCTACCGACGGGGTCGACGTCCGGCAGGGCGGCCAGCGACGCGGCGATATGGCTGTCGGAGACGGCGTGGTCCTGGAGTTCGCCCGCCAGGTACTGGTCGTAGGCGGAGAGGTCGAGCAGACCGTGGCCGCTGACGTTGAAGAGGATGACGCGCGGACGGTTCTCCTCGCGGGCGCGGATGGCCTCGTCCAGGGCGCACTTGACCGCGTGGGCCGACTCGGGCGCCGGGACGAGGTTCTCGGTGCGCGCGAAGAACGCCCCGGCCTCGAACACCTCCTTCTGGTCGTAGGCGACGGCCTCCATCAGACCGCGCGCGTACAGGGCGCTGACCAGGGGCGCGGCGCCGTGGTAGCGCAGGCCCCCGGCGTGCACGCCGGGGGCGACGAACGTGTGGCCCAGCGTGTACATCTTCGTCATGGGGGTCGTGCCGGAGTAGTCGTTGTAGTCCCAGGCGTAGCGGCCCCGCGTCATCTTGGGGCAGGCCGACGGCTCCACCGCCACGAGCCGGGTGGCGGCTCCGGTGCGGAGCCTCTCCCGGTGGAAGGGGAACGCCAGGCCCGCGAAGTTGCTGCCGGCCCCCATCGCGCCGATGACGACGTCGGGGAACTCCCCGGCGAGTTCCATCTGGCGCAGGGCCTCTTCACCGATGACCGTCTGGTGGAGCAGGACGTGGTTCTCGCCGCTGCCGACCGCGAACGCGCCCCTGTGCACCGTCTGGGCGTGTTCGAGGGCCTCGGCGTTGGCGATCGCCACGCTGCCGTCGCTGTCGGGCGAGGCCGCGAGCAGGGCCCGGCCGGCCTCGGTCGTGCCGCTGGGGCTGGGGATGACGCGGGCGCCGTTCAGCTCCATGAGCACCCGGCGGTACGGCTTCTGCGCGTGGCTGACGCGCACCATGAACACCGTGCAGGCGAGGCCGAGCGCGTGGCAGGCCATCGACAGGGCGGTGCCCCACTGCCCGGCGCCGGTGCCGGTGGTTATCTCCTGGACGCCGGCCTGCCGGTAGTAGTGGGCCTGGGCCAGGGCGGAGTTGAGCTTGTGGCTGCCCGCGGCGTTGGCGCCCTCGTACTTGTAGTAAATATGGGCGGGGGTGCCCAGTTCCTGCTCCAGACGGTGCGCCCGGATCAGCGGGGTGGGACGCCAGCGCTGGTACTGCTCGCGCACCGGGTCGGGGATCTTCACATACCGTTCGGCGCCGACGCTGGCCCGGTACATGGACAGCGGGAGATTGGGCGCCGACCGCTTGGCGCCGGCCGCCGGTTGTGCGGCCGGCCGGGCGCGGCGTACGTCGGAGGACGGTACGTCGAGGTCGGCAAGGATGTTGTACCAGTGGGTCGGGACGTCCTCCTCGTCCAGCAGGAACTGATTGCGCGACGTCCTCATGCCGCCGTCTCCGTCCGCAGCGCGCCGACGTGCCGGCGGACGAGGTCGATGACGTCGCCGACGGTCTCCAGGTCGGCCTCCATGACGTCCTCGTCCTCGATATGGCCGCCGAACTCGGCCTCCACGGCGAGCAGGAGCTGGAGCAGGTTCAGCGAGTCGAGCTGGATCACCGGCGAGTACAGCGAGATGCCGGGATCGATGTCCGCCGGGTTCAGCCGGAGGTCCAGGGCCTCCACCATGATCTCGCGGACCCGGGTCACCACATCATCGTCATTCAACATGGAAAGGACTCCTCTGACACATTTCGAATCCACCGGTTCCGGGCATATCGCCGACCGGCGGAGGAATATCAGCTCAGCGAACGAGGGCAAGACGTTCGGATATATCCGAGACGACCTCGGTTTCCTGGTCGACGAGATAGAAGTGCCCGCCGGGAAAGGCGCGCAGGTCGAATTCACCGGCGGCCAGGTCGGCCCACGCCGCGACGTCCGCGACCGGCACGCCGGGGTCCGCGTCGCCCGTGTAGGCCGTCACCGGGACGGTCACCGGCCGAGCGCCGCAGGGCCGATAGGTCTCGATCAGCCGCAGGTCGGCGCGGAAGGAGGGCATCAGCAGCGCCAGAAGTTCGGGGTCCGCGGACACCGCTTCGTCCATGCCGCCCAGCTCCAGCAGGCCCGCCAACATCGCCGCGTCGTCCCGCAGATGCAGGTCCCGGCCGACCCTCGGACGCGTCGGCGAGGCATGGCCCGACACGAACAACTGCCGCGGCCTGGCCCGGTACAGGGTCTCCAGACGCAGGGTGACCTCGTACGCCAGGGCCGCGCCCATGCTGTGCCCGAAGAGGGCGACGGGTCTGTCGAGGAGCGGCAGCAGGGCTTGCGCGACGCCGTCGGCGAGCTCGCCCATGTCCCACAGACACGGTTCGCAGAGGCGGTCCTGCCGGCCGGGGTACTGCACCGCCGTCAGCTCCACGTCGGCCGGCAGCGTCGCCGTCCAGCCGTAGAAGGAGCCCGCGGTACCGCCGGCGTGCGGCAGACAGACCAGGCGCAGCCGGGGGTCGGCCACCGGGCGGGGCCGGCGCAGCCAGCGGCCGACGGTGTTCACGGCAGGTACGGGTGCGGGCATCACTGGTGACTTCCCCCTGAGGTCCTTCCCACGGCCGGGCCTTTCAACGCCACGGCTTTTCAAGCCCCGAACTGTAACCCCTTTTCCGCGGGACGTCATCACCCTTTATGGGCGGCAGTTTCCGTACAGAATTCCTCCAGCCGGCACTGTCGGACGATCCGTAGAGTGGCATGCAATCGCTTCGGGAATTTCCCTGCTCTGGGCCCGCAGGCCGGCAGGATTTCCGATGCCACCGATCCTGCCGAAAGAGACCTGTCACCTCATGAATTCATTGCCTTTGCGGTCGGTCTATCTCAGTGGCCGATGGACCGCGCCGCACTCCGTCAGGACCATCGCAGTCGAGAACCCGGCGACCGGGCAGGTCTTCGCCGAGGTTCCCGACTGCGGCGGCGAGGACGTCCGGCGCGCCGTCGACGCGGCTCGCTCCGCCCTGCCCGGCTGGTCCTCGACCGGCCCCGCGGAACGGATCGCGGCCCTGTCCGCCTTACGCGATGCGCTGGCGAAGCACCAGGACGAGCTGGCCTGGACGGTCACGCGTGAGATGGGCTCACCGATCACGTTCTCCCGGCGCGTCCAGCTGGGCCTCCCGGTCAAGGTGCTCGACGGCTTCGTCGACGCGCTCCTGGCGGCCACGGCGGACGACCAGGTCGGGCATTCCCTCGTGGTGCGGGAACCGGTCGGCGTGGTCGGAGCCATCACGCCCTGGAACTATCCGCTCCACCAGGCGGTGGCCAAGATCGGCGCGGCTCTCGCGGCGGGCTGCACCCTCGTACTCAAGCCGAGCGAAGTCGCCCCGCTGTCCGCCTACGCGCTGACCGAACTGATCGACGGCATCGGCCTGCCCCCCGGAGTCTTCAATCTCGTGCCCGGCCGGGGGTCCACGGCGGGCGCCGCGCTCGCCGCCCACGACGGTGTCGACCTGGTGTCGTTCACCGGTTCGCTGGAGGCCGGCCGACAGATCGGCGCGGCCGCCGCCCGTACGGTCAAGCGGACCTGTCTGGAGCTGGGCGGCAAGTCCGCGACCCTCGTGCTGTCCGACGCCGACCTGGCGACCGCGGTGGCGGACGGGGTCAGAAGCGCCCTGCACAATGCCGGGCAGACCTGCTCCGCCCGTGCCCGGCTGCTAGTGCCACGCCAACGGCTGGACGAGGCGCTCGACTTGGCCGGCTCGGTCGTCGCCGGGTATGTGCCTGGCGATCCCGAGGACTCGGCGTGCGCGCTGGGGCCGCTCGTCTCCGCGCAGCAGCGGGAACGCGTCCTCGGCCTGTTGGCACGGGCTGCCGCCGGCGGTGCGCGCCGGGTGGCCGGACCCGACCCCGCGGTCCGTCCGCCGCACGCCGGGCACTTCGTGACCCCGAGCGTCTGGACGGATGTGGACCCCGATTCCGAACTGGCCCGGGAGGAGGTCTTCGGTCCCGTACTGGCCGTCATGGCGTTCGACGACGACGCGGACGCCGTGTCCCTGGCCAACCGGTCCGAGTACGGCCTCGCGGCGACCGTCTGGTCCGCCGACACCGACCGGGCCGTCTCCGTGGCCCGCCGGCTGCGCGTGGGCCAGGTCGACGTCAACGACGCCAGCTTCAACGCGGCCGCGCCCTTCGGCGGCTACAAGCAGTCGGGCGTCGGGCGCGAGCTGGGCCGCCACGGCATCCAGGAGTTCCAGGAGGTCAAGTCCGTCCAACTGCCCGGGTGAGCCACGGCTCCTCGGACGCGTCCCTTCCGTTGCCGTCTCCATCCCTCCTCACCGAACGACGGGTGACACCGTGCCCCTGCGCATGCCCCACATCCAGGTGGACTTCCCTGCCGAGCTCAGCCCGTACGCCGAACAGGCGGAAGCGGGTACGCGCGCCTTCGTGGCCCGCTACGGCCTGGCCCCCGACGAGGCGGCGCGCCGCCACCACGAACGATCCCTGCTCGGCACCCTGATGGGCCGCGCCTATCCGCACGCGGCCGCGTCCGAACTCCAGCTGGTGACCGACTGGATCAGCACCATGCTGGTGCTCGACGACCAGTTCGACGAGACCTCGCTCGGCGCCGACCCGGCGCGGCTGCGCCAGGTGTGCGACGAGGTGCTCGGCTGGTTCACCGCCGACGGCTCCGTCGACGACGCGTCCGCACCCGCCCCGGGCCACTCGGTCACCGCGGCCTTCCGACCGGCGTACGCGGACCTGTGGCGGCGCACCGCCGCCCACACCTCCCCGACCTGGCGGGCCCGGCTCGCCGGGCACATCGGCGCCTTCTTCGAGACCTGCGTCTGGGAGTCGGAGAACCGGCTCACCGGACGGGTGCCGGACCTCGACGAGTACATCGCCATGCGCGGCCGGGCCCTCATGCCCTACCTCGACCTCATCGAGGTCACCACGCACGCCGAAGTGCCCGAGGAGGTCTACGGACTCCCGGAGTTCGCCGAGATGAACGCCTCGCTGTCCGACGCCGACCTGTGGACCAACGACCTCTTCTCCTGCGAGAAGGAGGCGCTGCTGGGCGACCCGCACAATCTCGTCCTGGTCCACCAGCAGACGCACGGCACCGATCTGCAGACATCCGCGGACGCGGTGGGCGTGATGATCCAGGGCCGCTTCGACCGGTTCACCGAACTCAGCGCCGCCTTTGCGGACCGGCTCGCACCCGACGTGCGCGCCCTGTTCCCGGCGGACCGGCTGGAGCGGCACGTCGCCGGGCTGCGCAGCTGGCTGACCGGCCAGCTCCAGTGGCGTTTCGAGACGCTGCGCTTCGACCCTACCCGGCCCGAAGTCACCAGCGCCGCCGGGTCCACACCGCTGTAGCCACCTTCTCACCGTGAACGGGGTACGGATGCGAGACCGTTACGCGACCCTCAAGCACCTTGAATCCCTCGACCCGAAAGCGGACCACGAGGAGATCCACCGCATATCCTCCGACCGCGAGTTCCCCTGGGACTACGGCCGAGGACTCGAAGTCGCCGTCTGGCGCACCTGCTGTGTGCCGGCCATCTCCGAAGTGCTGGACGGCACGGGCGAGTTCGCGCTGCGGGCGCAGAAGCGCTACGACGACACCCGCATCCTCCTCGGCGAGCTGGTCCGCTGCGGCTACGACTCCGAGCGCGGGCGCCAGGCGGTGCGGCAGATCAACAACGCACACCGCAGGTTCGACCTCGCGAACCGGGACATGCTCTACGTCCTGTCGACGTTCGTCTTCGAGCCCGTGCGCTGGATCGACCGCTGGGCCTGGCGCAGAACCAGTGAGGCCGAGCGGCTGGCCGCCTTCTACTTCTTCGCCGGTGTCGGCAGTCGGATGAACATCCGCGAGATCCCCACCGACTACGCGACGTTCGAGGAGTTCAACCGGGAGTACGAGAAGGAGTGCTTCCGCGAGGCCGCGAGCAACCGCCGCGTCGGCACGGCCATGATCGACCTGTACGCGTCCTGGTACAGGCGCCCGGTCCGGGACCTGGTGTCGGCCACCCTGCCGTGCCGCCTCGACGGCCCCGCGCTGGACGCCCTCGGCATGCTCAGACCGCCCCCCTGGGCCCGGGCCCTCAACCATGTGGGGCTGCGCGCCCACGCCCGCGCCGAACGAGTCGCCCCGAAGGTGATGGCGCGGCTCCTGACCCGGCCGACCGCCCGGTCGTACCCGGGCTACCCGGCCGGTTACAACCTCGCCGACATCGGCCCGCACCGAACCGTCGCGCCCGTACGGCAGCAGCCGGCGGCCCGCGTCGAGCGTCTCAAGGACGGAGCACCATGACGGAGCCCACCGTTCTCGTGGTTCCCACGGCCGCCTCCTCCGTCATCGGAGACACCCCCCTGCGCCCCGTCCGGGTCCCGGTCGGCGACCGGACCGTAAGGATCTGGCTCAAGCTGGAGTCCGAGAACCGCTTCGGCTCCATCAAGGCCCGCACGGCCGAGGCCCTGCTGTCCTGGCTGGAGGCGTCCGGGGAACTGCGGCCGGGCATGCGCGTGGTCGAGTCGACTTCCGGAAATCTCGGGGTGGCGCTCGCCGGTCTGTGCGCGGAACGCGGCTACCACTGCACGCTGGTCGTCGAGCCCACCACGCCCCGCAGCAGCGTGGAGCGGATGACCGCGTTCGGGGCGGACGTGGTGACGGTGCCCCAGGTCCCGGGCGGCCGGACGCTCGGCGCACGGCTGGAGGCCGTACGCGAGATCCTGGCGATGGACCCCGACGCTGTGTGGACCAACCAGTACGAGAGCCCCGCCAATCCTGGGGTGCACGAGTGGCAGACCGCCGCCGAGCTGGTGAACGGCGCACATGACGGCCGGTTCGACGCCGTTGCCGTGGCCGTCTCGACCGGAGGCACGCTGGCCGGAATCGCCCGGTACTTCCGGGAGAACGTGCCGGAGACCCGGATCATCGCGGCGGACGCTGTGGGCTCGTCGGCGCTCGGCGGGGAACCCGCGGAACGGCCCTTCAAGCTGATGGGTTTCGGTTCCGGGCAGGCCTCCACCTTCATCGAGCCGCACCACTGCGACCACGTCATACGCGTCCGGGACTCGGCGGCCGCGGCGGCCTGCTCCCTGCTGCTGCGCCGGACCGGGATCTCGCTCGGCGGCAGCAGCGGCGCGGCGGTGCTCGCAGCGGTCGTCCGGGCACGTCTGGACCCCTCGCTGCGGGAGATCGCGTGCGTCTGCCCGGACAGCGGCGAGAAGTACCCGCAGCTGACGGGGACGCCGGCCGCCGACATGCCCGATCCCGACGAGGAGATCCGCGCGGCGCTGACCGCGCTGAGCCACGTCAACCCCGAACAGAAGGCAGGCCGATGACCGGACATCCCGACCCCCTCGTCTACCTCGACGGCGCCGCTGTGGAGCGGCTGTCCGCGGACCTGCCGATCGTCGATCTCGTCCACGAGACCCTGCTGGCCTACGCACGCAAGGAGGCCGGTCTCTCCCCCGAGACCGCTCTGCGCTGGACCACCCGCTCGGGGGCCGCCGCCCGCAGTCTCATCCTCCCGGCCTGGGCGGGCGACAGCTACGGATGCAAGATCATCAACGCGTCGCTCGGCAACCAGTCGCTCGGGCGGCCACGTGCCGCGGGGCTGATCGTGCTCAACGACCACGAGACCGCGCGGCCCGTCTGCATCATGGAGGGCGGCCGGATCAGCGCACTGCGCACCGCGGGCGTCTCCATCGCCGCCGTAAGGGCCGTGCGCGATCTGACGAAGATCGAGCGGGTGGCCTTCCTCGGCTGCGGCAGGCAGGCCGAGGTGCACCGTGAGCTGCTCGCCGCCGCCTGCCCCGGCATCGAGGAGCTGTTCCTCTTCGACCAGGACGCGGAACGGGCCGCGGGGCTCGCCGCCACCTGGCGTGCGGCCGACGCCGCCGCCGTGACGGTGGTGGAGAACCCCCGCGAAGCGGTCGAGCGGGCCCAGCTGACCCTGGCGGTGACCACCACGACCGAGCCGTACGCGGAACTGGACTGGGTTCCGGCAGGCGGGACGTTCGTCAACGTGTCCCTGGACGACGCGGCGGAGAGCCTGCTGCTGGGCTGCGACCATCTGTTCGTCGACGACTGGGACCTGGTCGTCGACGACGACCACCGCCTGCTCGGCGTCCTCGCCCGCGCGGGCCGGGTCAGCGGCCCCGGGACCGTGGCCCCCGAGGGCGGCCGCGCGGTGGACGCCGCACTGCCCGCCCTGTTCTCCGGCGGCTACCGCCGGACCCCGGCGGAACACGAGCGCGTGGTGATCAACCCGTTCGGCATGGGCGTCCAGGACATCGCGGTGGCCGCCGCAGTGTACGAGCGCGCGGTGGCGCGGGGCGCGGGTCTGCGACTGGCGCGCTGACCTGACGATCCCTCGTGTGGGTCAAGGCCCGGCAGGTCACCGGGCCTTGACCCACACGAGGGGACGGGCACACCAGGCGCATCAGTAGGACTTCGGCGGGTCCAGCGTGTGGTGGGAGACGAAATTGAGGATCATCTCCCGGCTGACCGGAGCGATCCGGGCCACCCTGGAGTGCGTCGGCAGCGACGCGAGACCGTACTCGGCGGTGAGCCCGTTGCCGCCCAGGGTGTGGATCGCCTGGTCGACGGAAGAGGCGCCCGCCTCCGCGGCGGCGTACTTCGCCATGTTCGCGGCCTCGCCCGCGGCCAGGTCGTCGCCGCTGTCGTACAGTTCGGCCGCCTTGCGGGTCATCAGCGTGGCCAGCTCCAGCTCGATGTGGATCCGCGCGAGCGGATGCGCCACCGCCTGGTGCGCACCGATCGGCGCCGACCACACCTGGCGGGCACGGGCGTAGTCGACCGCTTTCGCCAAGGCGTACCGGCCCATGCCCACCGCGAACGCGGCGGTCATGATCCGCTCGGGGTTCAGGCCGGCGAACAGCTGCTGGAGGCCGGCGTCCTCATGACCGACCAACGCGTCGGCGGGCAGCCGCACCTCGTCGAGGAACAGGTGGAACTACCGTTCCGGCGCGTCGAGTTCCATCTCGATCTCCCGGAAGCCGAATCCCGGGGCGTCGCGGGATCACGAACAGACAGGGCTTGAGCCTGCCGCTGCGCTCGTCCTCCGTACGGCCCACGGTCAGGGTCGCGTCGGCCTCGTCCACTCCGGAAACGAACACCTGCGGCCGGTCAGCAGCCAGTCCGAGCCGTCGCGGCGCGCGGTGGTGGCCAGCCGGTGGGAGTTCGACCCCGCGTCCGGCTCCGTGATCCCGAAAGCCATCCGGGACGTCGCGGCGGCGGGCCCCGGCAGCAGCCGCAGCTTCTGCCCCGGTGTGCCGAACCGGCTGATGACCGTCCCGCAGATCGCCGGCGACACCACGAGCATGAGCAACGGACTGCCGGCCGCGCCCAGTTCCTCCATGACGATGGAGAGTTCGGTGATGCCGCAGCCCCCGCCGCCGTACTCCTCGGGGCAGGTTGACCCCCAGATACCCGAGCTCGCCGGCCTCGGCCCACAGCTCCTTCGCGGAACGCGGGCCGGCGTCGCCGCGGCCCCGCCCCCGGGCCAAGCCGGCCACGGCCTCGCGCAGCGCCCGGTGCTCCGCGCTCTCAGCGAAGCCGCCCGTCCGCCCCTTCCGGGTGTTCATCGCGCCAGCTCCGCAAGGATCTCCGCGGTATGCTCGCCGTGCGCCGGAGCCGCGCAGCGCAGCGAGTCGAGACCGGTGCCGAACCGTACCGGGAACCTCACCTGCCGGCAGGGATCCGCGGTCGCCGAGCCCGGCAGGACACCCACCAGGTCGCGGGCCGCGACGTGTTCGTCCGCGAGGAACTCGCTGGGCGTCTCGTACACCGGGGCCCAGGGGAGGTCCAGCCGGGAGAGTTCGGCGCTCCACCACGCCAGGTCACGACGGGCGAAGACTTCCCTGAGCAGCTCCCTGACCTCTTTTCGGGCCCGGGTGCGGTCGGCCCTCCGGTCGTATCTGTCGTCGTCGAGTTCGGGGAACTCCACGGCGAATGCCGTCCTGAACACCAGCCAGAACTTGTCCTCGAAGCTGGCGAAGGCGATTCGCCGGCCGTCGGCCACGGTGAACACATCGTTGTCGCCGGTGACGAGCGGACTGTCGGCGGGGTCGGCGAGCCCCAGCAGGGGCAGCGCGAGCGGTCCCGCCCAGCCCGCCGCCGCCTCGTGCAGCGACACGTCCAAGTGCTGGCCTTCGCCGGACTCCCGAGCCGCGGCGACCGCCGCCGTCACGGACAAGGCCGCGTACATCGCGCCCGCGAGGTCGGCCACCCGCACCCCGACCCGGTCGACGCTCTCCCCGGGCCGGTGCGGCACGGCGAAGAACCCCGACAGCGCCAGGAAGTTCAGATCGTGGCCGGGCCGGGCCGCGTACGGACCGGTCTGGCCGAACCCGGTGATCGAGCAGAGGACCACACACGGGTTCACCTCCCTCAGCCGCTCCCAGCCGAGCCCCATGCCCGACAGCACACCGGGTCGGTAGCTCTCCACGACCACGTCGCTGCGCTCCACCAGCCGCAACAGCGTCTCCCGCCCCGCCGGATCCCGCAGATCGAGGACGACCGACCGCTTGTTGCGGTTCAGCGCCGCGAATGTCGCGGGGTCCACCAGCCGCCCGTAGTCGCCCCCGTCCGGGCTCTCCACCTTGATCACATCCGCGCCGAGGTCGGCCAGCAGCACGGTGGCGAACCCGCCCGGCAGCAACCTCGACAGATCGAGGACCCGCATCCCGGCCGACCCGTGCGGTCGGTCCGGCGTCGTCTCCACCCGCATCCCACTCCCCCTTCGACGTGCCCTCCGAAAACAGATACGAGTGGACGCACGGTACCCGCGCGCGGACCGCTCGGGCTGGACGCGAACTGGACGGGACCTGCCTCCATCTGCGCGTTCCCTCCCAGGAGGGAGCTGCTTCCAGCCGCCTGGGGGATCCGGCGAAGCGGCGCTCCGGCTTGGCTCTGCACAGCACCGGACAGTGCCCGCCCCACACCGTCGAGGAGAGTCACCATGCGCACCGTCACCGCACCGTCCGCCGAAGGAACCACGGCCGACCGCGCACTCACGGAGTCGATCCGGCTCTCGGACGCCACTTTTGCGCTCTCCCCCCACACCGTCGGCTCCCTGCTGCGGGCGGTCGCCGGAGAGCGTCCCGACACCATCGCCCTGGAGGCGATCGCGGACGACGGTTCGGCGCCTCGCCGCTGGACCTACGCCCAGCTCCTCGCCGAGGCGGAGAGCTTCGCCGCCGGTATGCGCGAGCGCGTCGGCCTCGGCGCACGGGTCGCCCTGTGGGCGCCGAACGTGGCGGAGTGGCCGATGATCGAGTATGCGGCGGCGCTGGCCGGGTTGACCCTGGTGACGCTCAACCCGGCGCTGCGCGCCGAGGAGCTGGCACACGCCCTGCGCACGTCCGAGGCGCAGCTGCTCATCCATGCCGACCGCAACCGCGACTACGACATGGCCAAGGTGGCCCGCACCGTCGCGGCGGACCTGCCCGGGCTGGGGCACGTCCTCTCGCTGGGCGATCCGGAGTCGCTGCGCGGGAGTGCACCGCTGCCCTCCCAGGAGAAGATCGCCGAGGCCGACGTGCCCGCCCAGATCCAGTTCACCTCGGGCACCACCGGCGCTCCCAAGGCCGTTCTGCTGTCCCACCGGTCCGTCGTCAACGTCGCCCGGCTGACCTTCGAGGGCCTCGGAGTCAGGGAGGGCGTGACCGTGGTCTCGCCGCTGCCGATGTTCCACACCGCCGGAGCCGTCATCTCCTGCCTGGGCCCGCTGTGGAGCAAGGGCACCTTCACGCTGCTGGAGCGCTTCGATCCCAAGGTCCTCTTCGAGGTGCTGCGCCGTTCCCCTGGCGCGGTGCTGACGAGCGTGCCGACCGTACTGGCCGCACTCAACAACGTGGCGCGGGCCGCCACCGACGCGCCAGCCCGACTGTCCGCGGTCCTCACCGGCGCCGCCCCGGTCCGCACACAGCTCATCACGGAGACCGAGGAACTCTTCGCGACCACCGTCTTCAACCTCTACGGGCAGACGGAACTCGCCTCCGTGGTCACCCTGACCCGACCCGACGACACGGCCGAGACGAAGACCAGCACCGTCGGACGGCCGCTTCCCCACGTGGACTGCAAAATCGTCGACCCGGACACGGGACGCGTGCAACCGCTCGGCGTCCCCGGCGAGATCTGCGCCCGGGGCTACCAGCAACTGCTCTCCTACTACGGCGACCCCGAGGCCCTCGCACGGAAGGTGGACCCGGACGGCTGGGTCCGCACCGGCGACCTGGGGTCGATGGACGCGACGGGGGCCATTCGCATCGAGGGCCGGCTCAGCGACATCGTCATCCGGGGCGGGGAGAACATCGCCCCGGGCCCGATCGAGTCCTTCCTCAGCACACTGCCGGGTGTCCGCGACGCAGTCGTGGTGGGCGTCCCTGACGACCTGTGGGGCGAGGTCGTCGCCGCCGTCCTGCTGCCCTCCTCCGAACACCCCGCGGGTCCGGACCCGGTGCTCCTCCTGGAGCGCTGCCGGGAGCAGCTCTCCCCCCACAAGATCCCTACGCAGTGGTTCGTCGCCGAAACACTGCCCCTCACCGCCTCCGGGAAGATCCAGAGGTTCCGGGTGCGCGACCTCATCACCGAGGCGGCCCTCACCCGCCTCGACACCCCGGCCTCGGGCCACTGACCCCAGCACCGACCACGTCGTCCCTACCCGGATCGGAGTCCACCATGAAGATCTCCATGCAGCTCAGGTACGACAGAGACATCGTCGGCTCGGCCGCACAGGTCAGCGAGCTCGAAAGCGCGGGACTCGACCTCATCTGGGTACCCGAGGCGTACGGTTACGACGCACCTAGCTTCATGGGCTTCCTCGCCGCCCGCACCGAGCGGATCGAGATCGGCTCCGGCATCTTGTCAATCTACAGCCGTACCCCCGCGCTGCTCGCCATGACCGCCGCCGGCATCGACGCACTGTCGGGCGGACGCTGCCAACTGGGACTGGGCTCCTCGGGCCCGCAAGTCGTCGAGGGCCTCCACGGGGTGCCATTCTCCGCCCCGGTCACCCGCACCCGCGAGACGATCGAGATCATGCGGGCGTTCTGGGCGCACGACAGGCCCGTGAACTACAGCGGCCGTGCCGTGCGGACGCCGCTGCCCAAAGGGTGCGGCAGCGGCCTCGGCATCCCCATGAAACTGCTTACGCCGCCAGTCCGCCCCGCGGTTCCGGTGTGGGTCGCCGCCATGGGCCCGAAGAACGTCCGCATGGTTGCCGAGACCGCCGACGGCTGGCTGCCGATGTTCTTCGTCCCCGAATGGTGCGACCGCGTCTGGGGGGCGGCGCTGCGTGCCGGCACCGCCGCCCGCGACCCGCAGCTGAGTCCCCTGCAGATCTCGGCCGGCGGGCTGCTGGCCATCGGCCCGGACGCCGCCCGCGCACGCGAACTGGCTCGAAGTCAGCTCGCCCTGTTCATCGGAGGCATGGGCGCGCCCGGCCACAACTACTACTACGACCTGGTCAGCCGGTACGGCTACGCCAAGGAGGCCGAGGCGATCCAGCGGCTGTTTCTGGCGGGTGACAAGGCCGGGGCAGCAGCAGCCGTCCCGGCAACGCTCTTGGAGGCCACCACGCTCTGCGGCACGGAGAGCTATGTCAGGGACCGGCTGGACGCCTATCGTGAGGCGGGGGTAAGCCACCTCCAGGTCGTCCCCGTGCCTCAGAACGGGGAGAGCGAGACGGCAGTCGTCGCCCGGTTGAAGAACTTCATCAGCTGAGTGCCGGCCTCAGCCAACCTCGATGAACCCCGACTCGTACGCGATCACCACCGCCTGCGTACGGTCACGAGCCCCCAGCTTGGCCAGGGTGCTACTCACGTGGGTCTTGACGGTCTGCACCCCCAGGAACAACGCCGCCGCAATCTCCCCGTTGGACATTCCCTGCGCCATCAGGCGCAGCACCTCCGCTTCCCTCTCGGTGAGCTGGGCACGGGCCAACGCGCCGCGGGAGCCCGGCTTGGGGCGCCCCGACACCATTGTGCGCAGGGCGGCGGGGAAGAGCACCGAGTCCCCGGCGGCCACGGTGCGCACAGCCTGGACGATCTCAGCCGGCCGGGAGCGCTTGAGGAGGAAACCCGACGCCCCTTCTTTGAGGGCCTCGTACACGTACTCGTCATGCTCGAAGGTGGTGATCACCAGGACCCGGGGAGGTTCCGGCATGGCGGCCAGCAGTTCGCGGGTCGCGGTGATGCCGTCAACCTGGGGCATGCGGACGTCCATGACAATCACGTCCGGACGCAGTCGGCGCGCTAGCGGAACGACCTCGGAGCCGTCCGACGCCTCACCGACCACGGTGATGTCGGGGCTGCTGCCGAGGATGGCGGACATGCCGGCCCGGACGAGTTCCTCGTCGTCAACCAAGAGGACAGAGATGGTCTGCGTCATGACTCCAACCGTAGGGGTAGGTGCGCGCTGACAATCCAGCGCCCTGACTCGGATCCGGCCGTGGCCCGGCCGCCCAGCAGCGCGGCTCTCTCACGCATGCTCCGCAGGCCTTTGCCCGTGCCGCGCGACTGCCGGGTGCCCTCCACAACCAGGTTGGTCACCGATAGCTCTATCCGCTCGTCCGTGAGGTCTAGGACGACGTCCACGGATGAACCGGGCGCGTGCTTCATCGCGTTGGTGAGCGCCTCCTGAAGGATGCGGTACGTCTCTCGGGAGATCACCCCCGGGACGGCCGCGAAATCACCCGCCGTGCGGGATCTGACAACGGCCCCGGAAGCCCGGCTGGCCTCCAGCAACTGCCCGATATCCGCGAGCGTTGGCCGGGCCCGGCGGGTCGACAGCTGTTCCGCCTTCTTGAGGTATACCAAGGTGCGTTCCAGGTCGTCCATCGCGCGCCGTCCGGTCTCCTCGATGGAGGTCAGGGCGCGGACCACGAAGTCGCGGTCGACGTCGATGAGTTCGCGGGCAGCACCGGCCTGCAGAACGGTCGCGGTGAGGGCGTGCCCGATCGAGTCGTGCAGTTCCCCCGCAAGCCGATTGCGCGCCAGCAACTCGTCCGCCCGGCGCTCGGCATCGGCGAGCCGCTCGGCCGTGGACGGCCCCAACAACCACTTCGCGAAGACGAGTTGCACATGCCCCGCGCCGACGACAACCGCAGCGGTGAGCAGCAGCAACACCGGTACGAATACCAGGATCCAGATGCGTTCCTGACCGCCCCGGATCTCGATGCCGAGCACCGTGACAGTGCGTTCGGCAGCCGGGAGAGTCGCCAGGGTCCCCGTGACCGATAGCAGTTGAGCTACGACGCTCGCCACGAGCAGCCCCCACCACACGCGTGTGACGAGCCAGACGCTGGTGCGCAGGCGTGCCAGCAGGCCCTTCGCCGGGGCGAGCCCGATCGCCTCCCCGTCCGGCGGAACCAGCAGCAGGCGGGCCTGCACACCCTCCGCGTGCCGCATGGCTGGCACCATGCCCAGAAGCAGCAGCAAAGGCACTGGCACCACGACCGACGCTGTCAGGTCCCGTGGCAGCGACTCGGAGAAGCCCGGGTAGATCAGGACACACACCGGCCCAACGGCGGCGCTGATGAGCAAGTGCAATACGCGCGCGTATGTGGCGCCCAGCGTCAGAGCAGCAAGGACCTTCACCTGCATGACGTCATCCTTCGTGGTCTCCCTCCCGGGAGGGACGACATTCCCGCCATCGGGGGATCCGCGGTGACCAGCGGAACGGTTAACTCAGGGACATGAACAGCGACAGAGAATTCTCACATGGTACGGACGACGCACCCGCCATCGATGTCCAGGGCCTCACCAAGACATACGGTGACAAGACCGTAGTGAGCGGGCTCACCTTCCAGGTGCGGGCCGGTACGGTCACCGGCTTCCTCGGCCCGAACGGAGCCGGCAAGTCGACCACCATGCGGATGATCCTTGGCCTTGACCGCCCGGCGGAAGGAAGGGCCCTGATCTCCGGGCGGCCCTATTCCGAACTGGGTGAACCGCTGCGGCACGTCGGCGCCCTCCTGGACGCTGGTGCGGCACACCCCGGCCGTACCGCTCGCGACCACCTGCTGTGCATCGCCCGAGCCAACCGCATCGCGGACTCCCGCACCGACGAGGTGCTGGAGCAGGTCGGACTGGCCACCGCCGCCAAGCGGCGCATCGGCGGGTTCTCGCTCGGCATGCGCCAGCGCCTGGGCATCGCCGCGGCACTCCTCGGCGACCCGCGGGTGCTGATCCTCGACGAGCCTGTCAACGGCCTAGATCCCGAGGGCATCCGGTGGTTGCGTAAGTTCCTGAAGGACCTCGCCAACCAGGGCCGGGCAGTGCTCATCTCCAGTCATCTGATGACGGAGATCGCACTGCTGGCCGACCGGCTGGTCGTCATCGGCAAGGGCAGTCTGCTGGCCGACGTGTCCATGGTCGAGTTCGCCGAGGAGCACGGCCGTAGCCGGGTTCAAGTCCGGTCCACTGAACCACTGCGGTTGCAGAGAGCCCTCGATCGCAAGGGGCTGCGGGTGGAGGCCGCCGACGACAGCAGCCTTGAGGTGTATGGCGCTGGCCTGGAGGAGATCGGCCGGATCGCGGCTCACGAGGGTACCCCCGTGCTGGCGTTGTCCCAGGTCGAGGATTCACTGGAAGACGCTTTCATGCGGATGACCTCCGGCGCTGTGGAATACGTGGCACGACCCCTGGGAGAGGTGGCCTAAAGATGTCTGTCAACGCGGTTCTCTACTCGGAGTGGACGAAGATCCGCTCGGTTCGTTCGGTCGTCTGGGCGCTGCCCCTAGCCGCTCTCCTGCTCATCGGGATCGGCGCCGGCGTTTCCGGCTCGGTCGGTTCCGGCGAGGCCGACGCAACGGATTTCGACCCGGTGCAGCTCGGCTACTACGGCATCTTCTTCGCCCATGTCATGGTGATCGCCTTCGCGGTCCTAGTCGTCGGGAACGAGTACAGCACTGGTTCGATCCACACCTCCCTGGCCACCGTGCCCCGGCGCGGACTCTTCTACGGCGCCAAGCTGACAACCGGGGCGGCCCTGTCCCTGATGGCGGGTGCCGTGGCCTCCGTCGGCACGTTCTTCGCCTCGCAGACGCTGCTCGCCGAGAACGGTGCTGCGTTCGGGGACGAGGGCACCGTCCGCGCGATCGTGGCCGGCGCGCTGTACTTTCCCGTACTGGCCGTCATGTGTATTGGTATCACCGCGATGCTGCGCAGCCTGATGCTCTCCATGGGTCTCCTGGTCCCGTTCCTCTTCCTCGTGTCCCCTGTCCTCGCCGAGATCCCGGTACTGCGCGACCTGGCCTGGTACCTGCCGGACCGCGCGGGCCAGTACGCCCTGCGGACCCACCTCGACGCCGCGGCTCCGTACAGCCCGATGACCGGATTGCTGATCATGGCAGTGTGGGCCGCGGTGGCGGCGTTCGGAGGCTGGCTCGTCCTGCGCAACCGCGACGCGTGAGCGGGGACAGGTAACAGAGCTGCGTCGCTGCGCGCCACCTGACAGGGAGTGAGGGGACGGCGGAAACCACCATCCGTCAGGTTGGTCAGCGCACGGCCGGTGCGCTGACGGCCGCGTCCTCCCGCAGTACGGCCATCTGCGCACTGCGCAGTTCCTCACCAGGACCGACACCGCTCGCCTCGCGCAGCCGGCGGTCGACGGAGACAAACACTTCCAGCGCCTCGGCCCGACGCCCCGATCCCGCCAGTGCGCTGATCCAGCGGGCGTGCAGCCCCTCGTGCAGCGGCTCATGACGTGCGATCGGGCCCAGCCGGACCAGCACCTCCTCGTACTGCCCGTCCGACAATGCGAGATCGCTAAGCCGAAGCGCGGTCCTGACTCGGCGGCGTGACCGCTCCACTGCGACCGGGTGCTGCTGAAGCGCGGGCATGCCCTCCAGTAGCCTCCCCCGCCAGAGCCGGAGCGAGTCACCGAGAAGGCCCTGCTCGGCCACGGGATCTCGGTGGGCCCGCGCACGCTCGGCGGTACGTATGAGGCGGTCGAACTCCAGGGTGTCGAGACGGCTCTCGTCATCGATCCGAAGTTCGTAGCCGCCGCCACACCGTACGATCGTCGTCCGGGCAGTGCCTGGGAGGTGGTGCGTCTCCAGCATCCGCCGAATGCGCGAGACGTAGGTATGGATCAGCTGCCCGAATGAGTCCGGAAGCTGGTCCCCCCACAGAACGTCGATGATCTCGTCGCGCTCAACGACCTCGTTGGGCTGGAGAGCCATCAGGCCGAGCAGGCACTGCTGCTTCGGGGTTCCGGTGGCCAACTCGGCCTCACCGCGTGACGCCGAGAGGCGGCCCAAGATCCGCAGGACCAGCGGCTCACCCTCATATGAGGGGGCGGATTCGCCGTGCTGCGCCTCGCCCACCCGCGCGAGCAACTCCGGCTCCTGCAAGGCGCTGGCGAGTCTACGCAGCGATCCGGATCTCGGGTGCCGGACCCTGCCCCCCTCGATCTCCCGGAGGGTGCGCAGACCGATCCCGGATCTCTCCGCGAGGTCTCGTTGGCTCACCCCGCGTCTCGTCCGCGCAGTGCGCACGATGTCGGCCACCGACGACTGATCTAACATCGTGGAACTACTGTTCTTCATGTGCTCCTCGTTGCGTCCGTTTCAGACATACAGGGCCGCTGGGTTGTCCTGTCATTTGTGGACCCCTGGTGCGGTCCCGGCCGTGGTTGAGACGACCCATGCTGGTGATGCCTCTCGCGCATAGGTGGCGACACCGGTGCCGTCGGCACACCCTTCGACACGGCGTATGTCGGGCCCCGGCCGTCACACGACCTTGCAGCTCTGCGGCCCTGCCCGCTTCCCTGCGAGAAGCCAGTCGCTCTACAGTGACTGAATTGGGCAGTTGAGCCCGCAGGCCAGCCGCCCCACCAATCACTGAAAGGTGAAGCTATCGCCTTCTAGTGATTCGATCAAGTGGCCAGGGCGCCTACGTGAACCCTATGGAGTACCTATATGCCCGACCGCGTCTTCGACGGCAGAAAGCTGCGCGATCGCCGCCTGGCCAAGGGTCTGTCGCAGGCCGACCTGGCCGCAGGCTTGAACGTCAAGACGAACGCCGTCTACCGCTGGGAGAACCAGGTGGCCACGCCGCCGCAGGAACGCCTACCTGCGATCGCCGCGATGGTCGGGGCAGAACTCGATGAGCTCTTTCCGCGGTTGAGGCCGCCGAACCTCGCCGATCTGCGCTGCGACGTCGGCATGAGGCAGTCGGACACCACGCGCTACACCAATACTGCGTCGCCGATGCCGATCCGCGCAGCCGAGCAGGGGAAGCGAACACTGTCTGATGAGGCGGTGACGGCGCTGGCTGCCGCCTACAACGTCACCCGTGCAGAACTGCTGGCCGCACAGCGGCGATCGTTCGGTCACGAAGTGCCAGCCATAAAGCCAGAGAAGGCGACGTCATCGCCACAGGTCGTCAGGACTATCGCCGGGAAGATCAAGTACTTGCAGACAAAGGTCTACGACGAGGCTCTGCCCTCGGACGCGGACCTCGCCTCATCTGGCAATCGCAAGAGTGGCCGGTCTCTCCTGACGGAAGAGCTGGTAAGGGACTTGCGCATGGGTGGACTGCCCACCGCCCCGGACGACGTTCTTGAAGCCCTGGCCTTGGCTTTCAACGTCCCTCCGGTGTTCTTCCGCAACAGCGATCCGGAGATCGGCCGCTTGGTCGTCTCGACGCACGCCGTGCGCAGCCAGTTCACGGTCATGGCCGCACGTGGCGGTGAGCAAAAGACTTCGCAGGAAGTGCGGGATCAACTTCGGGACTTCATCAGCGACACCATGGCGGAGATCCTCGGCTCTGATGCGGACGACATGCCGACGTAGCAATCGCCCCACGCCGTCGGTATCTCCTAGCCCACGACCTCCAGGTGGACGGTACTGCCGTCGGTGAGCGCACCGAGCGCCGCGTCCCATAGGGGCCTGCGTGACGGCGGGATCTCGTCTGGGGAGATCCCGCCGGGTGCGCTGAAGCGGAAGGCTGTGAGCTCGCTTTCCTGCAGCACGATCGCCTGCTGCTGCTCAGTGGTGAGCGTTCCGCCGTCGAACACCCAGTAGATGTGCGCGCCGTCCGAGGTGCGCGCATAGGCGGACAGAAGGAGTCGCCCAGGTGTCTGGTCGATACCGAGTTCCTCCTTGAGCTCACGCCAACATGCCTGTCGGGGCGTCTCGCCCTCATCGACTCTGCCGCCTGGCAGATTCCAGCCGTTCTTGTATCCGGGCTTGACTATGAGGTACTCACCATCGCCATTGGCCAGGACGGCCGCAGCCGACATGGTCGGCCGAGCGGGGCTGACGTTCATCAGTTGCTCCAGATCAGGCGTAGTTGGCGGTGGTCCTCGACAGCAGGGCGCGGGCGTCCGAGTTGCGGATGCGGCTGTACGCGGTGGCCACAGCCAGCAGGTGCGGCACTTCGTGCCGTGGATCGGTACCTGGGTCGAAAGGGTACGGTGCCAGAGTGGCCGACTTGCCAGGAATCGCAGGCCCTTCGCACAGCAGGGCAGAGCGGATCCACAGTGCCTCGGCCTGGATCTCGCTGCCGTGGAGGCCATCCTGCATACTCTGCGCATGGTCGCGGGCCCGCTCGACAAGGTCTGCTGGGGCCCGTCGCCGCAGTTCGAAGATCACGTCGCGGATGTCGACCGTGTAGCGAGTGAGGCGCACGAGTAGGGAAGCGTCAGGGCTCGCAAACACGTCACAAAAAGCATCGAGGGTCTGGCCGACGAACGGCATACGCGCGAAGAGATGGCTGGGCCTGTAGCGGACAACGTCAGGTGCGGCCATAGCCAACTCCCTCCAGAACCAGTGCAACGAGAGGAGACTACGGGCCGCCCGGTACCGCCTTGCGCCCGCTCGGCTGACGGGTGCTATGGCGCCGATCCCCCAGAGCAGTGAGAACAGGTAGAGCAGGGAGTCGGCGAGTGTCTCCTGGGCCTGATTGACGCTGTCGGACACCGTCGTAACAGTGATCACCACCACGAAAGCGGTGCGCAGCAGCACGTACAGCACAGCCAGGGCCATCGCCCAAGACATAAGGAGCATCCCGATACGGATCGAGCGAACCGGGGTCGCTCGGGCTGCGCCGCCCCACTGGACGGCGCAGACCGCGGCAGCCGCACCCATGTAGAGGTAGAACAGGCCCATGTAGATCGGCAGACCCAGGTCTCCCTCGTGGCGCTCCAGGAAGAACAGCGTATTGGTGTCCGGCGGGTTCAGCAGGAAGAAGAAGGCGGCCGCCATGACGGCGATCGTGCCGACCGACGCGCGCGCAGCGATCCGGTGGACGCCGGCGGATATGCGCGCACTGCGTCGCACGTCGGCGTCCGCGTCCGCGTAGACCGCGGTGACATAGCGGAGCAACACGCAGATTCCGACGATCGCCGTGGCGTGCTTGACAAGGAAGCCGAGATCCGGGATGCCCGTAGCGTCCAGGAGATCGTTGACCATCGATGTCCGGCACAACCAGCTCACCGCAAGCGCGGAGAAAGCGCCCCACAGTGAGCGCTCGCGACGGCGCCCAATCAAGGCAGACTTGGCCCTCAGGAGGGCCTGGATGATCAGAAGGCCTGCGATCGCGTAAGCGAACGCGTCGGTCACAGTCATGTGCTTCCTTACAGAGCGGTGTCGCTACTGAACGGGTAGCCGAAGTCTTCGGCGAGGCGTCGGGCTACGGGGTCTTCGATGAGGCTGGAGCTGGTGGCCAACTGGCTGATCAGGGTGGCTGCGTCCTCGGTGCGCTGCTCGATGGCGGTGTCGTAGCGGCGCCGTCCGGCGGACTGCCCGGCAGCTACCAGTTGCTCGACTCGTGCCGGTGTGAGGTCTCGCAGGACCTCGTCGGTGCCGATGACGCCAGTGGAGTCCTCTGCCCAGAGGTGGACGAGCTCGTGCACTTTGATCTGCCGCTCGTGCGAGGGCGAACCGCCCTCGAGGTGAAGGATCAGGTCGAGAGGCCGGACGTCGTGTTTGATCCAGAGACCGCAGAAGCCGGTTAGGCTAGCAAGGTGGACTGGCATCGGCTTCAAGACGATACGTCGGCCGCGGGCCTGCTCGATATTTGCAACAAAGCGATCCAGATCGAAAGGCCGTGGGATCGGCATGGAGGCCACTAGTCGCTCGGTCTCATCCCGCAAAAGGCGTCGCCTGCGCCGGACTCGCAACTGGTCGATGGCACCGTTCATGGCGCCTGAGCCCGGGTGTCGCCTCTTCTGCGTCATCACGCACGCTCGTCCTCGTCCTCAGGCGCGAAGAGGAGCAGAGCGTATAGCCGTTATCCTACCCAAATAACGATCAACGGCAGCGCACCAAAAGTCTTCAAGCCCGATATCGCGCCAGGCAATGCCGCAGCAAGGCGCCAGAATCTCCAACAGTCAACCCAACGGACACTCTCGTGAGAAACATGAATGGCAAGCGCGGCGATCTAGGGTTTCCTGGGCAGCACTTCCCGCCGTCCGGCACAGGTGCTTCTAAGATTCCCCACAGGAATCATCCTTGAGTGCAATGATGCAAGATGCGCTCGTGCAGCATTCACGCCTCGTCCCCCGCCTACCAGTCAGCCACTTGGCTGCAAAGCCCATCAATAGTTAGATCCATGATCACAACTGACTCAATCACACCTACGTGCTGGCACACGTTCCAACAACAAGGTTGGCCAGAATAACCCCTACCGATGACGCGTTCGAGTCCATCTATCACTGACCTTCCCCTCGTAGCGTAGAGACCGTGACTGCAGGGGAAGTTGAGGGTCATGACGGGCAAGAGGCGGAAGTTCGACGCGGAGTTCTGTGCGGGGGCCGTGCGGATCGTGGCCGAGACGGGCAGCCGATCCCACAGGTCGCGAAGGATCTCGGAATCAACGAGACGACGCTGACTACCTGGGTGTCGAGGGCGCGTAAGGCCGACGGGGCCGGGCCGGTGGGCGAGAGCGGGCGCGCCGCGCCAGGTGGAGCATCACCTGTTCGGTGCGCTTCTGCAGCGCTGCGGCCAGGTCCTGGTGGACCTCCTGGAGCGGCTCGTCCGGGCGCCGGGGCGGGCAGGTCTCCACGACGAAGCGGCGGGAGGTCCGCGGGTAGCCGGAGGTGAGGACGCGAGGCGGGAAATAGGCCGGGTCCAGGGCGAAGCCGGTGGCGGTGGTGCGGACCGCGCGGGCGAAGAGCTGCCGGAAGCGAGTGGCGTCGCCGAGGGCGGGGAGCGCCATCACGGTGCCTTCTTCGTCTCCCCGGCGCCAGCCCAGGTGCTCGCCCCGTACACGTAGCCCAGTGACGCCGGATCGTAAATGACCTCCAGGACGCGGGTGGTGGGACGGCCGGCATGGTGGCCGTGGGCGATCGTCGTGGTCTGCCGCTCGCCGAGACTGTCGAGGACCAGCACGGCGGACTCGTCCCACCCCGAGGCCGCGAAGGCGGCCAGCTGATGGGCGCGGTGATGCAGTACGGGCGAGATCTGCGCGCCGGGGAACTGCCGACCGAGGGACTGGACCCGGCGCCGGGTCCGCAGCGCGACCTTGGCGAATCCGGCAGCCCGCGGCAGAGCCCGGCCACGGGTCGTGCCCGATAGCGCGAGACACAGGGCCGCGGGGGCCTCAACGAGGTATCGGACGGGCTGGAAGTTGTACGCGACGACGTCGACGTCGCCGGGCGTGAGGCCGGCCTCGCCCAGCAGCCACTCGACGGCGTGGTGAGGGTACTCGTGGGTGTGCTTCTTCTGGGAGAGGCGTTCCTCCTCGACGAAGCCGACCAGTTCACCGTCCACCAGGAGCGCGGCGGCGGAGTCGTGCGTGTAGGAGCAGAGTCCGAGAATGACGCCGGGCACGTGGTCCATCGCGGTCGTCACCTCATCCCTGCGGCAGCCTGTGCGACGGAGGTTCCGGTGCGGCAGGTCAGTTCGCCGTACCAGGCGGTCAGGGCCTCACCGAGCGGCCCGTCGATGGCGTCGGCGACGCGCCACGTCTTCGCGCATCCCCTCCTTCCACAGCCGATAGCTGCACATCGTCTCGGCCATGGAGTCCCAACCCGGATGCCCGGTCTCAGCGCGTGCCTCGACTCGGCCGAGTAGTTCGTCGAAGCCCTCCCACGGCGTGGTGAGTTCGGGCATCAGCGGGCTCGCCGCGACGTCTGTCAGCCCGTCGGCCCTGTCGAGGTCGCGCTCGTAGATGTGCAGAGAGCTGACGTGGTGGTGGTACTCGCCCAGTTCCGCTTCGAGCCAGCCGGCGACCAGCTCGTGCAGCGTGGTGAAGAAGAACAGGTCGTACGGCAGGCCGATCCACACGTCCTGGCCGCGCATGGTGGTGGACATGTGCAGGCGGCCCGCGCGCAGGTGGAACGCTGAAGTGCAGCAGTTCCGTCGTGCTCCCGGGGTAGCCGGTTGCGTGGGGCAGCGTCCCTGTCGTCTCCAGCTCCATGCGGAGATCGCCGTCGCGGGCCTCGTTGATCGCGTGGAGCTGGGCGCCGGTGAGCAAGAACTTCAGGGTGCGGCGCTCGATGCCGGTCTCCGGCGTGAACGGCAGCATCTCAGTCGCCCGTCCGAGGAACGTCCGCTGGTACGACCCCTGAATGCCGTAGAGGTCGGCTTGAAGGGCAAGGAACCTGCCGACCTCCTGGGCGGGTGGGGCCTTGATCTCCAACCCAAACTGCAAGCAGATCGTGCCCATGCCCTTGAGGAGCTGGACGCTCTCCTCCTGGACGTCGAGGGTGAAGTCCCCGACTCCGGCATCGAAGCGCATAACGTTCACGACCGGCCCCTCGAGGAATGCCTCTGGCTGATTCTTCACCAGTCGCCGGCGCGGCTTCCTCGATTTACGGGAACCCTCCAACAGCACTGCTGCCGTCAGCCCGGCGTGCACGGCCTAGCAGCCCCATCGCCCCTGGCACGCCAGTCCAGTTGTCGTGCGCCCGCCCGTCCACCGCTCTGCACGCCCGCTGCACGCTTGCCCCCCGGCGCCCCCCCCCCCCCCCGCTGCCTGCCTGTCACAGGTGATCCACAATTCGCCGGAGGCCGCACGGCCGCGCGTTACCC
>NZ_JBHXMF010000066.1:0-49503 GCF_042721055.1 Streptomyces sp. NPDC058470
TCCCCCGCGCCCCTCGTTTTTTTTGTGCCCCCCCGCGGGGGGGGCGGCCCCCCCCCCCCGCTCCGCGCCCCACTGGTTGGTGAGGGTGGGTCAACTCCTGCGCTGCGCTCCGGAGTTGGGCGTTACGGCCGGATGCTTCGCATTCCGGCCTTGGTTGGGTGGCGCCGGAGCGCTCCGCGCTCCGGTTACGTTGAGTGATGGATTCGGGAGGGTCGTTTTGATCTTGGGTGGAGCGCTCCGCGCTCTTCGGTGTGCTCGTCGGGTGCGGGTGCTCGGGAGTCCGGGGAGGGCTCGCTTCGCTCGGCAGCGAGGGAGTGGGGGGTGTGCGTTGTCGGGTGCCGGCCGAAGGTTGAGCGGTGTGAATCGGGCTCTGTTTGTGGTGTTTTGAGTGAGTGTCACCCGGCTTGCCTGTGTGTTAGGCATCACATTTTCGGCGTCCTCGGTCCTACTTTGCAAAGTACAAAGCCCGGCGCGGGGCCCGTCGGTACGTGGACACCTCGCGGATGCCGCGCGGGACGCCGACGGGGGTAGACGGACACCGAGCGGACGCAGCCCACGAGGTGCCTGCGGTCGGGGCGCAGCGACGGTGCGGGAGCGTAGGGCGGGCAGGGCGGCTCCGGATGCCACCGAACAACGCCGAACAACTCGCTCACGAGCGGCACCGGTGGCGGGGCGCAGCATCCTTCGTCGCGTCGGCTGAACGTTTCTGGACGTTCTTGGACGGCGTCGGACGGCGTCGGACGGCGCGGGACGGCGCGGGACGGCCTCGCGCCGGGGAGGCCTCGCGGCGGCTTCGGCGGTGGTGTTGCCGGGGTCGCAACACCGGCTCCAGGTCGTCGTCTGGGGGCTCGGCCTGCGCGGCGGGGAGGGGCCACGACGTCGTACGGCTTGCCTGTTGCCCGAGGGCACGAGGAGACGGTCGGGGCTTGGGCGGCCGGCTGAGCGGCGAAGGGGTGTTGCGGGGGCTCGCAACACCACCCGGCCGCACCGCCGGCCGCAGGGCGCAGCAGCCCGGTTGGGCGCCGGCTGCCGTCCGTCCAGGGCGCCCGGGGTGACGGCCTCCGGCCGTACGCCGTCTGTCGTGTCACGCCTGCCGACGTCGAAAATTGCAGGTCACCAGGGGGACACCACGGGGTGACACCGAGCAGGCCCGACGGGGTTCCGCGGCCCCCGTTCCTGGATGTGGTTGGACAGAATTGGACAGTTCTGGACGCCGGCGGACGCCTGCCTCCACAACCCCGGCGGGCGGCGAGGGGGCGGGGCGCAGCGGGGTCGGCCGAGCTCGGCGAGGCGGGCGCCGCCGCGGCCCGGGGCGGTCAGGTGGTTGGGCGTAGGGGTGGGGCGGTGCGGCGGGTGAAGGCCCTCACGCCGGGCAGGTCCGGCCGGCGGGCGGCGACGTCGGCGATCAGCGCGCGTACCGAGGGACGGCGCGCTTCCTGCGGCGCGGCCCGTTCCACCCGCTGCAGCTGGTCGAACGCGGCCGGCACGTCACCGGCGGCCAGGAGCGCGCGGGCCGTGTCGGTGGCCGCGCGGGCCCGGCGCTCCGGCGTGGACAGCACGGCGGGATCCAGGCGCACCGCGTACGCGAGGGCCTTGTCGACGTCGCCGAGCTCCCGGTGGATCCCGACCCGGTACAAGACGCACTGCGCCGGCGACAACTCGCCCGCGGGTACCCGGGCCCCGGCCAAGGTGTGGGTGAGGCGGGCCGTGCTCTGCTCGGCCCGGTCGGCGAACTCCCGCGCCGCGGACGGCATGCGGGCCTGCGCGGCGGTGTACGCGGCGGACAGGGCCACCATCCCCGACACGTCCAGCACGGCCAGGCCCGGCCGGCGGACGGCGTCCAGCTGGTCATGGGCCTGCGCCAGGAGCTGCAGGGCCTGATCGGCGCGGCCCGTACGGCGCAGCGGCGTCGCGGCTGCCCGTGCTGCGGCCGCGAGGAGCACCGGGTCGCCCGAACGGGCGGCCGCTGCTGCGGCCCGAGCCGCGAACGCGCCCGCCTCCTCCAGGGCGGCGTCCTTGACGGCCAGTTGGGAAGCGAGCACCCACACCTGCGCCGCCCGGCCGGCTCCCACCGGCCCTGTCTCCTGCGTCTCACGCGCGCGGGCGCCCAGAGCCGGGAGCGCCTGGCGCAGCCGGCCGTACTCCCCTGCGGAGAACAGCCCCCGCGCTACCGCCAGATCCCTCTCCCGCAGACGACCGCCTGCGGGCATCGCCCCGGCCGGCATCGCCCCGGCCGTCCACCACCCCACCGCGCCGAGCCCTGCGCCCAGCAGCGTCCTGCGCTCCATCCCGACCGCCCCCTCCACCCTCGCCCTGCCGTCCCCGGGCCCAGGACCCGGAACGGGGGCCTTCGGCCCGTCCTGCGACCGTACGAGCAGCTCGGCACCCCGGACAGGGCGCACACACCCGCCACCGCGCGCCCCCAGAACCCCGGCGGCGGGCCCCGGTGCGGCGCGGCGGAGGTACCCCAGCTCCAGGACGACGGCCAGGCCCCTGCCGTGGTGTTGCCGAGCACGGGCACCACCACGGCCACGGGTGCCGCGTACAGGCGCGGGACCGTTGCCGGCCCCACAACACCCGACGCCGGACAGCCCCAGGGCGACATGGCGCCCGCGCAGGTCGGCCCCCAGTGACTCGCCGCGGCGGACGGGGCGCCGAAGGCCGCCGGGTGCCGAGTGCCGAGTGCCGGCGAACAATGCCGAACAACGCTGAACAACGCTGAACAACCCGCCCGCCAGCGGGAACGCAGCCCGCCCGCAACCAGCGGGATGGCGCCGACGGCGCACCAGCCCCCGGCGCCTGTGGCCGGTGCGCAGCTCGGCGGCTCGGCGCCCCGGGCAGTCAGCGCGCGCCGGAGCAGAACAAGCACGACCCCTTTGTTTTGACCTTTCCCCCCTCGTGAGGTACATTAATGAGCACATCGGGGTGAGCGCCCCGCCCCGAAGCCAGGAGGAAGCCATGAACAACAACGTGATCGACTGGAAGACCGGCGCCACCTACGCGTGCCCCCGCTGCAACCACGACTCGGTGGCCGAGCCCACCAGCTGGGAGGTGTACACCTGCTGCAACTGCGGCACCCGCTTCGCCCGCTTCCCCCGCCTCCAGCGCTTCCTGCGTCACGTCGGCATCACCTGCGAGTTCTGCACCGAGCGCCACCCCGTAGTCGTCGACGGCAAGCCCTACGGCTTCCTGCGCAAGCGCCACAACGGCGTCGGCACCTACGCCCGCCACCAGGTCGAGGCATGGCAGTACGACACCGACGAGATCCCCGACCACAAGGACCGCGTCCTCTACCGCGACACCTGCGCCACCCGCGCGGACGCGCTGGCCTCCCTCGCCCGCTACCGCAGCTTCCTCGGCCGCGTCGAAGACGACTTCAGCCCCGTTCTCGCCGTCGTCGCCGACGAGGAGTTCAACAAGTACTACGACGTCGACCACCTCACCAAGGAGCAGCAGGACGGCCTCCACGACGGCACCCTTGAGGTCTACGGCGTAGGCGTCATCCGCACCCACGACGCCCCCAGCCGGATGCGCGGCTGGTTCTACCCGGACACGGACACCTTCACCTGGGGCCTGATCGCACCCGCCGGACTCGAAGGCCTCTACACCCAGCACCTCCCCGAGGCCCTGGCGCCCCACGCCCCGCAGCTCTGACACAGACCGGCCCGCCGCCCCAAGGGAGACGGCGGGCCAGGCGGCCGAGGTGCGGCGGACCCGCACCGCCCGGCGGCCGGCCCGCCCGCACCGGGCACAGGGGCGCAGCAGGCGCCCCGCCTTGGGCCCGACACGACAGGGAGCACCCCGCCCATGGGCAAGTACCACGCCAGCCCGACGCACATCCTCGCCCTCGTCAAGGGCGCCGCCGAGGGCGATGCGATCAAGCACACCACCGCCCTGGGCCTGGGCACCCACCTCGACGACGCCGTGGCCTGCGGCCTGCTCACCATCGGCGGCGACGACTACGACCTGCACCCGACTGATACGAGGCGCACCTCGCCGGCCTCCCGGACGGCCGGGCCAACCACTGGGGCAGCGCCGTCCCCCGCGCCGCCGTCGACCAGGTGCACCGGCTCCACCTGGAGGCCACCGGCCGCGCCGTCGTCGTCGAGGCCGAGCTCACCGGGCCGGGCCACGGCACCGTCACCGTCCCCCACGGCACCCGTCACGCCACACCGCCCCGGGCCGCCCTGGGCCGCACCCGCAACGCCGCGGGCCGCGCCACCGGCTGGTACATCGACCCCACCCCGGGCGGCCCCGCCCCGGCCCGTGTCACCGGGCGCACCAAGGACGACGTCATCCGCCGCTACCTGCGCACCCTCGGCATCTGGCCCGACGCCATCACCTACGCCCGCATCCGCTACACACCCCCGCGCTGACACCCGCCCGCACCACGCCGCGACAGGCCCCCGGGCGGGAACGGCAGGCGGCGTCACACCCCCCAAGAGCGGCCCTTCATTTTTGACACCCACCCCCCGTTGAGGTACATTAGTAACCAGCGGTGAGGGATACACCCCTCACCCTCGCCCCTTCGGGAAAGGACCCCATGAACCAGTCCGAGGCAGACCAGGCCCGCACCCTCGCCGGTGACGTCACCAAGCTCATCGGGACGTTCGAAAACGACAGCACCCTGACCGACTCCCAGAAGGCGATCGACTTCCTGACGCTGATGCACAAGGAACTGCTCGACTTCGCCGACAACCCGGCCGACGACCGCCTGCGCCGTGGAATCGAAAGCCGCGTCACGAACTTCATCGAACTCACCCGGCAGGCCAGCCACCAGGCCGCGTAGCACCACACGGGCCTTCCCCAGCAAGGCCCGGACAGCCCCAGCGCGGACGAGACGACGCGAGCAGAGGCCGGGCGCCGACCGAAGTGTTGCCGGGCGCGGCAACACCCACAGCCCCGGCCCCCGCGTACGCACACGGAACCGTTGCCCAGCCCCGCAACACCCCGCCACCGGCCGGGCCGGCGGACAACGCCCAGGGCGCAGCAGCCGGCACGGCCCAGTACGGCCGGCGAGGCCGGACGGGCGCCCGGGACGGCAGGCGTACGGCGGCACGGGCCCCGCGGACATCACGCCCCAACAGCACGCTGCAGAAGCCCGGTCGAGCAGCACACGAAACCAGCACGCCACCCCACCGGGCACAGCGGCGCGCCACCGCGAACGCGGGACACGGCGCGGCGGCCGGCGGCGGCGTCCGAGATACGGGGCGCGGCCAGGACGGCCGGGCCGGACGGAGAACGCGCCCGAGGTCCCGCGCGGTGCGCCCGGGGCCCCTGCGCGGTGGTTCAGCCGGCCTCGGCCTCCCCGGCGGCGGGCTCCCCGGCGGCGGGCTCCTCCTGGTCCTGGGTGAGCGGCGGGTACTCGGCCAGGATCTGCTCAAGCACCTTGTAGAGCGCCCCCGCCCGTGCGCTGCCCGAACTCCCGAAGGCCTCCCGCTCCGTGGACATCAGCAGCAGCCAGTGCGCGCCCGTCATCCGCATCCGCTGGGCCGCCCGCACCGCGGACAGCACACGGCGCTGCTCCGGCTCGTTCAACGGCCCCCGCACCGGCGTCACCAGCTGGTGCGCGGGACCCCGCAGCGCCTGCCGCAGATGCAGCGGCACCTCGTCCCACGACGGATCGCTCTCCCCCGGCAGCAGCCGGCCCCGCGCGGCACCGGCCTCCGCCCGCACCCCCGACACCGAAGATCCGGAGGCCGACGCCGAGGCGGCCGGCTCGGACGCGGCATCATCGGCCGCCTGCGGCCCCGCCTCCCTCGGCCCCGGCACGGCCGCGGCCCCTTCCACCGCCAGGTCCTCCTGCGCCGCCGCACCGGCCCCGGCGGCGGGCCCACTCCCGCAGACCCCGACGGACTCGTCGACGGACTCGGCCGCACGGCCGGGTTCGGGGGCGGCCCCGGCAGAACCGGGCCCGGACACCCCGCTCCTGGAGCTCCCCGCGACGGCCGGCGCCACATACTCGGCCACCACCTGCTCCAGGACCTCGAACACCCGCCGCGCCCGCTCACTGCGCGCACTGCCGAACGACTCCCTCGGCGCACCCAGCAACGCCAGCCAGTGCTTCCCGCCCATCCGCCGGCCATCAGCCGCCCGCAGCGCGTACCGCACCCCGGCATTCCCCTTCTCCCGCAACACCGCCAGCTCCGGAGACACCAGCCGGTGCGCGGCCACCTCCAGGTGCTGACGCAGATGCAGCGGCACCTCCCGCCACAACCCGTCACCCGGCCCCGGCAACACCAGCCCCCGAGCCACACCCGCCTCCACCCGCACCGGCCCAGCGTCCCCACCACCCGAACCGCCAGACCCGCCCGTACGGCCCGTACGGCCCTCGGCGACGCGCCCCGGCGCAGCAGCAGCGGACAGCTCCCCGGCGGCCACCTCGGCCGCCTCGGCCGCCTGGACGCCGCCCGGCGGCACCCCGGCCCCGTCCGGCCCCGACTCGGCCCGGCCGGCGCCCTCGCACCCGCCCCCGCGCACATGAGCAGCCAGCCCCGCCGGCGCCCCCGCGTACGCGCACCCCGCACAACGGGCCCAGCCCGCCCGGTCGACCGCCTCCTGGACCACCGAACGCTCCGGCCCGAACCCCGACTCGACCAGACGCTCCGGCAACGTCACCCCGCCCTGCACCGCACGCAACGCCGCAGCGGCCGTGATGTCGTGCCCGAGCATGAACCAGCGCCCGATCCCCGCCTCCCCACCACACCCGCAGAAACAATCACCCGTCGGCACCAACCGCTTTTTCCTCGTCTCCGTCACAGTCCCGGGACCCTAGCGGCACCACAACCCCCACCTCAGCACAACAGCCCACCCCGACCGGAACCGACCGAAACAGACCAGACCACACGCACGAATGACCACCACGCACACCACCCACGCCACCACCCCAAGCCCCACCAACACGCAGCAGCACCACACGAGACCAGCACACAAGACCCGCACCCCGGACCAGCACGACCCAACAGCGCGCTACAACAGCGCGCTGTAACAGCCCGATACAGAGCGACCCCACATGACGCGCTGCAACAGCAAGAGGCAACAGCGCGGAGAAACAGCACGGCACGGCAGCACCCCCACCCCCACACCCCAACCACCAGCACGACAGCCGGGGGCCACGGCCGGAGGCGACGGCCGGACGGCCACGGGCCGGGCGGCAGGAGCGACGGACGACGGGCCGGGACAGCGGACCGCGGGAAGGGCGCCGGGCGGACCGACGGCCGCGGTGGGACGGGACGGGACGGCGGAGCCGCGGCGGGGCGCCGGGCGGACCGACGGGCAGCCGACGACGGGCCGGGCGGTGCTGGGCGGCGGAGCAGCAGCAGACGAGGCAGCCCGGAGCAGCGGACGGCGGGCGGCGGGCGGCGACGCGGCGGGCGGCGACGCGAACGCCGGCGAGGGAGGGCAGCGACCACCCGGCCGGGACCGCGAGCAGCAGCCCGGCAAAAGAAACACGGGCGCGCGCAAGGGACGACGGGCGGGCGGGCAGCACGGCCGGAGGCCACGGAGCCGGGGGCGCGGCGGCGACGGACCACGCGGGACGGCGGGCCGGAGGGCGGCCGGGCGGGCCGGGCGGCGACGGGAGACCGGAGCAGCGGCGGGGCAGCGCGGGGCGGCGGCGACCGGGGCACCGGGCGACCAGCGGCCCCGGGACGGCGGACGGCGGACGGCAACAGACGGAACGCCGGGCGGACTCCCGCACGCGACGGGGGACACCGACGCGCCGGGCGGCCGCGGCGACCGAGGCCGGGTGGGCGGCAGCCCGGCCGGCGGCGACGAGCAGCAACCCGACCACACCGCACAGCACCAACCGACCACCAGCACACACCCCCACACCAACCGACAGCCGCCGGACCGGGACGCCACCAACCGGCGGACGCGGCGAGGCCGCGGCGGCCGGAGGGCGGGCGCGGCGGGGCGGCGCCGGGGCCGGGCCGAGGCGGCGGACGCGGGGTCCGGCGGGCCGGGGAACGGGCGGCGGGGCGCCGGGCCGGGCGGAGGCGACGGGCGGCGTGTCAGGCAGTCAG
Organism: Streptomyces sp. NPDC058470; assembly: GCF_042721055.1. Lineage (NCBI taxonomy): Bacteria > Bacillati > Actinomycetota > Actinomycetes > Kitasatosporales > Streptomycetaceae > Streptomyces > Streptomyces sp. NPDC058470. The sequence continues at coordinate 8,025 of NZ_JBHXMF010000066.1, forward strand.
ATCGACGTCGACAAAGTCCAGCGGGCCCAGTTCGAAGAACTGGTCGATCCTGTCGGTGTCGCGCGGCTGGAAGTAGGCCACGACCAGGCCGCGCTGGAGAAGGCGGTGCAGCTCCCCCTCTGGTGCCTCCTCCCGGTGGGCGCTCAGCAGGGCACACGCCTCATCGGGACGGACGAGCTGGGTAATCAGCCGCACGCGCGCTTCATCGCGTCCGCCGGGCACAGCGCGGTACCCGAACCGTGCGCGCGTATGGACCATCATGCCCGTTGTGACGGCGCGGATGCGGGCGTGCTCAAGCATCGCCGGCCGCGCGAGACGCAGCACCTCGGCCCTCAACCGCGCGCTGACCGTGCAATTGCGCGCGTGGGCGCAGGGGCCGGGCCCGAGATGTTCGGTCACGCCCGAGAGAGGAATGCCGAGCCAGCGCGCGAGTTCGGGGAGCGTCATGTGCCGGGATCGCATCACGTAGCGAATCCGCGCCCGGTCACTACGCGGCCACGACAGCTTGTACACCGCTCGCGTGGCCTCATCGAGAGCATGGGCTATCGGCTGGCCGGAGCCGTTCTGATGTGTCATATCGCCAGGCTGGAGCGGTCCGCTTGTGGACAGAGGCCGGGCCTGGGCGGCACCCAGCCGGGGGTGGACCGGGCGACGGGGCGGCGCGGGAATGGGCGCCGTCTCCTCCCCCGGCATGGGCGTCGGAGTGCCGGGGGCCGGCTTCACCTCCCGCACCCACCCCCGCAGAACGGCCAGGCGCTCCCGGAGGCGACCCGCCGCGCGCATCGAGCCGTTCACGGTCAGTCGCAGCACATCGGGCAGAGCGTCGGTACGCCGTCCACGGGATGCTTGCCGCACCCAACGCACAGCCACTCCCGGCAGTTGAGGCAGGCGTCGCTATCCGCGTGCACAGGCACGCACCGGCCCACGCACGAGTCCTCGCGTATACGGTCGGCAGGCACGTTGGGGAAGCAGCCGGGGCAGAGGTCAGCGGCACGGTGCACCACCGGGGCACTCGCCGGCGCGGAGACAACGGAAGCACTCGAAGAGATCGTCATGCAGTGCAGCGTCGGGTCGCAGTCCTGTGGACAGAGTCCAGCGGGCGGGCATCGGGACCTCAGCCGGCGCAGGCCTCGGCTCACGGCGGCACGGCGCGCCGCGGGCGAGGAAGACGGCGACGGAAGGTCGGAGGGACGGTCGAAGATCGGGCCCGGCACACAGCTGGCAAACACCCGCGTACGGAAGCGAGCTCCGGGAGGCGGTAGGGACGGCGAGAGCCGGTCGCACCGGCCGGCGCCCCAGCCCGCGGCACGGGCGGGCCGCGCAGCAACGCCGGATAGGCCCCGCCCGAGACGGCGGGGCGTTGCGAGTACACGACCGAGCTCGTCGAGGCCGGTACTCCAAGTCGTCCAGCGGTGTCGGTACGGGCCGCTAGCGTCGACGGCATGACAACTCATAGGGAGACCACCGCGGCCAGCCAGGCCACCGACGAGGCAGAGGCCACCCAGCGCGCGCTCAAGGCGCAGCTGTTCCACGACGCGCGGCAGGAGCCGGGCAAGCCGTGCCCCTGCGGCGAATCCACCGGAATGCACAGCGAGGCGTGCGACTGCGAGGAGGGCGCGGTCCTCGTGCACACCATGCGGATCGCGGACGGCGAGGACGTGACCGAGTGGCAGGACACCTTCCGCTGCAGCTTCGGCTGCATCGAGTACACGGCCACGGTCTCCCTGCTCGACACTCCGTGGGGCGTGCGGGAGACCATCGACGGACCCCACGGCCCCCGCATACAGACCCGTGTCTTCCCCGGCATCATCCACGGCCAGGAGGAACACGGGATCGTGCACCCAGGGCCCTGCTGACCAGCCGGGCGGACCGGCTGGGGGTGACTGGTCGGCCGGCTCGTCGTTGAGGATGCGGAGCCCTGCCCGCCCGCCTGCCATTGGAGTTGCTCGTGCCGGTCCTCACGGCCCCGTCCGCAAACGCGGTCCCCGGCCTAGCGCCCACCGGGAACCGCGGCCCGGTCGAACGCGCGGTGGTCGACGGGGTGCTCGCCGTGGCCGGGCCCGAGACGCTGGTGCGCACCGACGTGCCCCAGCCCGACGGCTCGGTGCGCCTGTACGCGGCTTGGACCGACGGCGGCGGCCCGCTGGCCGATCACATCGACCGCGTCGCGCTCGCGCGCGGGCTGGACGCCTGGTCCTGGGTCGAGATCCTCACGCACAGCGCCCGCACCACCCACCGTGGCCGGATTGAGGTGCGCACCCACCCGCTGCGGCAGGTCCTCGCCGACGTCGAACGCGGGCACCGGGGCAGCGAGAAGTACCGGGCTGGCTTCGCCCGGGTGCTGGCCGATGACGCCCCGCGGGCCGGCCGCCCGCCGCTGTCCGGGATCCCCGCCTGGCCGGGCGTCGGCCCCCGGCTGTGGCACCGTTACGCGGGAGACAGCTTCACCGTCGAGCGGCACTGCCTCGACTGCTGAGAGGACCGCACGATGCCCACCACGTTCAGCACTATGACGCCCGGCAACCCGGTGAGCGAGGCCTACGCCCGCCTCATGCACGGCGCCGACCTGGCCGATGCCGCCCGGCTCACGCCCGAGGAAGAGCAGCGCTGCCAGCAGGAGTTCTCCCGGATCTGGGAGCGGTTGCTGCACAACGCCGAGGTGACGAAGTGGCTGGCACCGGGGCAGGACCTGAGCTGGCGCAGCGGGATGCCGCGCCGCCGTGTACTGCGCACGACGGACGGGCGCACCACCGACCTGGTCCGGCTCATCCCCTGGGTGCTGCGGGAGAAGCTCGCCAGCGACGTGCTCTACGAGGACACCGCCCGGCGCGAGGAGCAGGTCGTCCTCGGGCACGGCCTGGAACCCGGCGACGCCGCCAGCGTCCGCTTCAGGAGCACAAACCCGGTTGCTGTCGAAGGGGAATCGCTCCAGGCCGGCCGGGAGCGCGAGGTCGAGCGGTTCGTGGACCTGCAGATGATGCTCGCTGCCTACACCGCGCAGCCACACTTCGTGCCGGCCTCTGAAGCGTTCGACGCCGTCACCGGCTTGCCGCCCGAACCCGAGGCGCAGCTGCGGCTGACGGGCGAGGCCGTCATGGTCTTCCACGACGGCGTTCCGCTGCCCGCCGTCACCGCTGACGACGAGGACCTCCACGCCCACGTCGCCGCGCACTTCGGCGCCGGGCCCAACGCGTTCTTCGGCGGCAGTCCGCTCGTCATGGGCGGTGTGCTCCTGGCCCACCCGGACGACGGCTCCGACGCCTCGCTGCTGTTCAACCCGCTGCTCGGCTGGCTGATCATCGCCAAGATCATGCACGACGGCCGCTACGCCTGGTCGATGCACCCGGTCCACCGGCTCGACACCAACCCCGGCCCGGCCGCCCGCGTACTACGCAACTACGCCGCCCTGAACGCGCTGGAGAACTGGGACACACCCCCTCCTATCCCGGGCCAGGCCCGCACCAGCGGCAAGGGCAAGAAGAACCGGCTGCCCGCGGCGCAGCGGCGCCAGCAGCAGCTGGAACAGGCCGCCCGCACCCCGCAGGCCCGCCTCGGCGCGCTCCTCGGCGTCCGGGTGCTCCGCTTCACCGCGCCGCCCCACCAGGCCGCCGCTCCCCCGGTGAGCTCGTCGCCCTCATCGAGTAGGGCGCCCGCGCAGTACCGCGACTGGCGCCGCGCCCACTGGACCCGCAACACCCGAGTCCACCTCCTCGACGAACACGGCCGGCCCTCCGGCCCCGTCTACGGCCCCGACGCGATCGAGGGCGAGACGTTCACCCGGCGCCGGACCCGGGTGAAGGGAACCTGGATCAACGAGCACCTCCCTTCGCGCCCCGGTCAGCCGGCCGTCTACGCGGTGGACCCGCAGCTGGCCCGGACCAGCACGGAACCCTCCGACCGCAACCGCACCTGACCGAGCCGGAAGAGAGGAGACTCCGACCGCAGCGCGTGCGGGAAAGGGCCCTCATGGGCGGAACGCACCTGGCATGCTGGGGGCAGCCGGGCAGCCCCGGCCCTTCTGCCCCGCGCACGCGGGGATGGCTCCCGTTAGGAGCACTGCTCTTCTGCTTCCCGCGTGAGTGGGGATGGCGTCACCCAGGCGAACGCACCGGCCACCGTGTGCGGCCTGGACGCGTACCCACCCCCTCGCAGCCAGGAAGGCCCGCCGTGCCCGAAGACACCGCCCCGTCCAGTTCGCCTAGCCCTCTCGACCAGACTGTGGCCGCGCTCGCCGCGGCATACCCCGGCCTGCGGCAGACCGAACCGTCGAAGTTCGGCGCGCCCCTCGCCGACGTACGGCTCACCCCGCAGCGCACCGCCCGCTTCGCATGGGCCGGCTACGAGGTGCAGGTGGCCGTCGGCCACGAGGACCACCTCGACCGCAACGACCCGGACAGCACCACGCTGTACCGGGAGGTCCGCGCTCACACCACCCTCCTCGTCCCCCAGACCGGCCAGGTGGACGGCATCGGGCACGTCGAGTGGGAGATGACCAACTCCCGGTCAGAGATGGGGTTCCCCGCCGCGTTCGCCGTAGCGGCCGCGGACCAGCACGACCCGCGGTTCGCCGCCGCCGTCCTGTCGACCGTGGCCAAGGCCCTCGCGTACGCCTGCCTGGCCACCAAGCACGCGGTCGTCCAGGCGGAGAAGGCCGCCGACGAGGCCCGGTGGGAGAGCGAACGCCCGGCGGGGGTCAGCCCGCGCAAGTGGCTCCGGGACAAGCGGGCGCAGCGGGACGCGGCAACGTCATAATCCTCCGGATGCCGCCGTCCCCCGCTCGCCCGCCGGTGAACGGGTAGGTGCGCCAGACCAGACCAGCCGACCGGACGTACGGCGACCGACCGAGGCGGCCGACGAGGCGGGCCGGCGCCGGGCGGGGCGGGGCGGGGCGGGAGCCTACTCCGGCCGATGGATGGAGGCCAGGGGGAGCAGCCCACGCCGCAGCGCCTCCCGACTGAGGATCTCCACCTCGGCACCAGCGGCACGGAATGCGTCGGCAGCTCGGGCTAGGCGACGCTCGGCAGCAGCGAGTTCGGCGACTACGGACTCATTGCTCGGTCCGCATCCGGTTGGCGCGGGTTCACAGGATCCGTCCAGCAGTTCCATGGACACCTCTGGCCCGTCGGAGGTGTCCTCCCGCAAGGCGCCGCGAACGAACACTCCCTTCCCCTGAACCGCGTAAACCAGACCTTCTCGCTTGAGCACACGCACCGCGTGCTGCGCAGTCGAATTGGCGATCTTGAAACGTTCCTGGAGCACCCGCGCAGAAGGAATCTGATCGCCGGGTTCAAGCGCGCCAGACAGTATCTCTTCCCGGAGGAATTCCGCCGTCCTGACGTACGGGGGCCTAGGGTCATGCTCCGGATCACTTACCGCGCTCACAGCGCCGAGACGCCCCATTTGGCCTGCCAACCGTGCGGCAGGGAGTACGCCGCAAACGTAACTTCCGCGCCCGACAACGGAGTAGACCAACCCCTCCCGCTTTAGCACTCTCAGCGCGTTCTGCACAGTTGAACTGGAGACGCCGAAGCGCGCTTGAAGCACCCGCGCCGACGGCAGACGGCTTCCGGGGGCATATTGCCCGACCTCAATAGAGGTGCGCAGCACCTCTGCGGCCTGCAGGTAGGGCGGCCTCGAGTCCTCTTCCAACGGCAACGTCATGCGCCAACCCTGGCAGCGCAAGCCTGTGGACAGAGGGCGGCACGGAGCAGCGCACCAGCGACGGCCGGGGCACGGGACGGCGCGGCGACGGGCACTTTGCAAAGTACACAGAACCTGGCACGACGACGCGTTCTCAGGCGGTCATGCGCAACCTCTCGTCCCAGCAGCAGGTGCCCACCCACCCGCTGTCGTACCGGCGCGCGGTGGCCACAAGGATCTCCTTCCGGCACATCTTGCACGTCTCCAGATCTGCGTCGAGGCCGTGTTGTTGGAGCACCGCAGCGATCTGCGCGTCGGTGGGGTGGAAGTCGAACGACTGGTCTTCGGTCAGCACCTGGTCGTCACTGCGGCGCACCAGATCGTAGGAACGGCCGGCGATGCCGTTCCAGACCAGCTCCCGGACGACGTACTGCTCCCCGGCTACCGCGAACGGGTCGTGGTCGATCTCGCGGACGACGACGGTTCCGGGCCTCGATGCGTTTCCCATGCGGCTCACTTTCTTGGGGTGTCAGGGGGGTGAAGGTGGAGAAGCTCGTACTTACGGCTGCTGCGCGCGGTGCTTGTGGTCGATCTGCTCCACACGGGCGCTCAGGCGGGCGACGGAGTGGCGGACGTCGTCAACGGCGTCACGCAGAACCTCCTCCAGCGCCTGCCGCATGCCATGGGCGTCACGCTCGTTCGCGATGGCGTAGGCCGTGCCCACATCTACGCCTTCCAACGTCACGGTGCCTGCAATCACGACATCGTGGCTGTCCAGCGGGTCGTGATAGCACCAGGCGTCCTCAGCAGTGGCGCGGCGCCCCTGGACCGTAACGGTGTAACCCTCGTGGAGGAAGCGGGCGGTGCCGTCGAGGTCGAGGCGGAAGCCCGGGTCGGCGGGGGCGCTGAGCTGGCGCAGTTCCATGGCGGGTCTCCGGGGTTTGTGGTGTCGCCGGTCGGGGTGGGGAGGGCGCGCCGGCCTGGCAGAGGGTCAGTAGTCCAGAAGCGGGCCGTAGTGGTGCTGGTGGAGGTCGATGGCCTCGTGGATGTCGGCTTCGGCGAAGCCGCACGTCACGGGTGTGAGCGTGCCGTGGGAAAAGTCGATGGAGATGTCGAGCAGAACGGCCAGCAGGTCCTGGAGGTCGCGCGGGGACAGGGTCAGGGTGTGGCGGGCGCTGCCGGGGAGGAGCTGGGCGGTGACCATGTGGGCCAGGCTGTGCCAGGCCGGATCCGGCCTGCTCAGGAGGTCGGCGCACAGGTGGCGGGCGATCGCGGTGGGCAGGGTGACGATCGGCGCGGCGAGCATGGCGTTCGGCCGGCAGCGGTAACGGGCCACGGGGCGCTCCTTACGTGGACGGCGGTACGGGCGGGTGCTCCTGCGGGGGCTCGAACCCCGTTTCCCGGCTTGAAAGACCGGTGTCTTACCCATGGACGACAGGAGCCGGGAAGGGCCAAGCCCGCCGCGAAGGCGGTCGGTCCTGGCCCACGTTGTGTGTCAGCCCTCCGGGGCAGTCCGCGGGGCCGGAGAGTTGGCACTTACGAACTGGAGGAACCAGTCGGGAACCTGACCCAGCTCGGCGTGGTAGCGCGTCCAGATCTCCCGGACGGGAAGGCGCCGCAGGTTCTCGTCGGGCAGGACTTCATGGCCGGTTACCTCGATGCTGTTCCAGCGGGGCGTGGCATCGCCGTCCTGGAACCAGCGGACACGCAGCCGGACGGGCCGGACGCGGTAGCTGTCCTCCCCGTCCTCGACGGTGAAGTCCGGGCCGCACTGCCCCTGCCATACCTTCTCGTACGTCCGCTGTGGCGGCCTGGCCGTCATCGCGTTGTCGTACTGCACCACCTCGTCGAACCGCTCCACGCGCAGCGAGGGCGTGAACTGTGCGGGTTCGGACGGGCCGTCGGCCAGCTCCATGTCCTGCTTCCTTTCATCCCAGCACGGTCGGTTCACCCAGTGGGCCGTCGCCGGGACGGTTCGGGTGGCGCGGCCGCGGCCTCTGCGGGTTCGGCCGGCTCAGGTCCGGGTGATGCCCCCTGGCTCGCGCACTGTGCGGGACGCGGGCACGGGAGGTCAGGTCCTGGGCGTGGCGGGCTGCCGGGACGGGAAGCGAGTCGGTGCACGGCGTGGGGGATCCGTACGGGTCGCATGTCCCGTCCCGGCAGGGCCGGGGGCACCGCTCCTCGGAGTGAGGCGAGCGGTGAGCGCTCCTGCGGGGACTCGAACCCCGTTTCCCGGGTCGACAACCCGGTGCCCTACCTATGGACGACAAGAGCCTGCGTGAACGTTCTGCGTACCCTCGGCGGGATTTGAACCCGCGGTCTCCCCATTGAGAGTGGGGTGAGTTGAGCCGGACTACTCCACGAGGGCGTGGATTTCCCGCCGTCGGCCGGGGATCGGATCAGGTAGGGCCCGTGAGGGCTTGCTCGTCACCTTCCCCGGCCGGGGCGGGGCCGCCGTCGGCTCCTCCCCAGGAGCCTCGGGCGACGCGTGCCAGCGGACCGGATCCGCCGGGGGAAGCATCACCTTCCGCTGGCACGTCGTGGACTCTGCGGGTACTGCTCCCGCTCTTCCCCCACACGGGGGCGTGCTGCTGACACCACGAGTCCCGGAGGGCGCGCTTTCCCTCCTTCAACCCGCGCCGGGGATCAACCGGGCGGGTTCGTTCTGCTGTGCCGGTGCACACCCTCTCAACGGGGACGTCGCCTCTGGAGGGGCACACACCAGCACATCGCGATCCGAGGGGAGTTGAACCCCTGCCCTCGATGCCTCAAGGGCCAGCTCCTGTAGCTGCGGACCTGCCGGACGACCCGATGCGGCCGCTCCTGACTGTCCGGCGTCCTGCGGGGTCGATCCCCCCCGCTGACCCTTTTATATTAACCCACGAGAGGGTTTACGTCAACTTTTAAGGGTCATGTGACGGGGTGGCGACCTTGCGCGGCAGGTACGGCGCCGCGCTCCGCCCGGCCGCGCGCGGACGCTAGCGAGCGGGCTCGGACATCTGCCTCATTGACGCCCAGAACCGCTCCGGGGAGTTAGCGAGGACGCCCCGTGGATGCCCGAGAAGCTCCTCTGCGTGGCTTGCCACGCGGAGGCGCAGCTCCTCGTCGGTCCAGTGCTCCGCGAACTGGAGGCAGTCGGCACGCATCAGCTCCAAGGACTCCACGATCTGGTCCAGGTCCTGCGCATTCAGCCCGGAAGCCTCCTTACGCTCCGCCACGAAAGACTCGATCGACGCCTCGATTTCGCGAACCACGGAACGAGCGCACTCGCTCTTGGAGAACGTGACCATGCGGGACTCTCGATTCATGAAGCTCCTGAAGAGGGTGGGCGGCGTGCTTGCACACCCACATTCGCTAATGTACTCCCCATAAGGTCATGTGACAACTTTTCAGGGTCGCTATTGAGGTGCCCCGCCAGTCCGGAGGTCCACGTCGCGGCCGCGATGCCCCTCGGCGGCAACCACGGACATCGCAGCCCCCGCCGGCTCGGGAGCGGCAGCCGGGGCGGGCCTCGGGCTTCGGCAACCTGCATTCACGGGGCCGGCCGGGCCGTTACGATGGCGTGTGTTCCAAGGGCAACCGCGCCGCGCCCGGTCCACCACCACCTCGACGCCCACACCGCCGCAGGGGACCGCAGACGTCTGAGACTCGCGCGAGCGATCTCGTCATGCCCTCCTCCTGGACGGCCGACGCGTGTGGGGCAGCAGGCCGGACAAGGACGCGAGACGCCATGACCAACCCCCGCAACCGGGAACTCGACCGCACCGTACGTGCGTACAAGCGGGCACACCCGGGCATCACCCTGGACCAGGCCCGAGCTGCCGTCGCCGCCCGATCCGGCAGTCAGCCCCGCCTCCCGGCCCGGATCCCCGCCGCCCCCCTGCCCCGCCCCGCCGAGCGGCTGGAGGGCTACATTCAGCGCGTCGCTGCGGCGGCCGGCGCCCAGCGACACCGGGCCATGGAACTCCTCGGCCTCGAGCCCGGCAACTCTGCCACCGACCGTCTCGACGAACTCGCTGCGGGCCCACTGCCCGACCACTCCGTACGCGGCCTCGTCGCGGCCACCGGCATGACCTCTGACCAGGCCCGTGCCCTGACCGCCCCGCGCAGCGCCGCCGGCCGGATCCCGGACCTGGAGAACTTGGCGCGGCAGCTCCTGAGCGAGAAGCACATCCGGCCCGGAGGCGCCGGCAAGACCCGTACGGACGCGGGCGACCTCGCCCGGCTCCTCGCCGAAACGAGCGGGCAGCGCACTCTCCTGTTCGACCTGCCCGCCACTGAGCCGCGCTCGACCCCTTACACCCCGATCTTCGTCGACCTGGACTGGCCGGCCGATGGCGCCCGGCCGCCCATCGATCCCGAGGTCTTCGACGAAGTCGCCGAGGCCCTCGGGATCAGGCAAGACACCGAGACGGATCCCCCGCCGCGCAAGTAACCCGCCAGCGGCGGACCAGGGCGCGCGGCCGGGCCTCGGACGTGGTCAGGCTGTCGCGCCCCAGGGCTCGGGGTCGGGGATCAGCAGGTTCTCGGCCTGCCGGGAGTCGCCGGCGGCGAGGTGCCGCGCAAATGCCGCGAGATCGGCACGATTGAGGATCAGAGGCCCTTCGTGCTGCCGGTGTTCAGTTGTCCCGACGCCGAGGGGCTCATCGTCCCAGCCGCCGAGCTGCGCGACGCGGTCAGAGGTGCCGGTACGGTCCGCACGGTCCAGGGCATCCTGCCGATGACCCAAGGCGAGGAACTCGGCACGGGTGCCGACCCTGGTGCACGCGTCAACGACCGAGGACCACTCCAGGTAGAGGTCTTCGTCGTGTGTCGCCTTGATGATGCAGCGTCCCATGCGGTTCCTCCCGTTGCGGGGCGTAGCTGAAGGGGCGAGCAGCTGCTCGCTTCCGGTGGGGTGGGGCCGGACGTCATTGTCGCCCGCCCTGGACGGCCGCGAGGCCTTCTCCTGGTCTCGGGTGGGTCTGGCAGAACCCAGGTAGCACAAGGCCGAGCGGCCGGCAGAGACGAACTCCTTCGACGGTAATCGCAGTTCACTCACAGTCGAGGCCATCCCCCCTGCTTCCCCGCGGATTGGCAGCCGTCAAGGAGGGGCTCACAACGCCACGCTTGACCCTTTTAAATTGACACATGCCCCCATTGTGGGTAAAATAATAAGCGTCAAGAGGGGTGATCGACCTTCTGGACGCCGGACAGTGAAGGGCGGCCGACCCGACCTGCCCGGCAGGCCCGTAGCTCAGTCAGTAGAGCGGCCCCCAAGCCGGGGGACGGTCAGGGGTGCAATCCCCCTCGGGCCACCAGGCGACTGCCGCACCCATGCGGCGGTCGCACACCGCGAGGACGCCGAGCCCGTCCCCAGACGACGAGGTCGCGCCTGCGACCCGAGCCGCGCCCACGCGCCCGCGGCAGGCACCCCGCGTCGACGACATTCCCCCAGTTCGCTAGAGACCGTGAGGACCTCGCACCATGCCCAACCTGAAGCCCGCTGACGCTGCCTACGCATGGATGAGCGCCCAGGACGGGCCTGTGACGTACGAGGACATCGCCCACGCCATCGCCGACGACACCAACACCGAGGAGTGGAACGCCGCTCACAGGGCCATCGTGCACCTCGAGTTCGAGGGTCGCCTGGTCAACTTGTCCGCCCGCGAGTGGGGCAAGGTCGGCGTCACGGCCCGTAGCCCCCGCAAGGGCCGTCACCGGTACCTCGCCACCGACGCCCAGTTCAAGGCGTGGAACCGGCCCGTTTACTCCGTGATGTGGGTGTCCTCGGACTTCATCGGCGAGACCGACGCCGATGCCTGGACGCGCGGCTACGCGCTCAAGGGCGTGAAGATCACCGGGGACGAGTACGACATCAATGGCATCCGCTCTGATGACTGGTCGCGCTACTTCTGGACCGGTCATGCCCGCAACGCGGCCGACGCGTACGCGCAGGGGTTCCTCGGGTGCGCCTACGACGTATGGGACCGGTCCGACTTCGAGGCGGACGTCGAGGAGATCGCCGAGATGGTCGCCCGCGTGCACGACGAGTTCGTCGACGCCGACACCAGCGACCCCGAGTACATCGCCGCCGTCGTGCGTGACCTGCAGGCCCGCCGTGCCGCCGAGGCGGCTTGATGCTGTACCGCGAGGGAGAAGTCAACTGCGGCCACTGCCGCGAACCGCAGGGCATCGCCGTCGACGACTACAACGGCGAGACGCACGAGGACGGCGACGTCACGTTCACCCGCGAGCCCTGCATGCGTTGCCGCGTCCACAGCGTCGGCGTCCAGGAGCGCTGCGACGACGACTGCCCTGACTGCGAAGACCGCGGTGATGGTCTCGGCGACGCAGCCGAGGACTGACGAATCCGCTGCGGCGGCACCCGCCCGCCGCCCCGTACCCGGCGGAACCGGGAGATCGGAGGAGCCGCGATGAGCCTGGACCACTCGTTCTTTGCCGTGTACGGCGCTGAGCTGCCCGGGGCGGACTGGGAGCACGTCTATGACCGCCTGGAGGACCTGCGCCGCACTCAGGGCCCGGCCAGTGACACCGAGGACGTGCAGCTCTTCACCGTCTCTGGCGACCGGGACCCCTCTCGGGTGTTGATCGGGGCCGACGTCGTGAGCTTCGAGCCCGGCAGCTGCAAGCCCGTAAGCAAGTTCACCCCGTCGCCCAAGCGGGACAAGGCCCTGCGGCGGGCCGCTGCATTCGTGGGGCACGCAGAACCTGTCGAGCCCGGTTGGCTGTTCGTGTACGACCTGAGCTAGCCGGGCGCCGCTCGGCGGCCGCCGGCCTCATCGTCGGAGAGGCACCCCTCACCACCTGATGACCCTTTTAATTTGACACATGAGTTCCGGTGTCGTAAATTAGAAGAGTCAGCGGGGGTGATCAACCCCGCAGGCGCCGTACGGCGACGCGGACGCGGCCGATCCGCACCGTACGGCAGGCTCGCAGCTACCGGAGCTGGCCTTGACGGCATTCGAGGCGGGGGTTCAACTCCCCACGAGTCGCGACGTGTTGGCGCACTCCACCCACCGGCGCTCCGGCAGGGCACACGCCAGCACATCAATCGGACCAGACCGACTGATCCTCGGTCGGGTTGAAGGGGGGAGGACGCTTCCCCTGGAGCGGTAGCTCAGTGGCAGAGACCCCGTTTGGGGTGGTCGCGGGTTCGAGTCCCGTCCGCTCACAAAGTGTCAGCAGGGAGGTGAAGTTCCCCGCGGATCCGGCCTAGCTGACACGCATCCGTTTGCAGCACCTGGGGAGGTCCGCAAAACGGACCGGCCCTCGGCCGGGGAAGGTGATGGACGGGTCCTCGCGGACCCAACCTGATCTGGTCCCCGCGCCGACGCCGGACACGCCCTCGTGGAGTAGTGGATTTCTCGCCCGGCTCTCAACCGGGAGATCACGGGTTCACATCCCGCCGAGGGTAAGCAAGTTGCGCAGTGCGCGCCGCTCCTGTCGTTCAACGGAAAGGACGCCGGCCTACGGAGCCGGAAATCGGGGTTCGAGTCCCTGCAGGAGCACTGCCTGACCGCTGTCGCGCCGTCCAACGGTGCCCAGAGGCGATGGCCCCGGCATCCGGGGCGCGATCGCCAACCCCCGGGGGTGTAGCTCAGAGGCAGAGCGACGGTCTCCAAAGCCGGCAGCGCAGGTTCGATCCCTGCCACCCCCGCCCTGTCTTCCTCTCGCAATGCGTCGCGCCGCTGGACGTCTTCCTCGGCCGTCCCGGTCAAGGGAGATCGCCGGCCATCTCACCCGACGGGTTCGCCCGGCTGTCCTGCTGCTCTGTAAGGGAGTCCGCCATCGCCACGCAGTACCCCCTCTCCGGAGTCTCGAGGGTCATCCACCCCGACGGCACCGTCGATCGCGTGGAGTTCCACGACCGACCGCAGACGGCCGACGAGACGCGAGTGTTCGCCAAGTACCGCGACCTGTCGCCGCTGGAGCTGATGCGACGGCTGCGCACCGCCGAGTGGAATGCGGACGTCGCCCAGTCCGAACGCGATCAATGGAAGACGAGCGCACAGAGGCTTCAGATGGAACTGGCCCAGGCGGAGCGGAAGCTGGCCGCGATCACGCCGGACGGGTGGGAACTGCCCAAGACCGTCCGGGAGCTGCTCGCGCACGCCGAAGCACACGGCTGGCGCTCTGCGCGGACCTGGACGCCGCACGGAACGGACGAGATGCTCCTGAAGATCGTCATCGGCCGGGACACCCTTCCCTCCGACGCCCCCTCGCGGGGAACCCAGTGGCGCTTCGATTTGACCTGGAGCTGCGTACCGGGCTCGGCCCGCCGGGCCCGTGCCGGCCTTGCTCGCACGCCTGATCGCCCGAAATGGCATGACGCTCCGTCGGTGCGCAAGATCCGCAAAGTGATCAGTGAGCACCCGTACGCGAAGGGCGCAGCGTGATCGCCTTCGCAGTCCTCGCCCTGCTCGCTTTCGGCTACGCCACGGGTCGGCTCCGGCCCTGGGAGCGCTTGGGGACGTGGGTGGAGGACCTGCTCCTGCCGCACAACCACAAGCGCTGGCTCGGCAATCGCGTGCGCGAGTGGGCCCTCTTCGCGGCCCTGGCAGTCACGCGGCCCTGGGCCGCACTCGACGTCTGGCGGACGCGCAAGCCCCCGCAGACGCCCTGAACACCGTCCCCCGTCACCCTGCCGTCCTCAGCCGAGGTCGCTCAGTCCTGAGAGGGGGCGTGCGCCTGCAGTGATCTGGCGCCGCCCCGAACCGAAGTCGCCCGTACAGCAGAGGAGTTCCTTGACCGTCCGCCATCTCACCGAGCGCGTGGAGCTGCCGCTGCCCGGCATCGGCTCCGCCTCAGCGCGCGTCACCGTCCTGGAGCGCGGCCGCGTCCGCTACGTCGTGCGTGCTCCGCACGTCCACGGGACCTTCGTGGTCGTGCCGGAACACATCGCGAACGGTCCGATTCTGCCGGCCACCGTCGCGGTGCAGTTCGGTGACGGCATTGAGCCGCTCGGCAGCTTCTACCGCGAGCACCGGCCCGACGAGCCGGTGGTGCACGGCGTCCGGGTCCATGGCTGGACCGGGCACCTGTACCCGGATGACCTGCCGACCGGCTGGTTCCTGGGCCGCTACGCCGCCGGCCTGCGCAACGGCATTCACCATGAGCTCACCCGCGGCACGCGGCGCCGCACCGAGGCCGTGATCCTCGCCATCGTCACGCACTGGCGCAGCCTGCCCGATCGGCGTGCCCGCATGAGGACGGCGGCGCAGGAGAAGGCAGCGGAGTACGCCGAGCACGAGGGCAACTGCGCGACTGCGGCGGAGGCCCAGGCTGTCGAGCTCGAGCAGGAGCGCCGGGCCGTACGTCAGCGGCTCTGTGCGCTGGCCGGCATTCTGCGCCGCCGCCCGCGTGCCGTGCAGGCGCCGGATCCCGAGCCGGTGCAGCTGCAGATCGAAGATCCCCGCCGGGGTCCGCTCGGGCAGATCACGGTGCGCGAGGTTGCGGTGAACGCCGAGGTCGCGGGCAGCGTCGTCTACGAGGTGACGGGCGCCCGGGTTTTCGGGCGGTTCACCGTCGGACCGAACCGGTACCGGCCGGAGCCGATCCCGCAGGGCATCTGGGTCGCCTACGGCCACGCCAGCGACCGCTACTACGAGGACGAGCGGGCGCACGCGCCCGTGGTCAACGGAGTGCGTCTGTGCGGCCAGTGGGACCACGACACGAGCGACGACATCACTCCCACCGCCCCGGACACGATCGGCGCCAGGGTGCCGTCCCGGGGCTCGGCGCCGTACGCCACCGAGCGCCGCACCGCAGCTGTCGTCCGCGCGCTGGCGCTGCACTACCTGCGCCGGAAGGACCTGGCCGCACTGCGCCTGGCCGCCGGGCAGGCCAACGTCCCGAGCCTGCGCGCAGACGCACGGCGGTCGCTGAACGAGGTCAAGCAGCAGCTGGCCATCGAAGAGCGCAATGCGCGCCGCCATCGGGCCCGCGAGCGCGAGCTGCTCTCCCTGGTCCCCGGCAGCCCTCGCGAAGACCTGCTGGCCGAGGCCGCTTGATGGCCCCGAGTCCGCCGCCGTACCCCGCCCATGGAGTGGAGATCATGCACAGCAACGTCATCGAGCAGCGGATGCAGAAGGCGCACGACGACTTCGCCGCCCGCGGCCGGGCCGTGGCCGACATCCTCAACGCCGAGGACATCCAGGGCGGAGGCTGGACGGCCGCGGCCGGGGTCAACGTGTACGGGTCGTTCACCCTGCACCACCCCGCGGGTTTCGCCGTCCACGTCGCCCGCCTCACCCCCAACCTCTCCGGAGCAGCCGGGCGGCGCCTCACGGTCGACGGCCACTACCCGCGGGAGTATTACGGCGACCGTGCTCCGACGATCGGCGTCGGACTCGACCAGTCGGCCACCTGGCTCGCGCGCAGGATCGTCACCAAGTTCCTGCCCGCGTACCTGAATGTGTGGACTACGGCGATGCTTCACAAGCGGCTTGAGGAGCAGCACACGGCGGCCCGGACCCGGCTGAACGCCCGCCTTGAGCGGGCGCTGCCCGCGCTGGGGCCGGGTGCTGTCGCCGGCGGCCCAGACCGCCTGCAGTCATACGCGTCGGTGAATCACCAGGTGGAGGGGGAACGGACCATGTGCCGTGTGAAGGCCCGCCTGAACCACCCCGGAACCGCGGTCGATCTACGGTTGGACTGGGTGCCTGCGGACCTTGCCGTTCGGATCCTCCAGGCCCTCAATCCCGCACCGCCCTTGGAAGGCCGGATCATGCCCGGTGCGCGGGCACTGGACGCCTCCCCCGAGGCGATCGCCACGCCGCAGATCCTCGTCGGCGAAGTGGTGCGCGGGGCACAGGCCAGGCGCCCGCGGCTGCCCGAGGGCCGACGCACGATCTCCCAGCCGGTCTACGAGCCGTGGTTCGCCACGAGCCGCAAGCGTCGTCCGCTCACGATGCCACGGGGAGAAGCAGCACCCGCCGAGCGGAAGCCGCTCCGACGGCGCGCTGTGTGACATGGCCGAATCCACTTCAGGCGGTCTCGCCGGGCTGAGCGATGCCCGCGGCGGCGCGGACCTCCCTCAGCAGGACGCCGGCCTGCTGCTCGTCGATGGGGTCGAGGTAGAGCAGTCGCATCAGGATCATCTCCGCGCAGTTCCACCGCCTCTGCCCGTGTGCGACCCGCGCCAGCCCGTACAACCCGCGCAGCAGCGGCCGGTTGGACTCCTCCCGCCACAGGAGCACCCCGCCGTCGTACATCGGGAAGGCGAGCGGCACCTCGGCGACGGCGACCGCGCATTCGTACCACCGGCGCGCTGCGTCCAACACATCGTGGTCCCGCTCCAGGCCGGCCTCGCCTGCGGCGGCGAGATGGAGTTCGGCCTTCACCACGTACGCCTCGGCCGCCGCGGGCTGCTCCGCGTGCAACTGCTCCAGGCGGGCGCGTGCCTCATCCGGCGCGAGGCGGAGCAACTCCTCGCGGACGGCGGGCAGGAGGCTATGAGCGTCCGGTAGCCGGTAGACGGGCCGGACGCCCTGGGTGAGCACATGGCGCCGCCACCGGTCCGGCTCGTCGACCGGCTCCAGCAGCGCCTGGTCGACCTCCTCGGGTTCGTCTTCCCAGTCGTCGTCTTCCTCGGGGGCGCCGTAGTCCAAGGGCTCCACCCCGGCCGCGGCAAGGTAGGACGGGTCGAAGGTGCTTCCGCACGGCTGTGGCTGGTCCTGGTCGCGCGCCCGGTCGGCCGCCTTCATCGCCTCCATGCACAGGCCGGAGTGCAGCAGCTCCATCGAGACCGCGTGGTACTGCTGCGGCCACATGTGCGCGCCGATCCCCGGACCCCAGAACTCGAGGTCCTGCTGCAGCAGGAGCCGCAACGCCATGTCGCAGCCGGCGGCGTCGAGCCGCGGGCCCTGCTGCATGATCCGGTCGGCGTTCTCCTGCACGGTCGTCAGGGCCTTCTGGTAGCCCATGCCCGTTTCGCGGCTGAGCCGGCGGGCGATCCGCGAGAAGTGGGTGGGTGACGTGCGGGGAGTGGTCGGCATGGCGCTCTCCTGAACACGGTCCCGCAGATCGCACCGCCCACCTCGATGCGCCGACAGGACCGACAGGCCGGGCGCGAAAGCTGCACTTGCTCTCCGGGGCCGAGCACCGGCTCGGTTCACTCAGGACGGCCAACGGTGGGTCAAGCCGACGAGCGCGCGTCCCCTGGGACGCACCGCGCCCAGAGTAGCGGCCTGCTCGACGCCGATGCTGGCCCTTCGAAGGTTCTCACCCCGTCGAGGGACTGCTGCACCGGTGGAGCAGTGCCCTGAGCAGCGCAACTGCGGTGTCGGCACGGTCTGTCAGCATGGGCACGCCGCTCATGGAGCGGCCGACCAGACAGCGACGAAAAGGGGAGATCGTGGCCACATTCGAGGAGCAGATCGACAGCATCGGCGTCGAGCCGATCACGGCAGGGGTGGTGCTCTCGTTCACGTCCACCCTGCGGGAGTCCGAGTCCAACCCGCGCGCGGGACGTCCCCGGGTGAAGAACGCATCGGTGTTCGTCGCCCACGATGAGCTGCGCGCGATATGCGAAGCCCTGGCGCAGGGAGAGGACTACCGCAGCCCTGGCGACAAGGACGCCTTCCGCGGCTTCCTCATCGAACCCTGGGACGAGGATCCGGACGTACGCGGCTCCTTCCAGTTCTTCGCCAGCGGCAGCGTCCTCGAGGTCGACCTGAGCGAGCGCACTCAGTCCGAACTGCTGGGGAGGCTGCAGCAAGCCCTGGAGAAGACCGAGAGCGAAACGCACATCCGCTTTTACGACCACCGCGGCGTCAGCCTGAACTGACGCCCTGGAACGAGCGCATCGCCCTGGCCCCGTGACCGTCCCCGCCAACACCGCACGGCAAGGGCCCAGGTGGCCGCCTCCGTCGGCCGGCCGTCGCGTGATCGCGACGGCCGTGGCGCTCTACCAGGCGGCGACGCGGGCGATGTGCGCGAGCAGCGCAGCAGTGACGTCGGGTGAGGGCGGAACCTCGGCGTTGACGGTCATGGTCGAGGCGTCGAAGTCGCGGCTGGCCGTGTGCGTGATCGTGGCGTTGTCTCCGTCGCGGCTCAGCGCGAAGGCCGGCACCCCGGGCAGGCGCTCGGGCAGGTCCGGTGCCGCGGCGGCCCCGCTGGCGGGCATGGCGTCGTCGAGGTCGGCCAGGTCGGCGGCGAGGTGGCGCAGGTGCCAGTCCTCGTGCGCACACGCCCCGTGGCACTTCACCCCGGCAAGGCGCCGGGCGCCGGGCGCGTACAGCACGTGCCGAGTGTGGTCCCGGTAGTTCTTCGTGTGGACGGCCGTCTGCTCGGCGCCGGGATTGAGCCGGACGATCCAGAAGGCATCGCCGTCCGGGTCCTGGAACTGCCAGGTCATGCGGATCTCGGCGGCGATGGCGAGGTCCGGCCAGTCGACGGCGACGCCGGTGTCCTGCCCCTGCCAGGTGTGCAGATGCACGCTGCTGCGGCCGGCGGCCGGGTCGGCGATCCACATTCCGGGGGTACGCGGCCAGTCCCTTACGCGGCCGAGCAGCAGCACGGACTGGCCAGGCCAGTTCGGGAGCGTCGGATGCTCGCGGGCGTTCTGGTAGACCGGGCAGGCCCCGCACTGCACACGCGGTGTTTCCGGCGAGGCGTTCGGGACGTGCCGTGAAGCGAGCTTCGAGCCCATGCACCGCTCGAAACCGCCCCAGTGCTGACGACCGGTGCGGGCTTCGAAGAGCGAGGCGAATCGGATCGGCCGGAGCCCGCAGTGGGCGGGGGTGTCGAAGTGGGCGTTGAGCGAGAGCCTGTTCCACCCCTGGCCGTCCGGCCCGCGCGGGCTGTACTCGTGGGGGTTGTCGAGATAGATGGGCACAGGGCCTCCGTTCGGGGATGGCGCTTGGGCATGCCGGGGTGAGGCGGCGCAGCAGGGGACGATTGATCAGGCGCCGGAGCCGGGCTTCTCGCTGGCAGTGGAACAGCTGGGCAGCGGCACGGGGTTGAGCATCGGGTCGACGAGCTGGGCGTTCCAGTCCTCCTCGTCGGCGAAGACGGTGTCGCATCCGGCGGTGCAGATCAGCTGGCCGGGCTTGAGGAGCCTCTGCACCTCGTGCACAGGCGGGTGGCGGTAGCCGATAGCGGATCCGTGGTTGCAGAACCCGCGGTCACGTACGGCGTGCCAGGCATCGGCCTCGGCGTTCATCTGCGCCATCTCCAGATCGACGTCCAGGCGCTGAGTGAGGATGGCCTCCAACTCGTCGGCGCTGCTCTCGTCGGCGTACAGCAGGTTGGCTCCTTCGGCGAGGGCGGGACCCGGTGCAGTGAACACCGGAACACTTTTAATGTACATAGAACGGCGGTGTCCGTCAACGTAAATGGATCATAGAGCTGACCCTTAAACTTTGACTGTTACCCACTCTCCAGGTACATTGAACTCGTGAGGGTGGGAGCGCCCCGCGCACCCTGACGACGAGGAGAGCGTGATGGAGCAGTTGCCGGTCGAGATCACCGTCCACCGGGTCTACGAGGACGGAATCGTGGAAGACCTGACCTGCCCGCCGGGTCATGACCTTTGGCGGGCCCTCGACTTCGTCCAGCGGGTGATCGCGAAGGGGCACTGGGTCCTCATCGTCCCGGACCAGGGATGCGGCCTCATCGCCGAGCTCTCCGCCCCGATCGCGCCGGGCCTGCTGTCAGAGATCGTGTCGAAGTCGATCGACGCGGGCCAGAGCACGCTCGTCCTGCCCCAGGCCATCGACCGGTCGGCCATCCTGCCGGTTCTGCGGAGCCTCTCCCCCGATCCGTCCTAGCGAGGACGTAACGAAGTGCACTCAACAGAAGGAGACTGCGTGACCAACCTGACCCCTCTGCCGCTGACCGGCCTCGAAGTGCCGCACACGCGCTACCGGATCACCAGCCTGCATCAGGTGACCATGAGCTGCGGCGTTGCGTTCAGCGCGAATGTGCGGGAAGGCCGTGCTCTGGTGGGAGTGATCGAGAACCATGGTCGCGGCGGCGGCACTTGGTTCACCCCGGCAGACCGCACCGGCCGCCAGGGAATGGCCGAGTTCACGCGCACCTGCCGCTGGAAGGGCGAACCGATCAGCGAGGAGGAGGTGTACGACCACCTCATCGACGAGTACGACCTGGCCCGTACGGCCAAGCAGTACGCGCGGAAGCGGACGAGCCTGGTGCGCGGGCTCGACGCCGACGGGCACACCGAGCACATCATCGAGGCGAAGGTCCCTGCCGTCTGGCTCGCCAGGGGCGACTACCCGTACATGGGCCAGCTGGCCCGCGGGCTCTCCCGGTACCAGCCCGTGGCTGAGGTCTGGCAGGTGTGGGACGGTGAGCGGTGGCAGGAGATCGTCCTCCCTGACATCGCCAACAGTAGTTCCACGGCGGTGAGTTCGGCGTGATGGCCATCTGGTACCGGGCGAGCGACGACCGCCGCATCGTCGTCCACCTGGAAGATCCCTCCTACGGCATCGACAGCGCGCGCTTTGCCCGGTGCGGCGCCCTGCTCGCCGAGATCGCACCCCCGCTCGGTGAAGGCGACACCCGGCGCCTTTGCCGTACGTGCGGCCTGGACGACGACGAGCTCGGCACGACTCGCTCCGATTTCCATCGCATCCAGCCGATCGCAGTCGCATAGACCGCTGCCGCCGGTACGGCGCTGAGGTCGGCCGAACCGTGCCCGGCGGTATCTCCGGTAGGCGACGTGCCGTGCTATCGGGCCGCGATCTGACCCAAGGCCCGTGAACGCTGCCGGGGGCCGTAGGAGCGTGGTCTGCACGGAGCGTCGTGCGTGGCAGGTTCTCCAACCGGCACGACTGCCTGCCCCGTAGACGCGCGCCGAGATCGGCCGGCGGGCCCCGCTCGCCGAACTCCTCGCGGGGGTATTGCGGTGCCTCGCAACACCCCCGCGAGGAGTTCGGCGCCGGCCACTGAAGGGAACATCGGGCGGCCGTCGCCGAATCGGGCGTGAAGCCCGGCGTGCCCTGATCTATTTCTCTGCAGTGCCCTTGACACCCTTTTAGGTGTTCTGTCATGTTCCGGCCGCAGATGTGCGGCGATCGAGAGGGGATCCCCATGGCGCGACGAAGTGAGTACGACGACGGCCAGGCGGCGAAACGACTGAAGGTCCCTGTGGCGGCCTTCCGGTGGGCGCGGCACTGCGGGCTGGTTCCGGAGCCGGATTTGCCTGCTCAGCGGTGGTCTCGGAGCACCGTGGAGGTGATGGATCCAGACGCGATCCGCGGAGCGCTCTCGCGCACGCCGATCTCCGGTGGCGCCGCGGCGGACCGGATTGCCGAGGCGCTCGGCACGCCGAATGCGATCGGCGAGAAGGCCTCAGTCACCTCGTTCGTCGTCCGCAGGCTGATCGACCTGCGACTGCTCACCGATCTCAGCACCAACCCTGACGGGTCCCTGGTCAACCCCGAGCAGGTGGACGTCGTCTGCGCCCGCGATGACCTCGCCGAGCTGGTGGCCGCCAACACCCCGCTCGGGCCCGACCAGGCCGCGCGGCGACTGTCCGTCCGCAGGACCGACTTCGACCACATGCTGCGTCTGGGATGGATCAGGCCGGCCGACTCCGTCGAGGTGCGGTTCGGCACCTCACGTGCCGGAGCCGTCGACGTCGCCCTGTTCCGCACGAGCGATGTCGATGGCCTTCCGACCGCTCACCCGGAGATCGGCTGGGACACCCTCCGCGCCGTCCAGAAGGGACAGCGTTCACCACTCGCCGCCCTTGCTGCAGCCTCCGCCTGACGAGCACGAGCTAAGCGGACGGCAGCGCTCCTCGTCTTGGCCCACCGTCGCCCGCGACGACGGAGTGCTGCCCCGCCGGAAGGGCCCAGGCCGCGCGGGCCTCCCCCTCCGGCACACGGAAGGCGGAAGTCAGGCCGTCCAGGACCGAAGGGAGCGTGCGACTCCGCGAAGGTCTTCTTCACCGGCGCGGACCGCTCCGGCGAGCGCCCAGAGGGCGTCCGGCTTGACCGTGACGGCGTGCCCGGACATCTGGAGATAGGCGTCGGCGGCCGCGTAGCCGACGACCAGGTTGTAGTCATCGAAGGGGCGCAGCACCAGGGCATGGTGCAGGAATGTGGCCGCCCGGGAGGCAGCATCCTCGTAGTACGGCTGCCCGGCGATCTGCTCGTACCGGTGCGCGCTCCCTGTCCAGTGGAGCGCCCCCCAGTCGGCGATGCCGATGTTCCGGGGGGCGGCCTCCTCCTGGATGTCGAGGAGCCATCCAGGGTCGACGTAGACGATCGGGCTCACCGCATGCCCTCGGGCGCGTCCTTCACGGCCTCCAGTGCTGTGGGCACGGCGGTGCGCGCAGCGCTGAGGAAGCGGGCCTTGTTGGCGGAGTCGACCAGCGTCCGCTTCGCCCAGGAGCGGGTGGACACGCCCAGGCGCTGAGCGTGCTCGTTCACCCTGGACAGCTCCTCTTCGCTGAGATCCACAGAGATTTTCGGCATACACCCACCGTACCGCGCGATGCCTCCACGGGTAGAGGCATTGGTGGAGGCATTCGGCTTTACTGCGCCGCACCTGCCAGATTCGGCGCCGGGAGCGCGTACTCCATCCCGGCAGGCCGAGCCTCGCCGCCGGCGACAACAGGGCGGGGCCGCTCGCACCCTCCGATGACCCTCATTATTTGACGTCTCCCCCCTCCTGTGGGTACATTGAATGCACCTCCTCGCGCCGCCTCGTGCCCATCTCATGTCGCCGAGTCCTCACGCGTTCCCCCGGCCAGCTGCGGGACATCCGTCTCGGGCCACCGCCAGAGGGCCATCGCCCTGCCTCACCATCCCGGAGAGCCGTACATGACACGCCAGACCGCCCACCCGCTCGAGCACCACAACCTGCGCACCTCGGATCGCTCGCCCCGCGAAATCGCGACGAGCTTCCGCCGCACCTTCGGACTCGACCTCGATCCGGACTACCAGCGCGGCGACGTGTGGACCGACGACCAGCGCGTCGCGCTCATCCGGTCGTGGCTGACGGGGACGCCGACCGGCGTGGTGATCCTGAACGACCGCACGACGCCTGAGTGGAAGGAAGCCAACGGCTACGACCCGACCGACCGCGGCGAGGCCATGTACGTGTGCATCGACGGCAAGCAGCGCATCACCACCGCCTACCTCTGGTACGACGATGAACTGGCCGTACCCGCAACCTGGTTCCCCCAGGACGACGTAACGGCCACCGAGGAGACCGACGACGGCCCGTATGTGCGCCTCTCGGGCCTGGCCAAGCCGGCCCGGCTGAAGTTCGCCAACCGCGCCCACCTGTCGGTCGCGATGGCCAAGGTCGCCACCGCAGCCGAGGAGGCTGAGATCTACCTCCTGGTCAACGGCGGCGGCACCCCGCAGAGCGAGGCCGACATGGACAACGCGACTCGCATCGCGGCGGCCTCGCCCCGGGCCGAGCGGTGACCGGCGTGCTGCGGCGGCCGCAGCGCATCCTCACCGCGGCCGAGCGCGAGGTCGTCCGCGGCGTACAGAGCCTCCCCTTCCACCGCATGCTCCACCTCGGCCTGGTCGACCCGGTGCCCAACCCGTCCCCGATGGGCGAAGACGAGGGCGCCTGGGTCCGCGCGAACGTCTGGCCCAAGCACCTCCGCCTGATCGACGACGGGTACGCCTTCGGGTTCTGGCGCTGGGCGATGTGCGAGCGGGGCACCTGCTGGAACTGTCTGAACGGACGGTGCGAGTGGTGCATGCACCGGCAGAAGGGCGGCCCCGACGTCTGCGACAACACCGAGACCGTGTTCAGCCACCGTGGCCGGAGGGCGGCCACCCTCATCCTGCGCCCCGGCGGCGAGCCGTGTGTGTGGTGGTGCCGGTGCCCCTGCGCGAAGGACGACGCCGAGCCCGCGGCCACGCCCTCGCCCGCCCTGACGCCGCCCCAGGCCACCTCAGCCGCGCCCGGATCCCCCGAAGCGCGCCGCGGCCAGGACCCGCTCCCCGGCCTGTAGACCCGGGCAGCGCGCCGGCTTCCGGCGCCGTTCCCCCACAACCGCTCGCCCGCCGCGCCCGCCGCACGCCGGCTGCCGGGCGCTGTTGTTACTTCTTGGCCTGCTCCGCGGCAGTGGCCGTGGGGCGCTCGCCGTCCTGTACCTGCTGCAGTCGCTTGAGCGTGGCGGCCAGAACATCCTGCGCGCCGGTGCTGTCGCCCCCCGTGCCTTCAACCTTCACCCTGATGTTGACGTTGCCCGACCGGCTGAAGGCGTACACGGTGTCCTTGCTCAGGCCGGGGTTGGTGACGAGCACGGACTCCTCCCCCACCTTCTTCTTCAGGCCCTGCTCCTTGCTCGACTCCTTGCCCCGCCACGCCGCGTAGGCGGCCTTGGAGTTCTCCGCCGAGTCGTACAGGCAGATCCCGACATCCATCATGTTGTCCGTGGAGCCGTTGTAGTCGAACCATGCGGAGCCGCCACGGACCCAGCCCTTCGGTGCGGTGCCACCCGAGGCCGTGCAGTACGTCGCCTCCGACGTCACCCTCTTGCCCTTGTAGGGCTCCCATCCCGAGATGACCTCTCCGGTGCCCGGAAGGGCCTGCGATATCTCGCCTTGGGCGAGCTGCTTGGTGATGGGCTTGTCCGACTCCTGGCCGGATTTGTCCGAGCTGTCCGACGAGCAGGAGGTGAGAGCGGCGATGCCCAGGAGGGCGACGAGGACTGCGGTACCTGTGCGTGACATGCTCACACACTAATCCGCGGCCTTCGTAGATCGAATGCGGATCGGCGATCTTCCGGCAGCTCGGCGAATCAGCCGCCACGCTACTGGGGCCGAACTTCTCGGAAGGCCCTGCGAGCCCCCGCCTCACCGTAGTCCTGAAGCCGAGTCGGGCCGGCCGGAGGGGAGCGGCGTCGCAGGACGGGTGTGCGCCGCGGAGTCGAGAGTCCCGGGGAGCGTGAACCGTGGGCTGTCGAGCCAGGCACGGCACGAGCCGCCGCGGTCAGCGCTCACGCCGAAGCGGTTCCGGCCGGGTCGCCCTTTCCCGTCCCACCAGGACCATGCCTCGCTCACCTCGTCCCACAGGTGCCGCGGGCCGGACTGCGCGACGCCGTCCGGCTTGTTCCATCCGTCCACGGCTACGGTGGCCCAGGAGCCGTCGGTGCACCAAAGGCGTAGCAGCCGGTCCCCATCGGCGGGCACGGGATCCCAGGTGACGCCGGGCACCTGCAGTCCGACCGCCCATCGAGAGGCGCCTGTGGCGAGCACCGTGCGCGGATCGAGTGCGGAGGCGGCCCGCTCAGGGTCGTCGGTGACGGCCTGTGCCCAGCTCGGCCGTTGCCCGCGCTCCCACATGAACATCGCGCCACCGTGGAATCGGCCTTCGGCAACCTGACCGTCTTCGCGGACGGTCAGGCGCAGGAGCCCGGTGTTGGAGAACAGGGTGCCGAACGGCATTACGAGCCGGCCGCCGGCCCGTACCTGTCCGATCCACGTCCCGGGGATTTCACGGACGGAGAAGCCGACATGTACCGCGTCGTACGGAGCTGCGTCCGGGTGCCCGAGCGTCGCATCCCCGTGCAGCGCGGTGACGGGCGGCTGACAGTCGATCACGCGTGCGCGGACCTGCGCGGCCAGTTCCGGGTCGGATTCCATCGTCACCACGAGGGTGCCGAAGCGAGCCAGGAGAGCGGCCGTCCAGCCGGTGCCGCTGCCCAGGTCCAGGACTCGCGCGCCGGGGGCGGGATCGAGCAGCGCGAGCATGCGGGCGACAGCCTCGGGAGCGGAGGAGGACGACGACGGTGTCGGTGCCCCGTCGAACGGCGACGGAGTGAGCTGGGTGACGACCTGGGCCTTCGAGCAGACCAGCGCTGCCCACGCCTCGGGCTCGGTATGCCGGGCCACGGTCCGATAGGCGCGCGGGGTGCCCGGCTCCGGCACGAAGACGTCGTCGGGCACGTAGCGGATCCGTGGAACGTCTTCAAATGCGCTCCGCCAGTGCTGCGACAGCTCTGTTGCCGTCGCGACGTCGTCGACCAGCTCCTTCCAGGTGCCGCCGGTCACCGCCTCTACTCCTCGTCCCCATCGTCGCTGGGGTCCTCGATCGGCATGCCGCCGAGGTCCTCTTGCTCCTCGTCGGTCAGTGCCCCGTCACTCGCGGCATCTTCGCGCGCCATCACAACTCCCTCGGTTCTACCCAACAGTTCTACTCCGGCGGCGTCGCGCGGTCAGGCGTTTCGTCCGCCGACCTCCGCCTCTGGCCGCAGGTCGGCGGGGTCGCCTCTGAAGTCGGATTGGGCGGAGGCCGCCGAGTGGGCGCCGGTGCCTGGCCTCTGTCCACAGGGACCTCGTTCGAGCATCGGTTCGCGGCGGTGAGGAGCCGCGTTCTGATGCACTCCGCGCCGCCTGGCGGTCAGCGGGGCGTCCCTAGATGAGCAGGAGGCCCTCGTGGGCAGGTTCAAGCAGAAGAAGCAGCGTCGCAGCCGGTTCGAGGTCGATGGACACCCGGTGGGCCGGTCGGCCTTGATGTCCCATATATCGGCGGTGGCGGACACTGTCGACGACCACGGGCGGGTGACGTTCTGGGATGACCCCGCGCTTCAACTCGGCCAGGTCGCCCGTGGCTTCGATCTCGAGTCCGGGACGGTGACGGTCGAACCGGGCGGGACCGAGCAGATGCCCGCGGCTCTGTTCGAGCCGGAGCGTGCGCTGATGATGCGGATGCCGGGCCAGCCTCCGCGGGAGCAGCAGGCGGAGGTCGCGGTGGAGTTGGGTCTGGGTCGGTTCGGTCGCGGGTTCGCCGCGCTGCGCTCCGCGCCGGGCTGGACGTTGCACCGGCTGGCGGATGAGCGGCTGGAGCTTCGCAGCCCTAATGGAGAGGCGTTCTCGCGGATCGCTGTCCCGCCCAATCCCGCCTGGATCTCCGCTGCCGTGTCCACCGGGTTCGTGCTGTGCCTGTACGGGATCCAGCTCGGGGTGCGTACGCCGCCGGGGATGGCGGCCGAGCGGTACACGGACCAGGAGCGGTTGGAGGAGTTCCGTCGGGGCCGGGGGCTGGGCTACACGGCCGCTGGCCTTGTTCCCTACGTGAACAACCGCGGGTGAGCCGTCTCGCCGCCCGTCGGCAGGCCGGACGGGCGGCGAGCGGTCTACGAGCTGGTCATGGAGAGTTCGCCGGCCCAGTGCGCGAGGGCCTCGAAGTCGTCCAGTGTGAGGCCGACCTCGGGGTCGACGTCGTAGAGCAGCGCGGGTCCGGGGTGATGGCGGCGGACGTAGTCGCGGTCCGCCTGGAGGATCTGGTCATCGACCCATGCGAAGGGGCGGCCTGCGGCGTACCGCACGACGTCGGCCGTCTTGAAATAGGTGCCGTCCGACGGGAATTGCTCGGGGCTGGTCCAGTTGATGACGGGCAGCGTGGGCAGCCCGATGACCGGGCTGACGTGCCGGTTCGCGTCGTCTTCCCAGGTCGTTGCCCAGGCGAGTTCGAAGGGAAGGTCGAGGAGCTCGGCCCCGTGTTCGGGGTGGAGGCGCACCTTCAGATCGGGGACGTCGTCCGCGTGGAGGTGGGGATGCTGAGCGATCCAGGTCTGGGGACGCATGTGGTGGAGGCGGTAGCCGGCCGGGCCGGGAAGCGGGGCCTCGAAGGGGTTGAGGACTCCGTCGATATCGAGGAGCAGAAGGGGGTGGGTCAAGGGCTCTCCAGGCTCGTGGGCGCGCTCCGGGGCAGCGCAGACTCGTCCCATTAATTTACCCTGGAAGGGTAATTCCATCAAGTTTTCAGGGTCACTCGTGTATCGTTGAGCACCCGCGCAGGCTCGGCGGCGACTCAGGGCCGGTAGGCAGGCCCTTGACGAGGCCACCAGTGCGGACGGTT
The DNA here is from genome assembly GCF_042721055.1 of Streptomyces sp. NPDC058470. Taxonomy (NCBI): domain Bacteria; kingdom Bacillati; phylum Actinomycetota; class Actinomycetes; order Kitasatosporales; family Streptomycetaceae; genus Streptomyces; species Streptomyces sp. NPDC058470. The sequence continues at coordinate 36,468 of NZ_JBHXMF010000066.1, forward strand.
CCTCTCTACGCCCCCCGTGAAGTTCACCCGCAGCACCAGGAGGTTGATCGACTTGCCACGCCCCGGAACTACGGCCGGGAGGCAGCCCGCCCCGCATCCTTACTGGGAGCAGAACGCTGCTTGCCGCGGGACGGACCCTGAGCTGTTCTATCCGGAGGGCCCGCTGAGTAACGCTCTCATCGAGCAGGCCGAGCGCGCCCGCTCGGTCTGCTCACCGTGTCCGGTACGTAAACAGTGCCTTGATGCTGCTCTGCTGGCCGAACGCAGGCTCGCGGCGTCGGAACGCTCGGGGATCCGCGGCGGCCTGGACGGGCGGGAGCGTTACGCGCTCGCCCGCGGCCGCCGGCTGCCGAAGCGGCCTCAGCCGATTCCCGACGATGGCCAGGAGCATGGTGTCCGCCGCACGTACAGGAAGGGGTGTCGGTGCTTCGCCTGCACGGCCGCGGAGACCGGGAAGAGGCCGGATCCCCGGCCTGCAGCGCCTTGTGCAAAGCCGGTCTCCGCTCGCGGCCGCTCGCCCCGGCGTGGAGAACTGGTCATGGGTGCCCCCGTCGGGCGCGCCGGTCAGAGCTCTCTCACCGAGGAGCGGCCCGAGTGCGGAACTCGCAGCGGGTACCGGTGGCACGTCAGCAGCGGCCAAGTTGCGTGCGAGGCGTGCACGGCTGCCGACCTTGCCGTGGGCTGGCTTCTCCGGGAGGGCGGGTGCGCCGCTTCCCTGGCGTCGTCCTAGGGCGGTCGCTCTGCCGACGCGGCTACGTCCAGGCGGTGGTGAAGCGGGGCGATCGCCCTCTCGAGCTCGCCTGCGGCTCTGTCGGCCAGACAGGCTCGGGTCAGGGCGAGCGGAGTGAGTTCAGGACCGAACTGGCCATCGGCACGGGCAGGTTCAGCCGCACGTCGGCGGTGTCCGTGCGGACGGCCAGGTGCTGACGGGTGTGGCGGGCGCGCTCCGTGTACTTCCCCGGAGTCGGCGTGCGGCCGAGGGAGGTCTCGACCGTGAAGGGGGCGAAGTAGACCTGTGCGGCGAGGCAGACGCGCCGCATGTCGTCATGCGGCAGGCCTGTCACCTCCAGGCGGACGTTCTCGCCGTCGATGTTGGCGGTGATGTCGGCCCCGGTCGGGATCGCCGACCGGAGGTGGCGGTAGGGCTCGGGCTTGTCGTGGTTGGGGCGCAGGGTGGGCAGGGCCGCGCACAGGAGGGCGGCGGTGCTGAGGTAGTAGCCGTCGCGGGCCACGTGCCAGGCGAGCTCGGCGGTTCCCATGGCTCCGGGGCCGTAGATCATCCATTGCCTCTCGTGGTCGTCGGGGGCTTGGCGGGGTTCAGATCTTCTCGACTTCGTCGCCGTCGTCGGTGAGCGTGAGCATCAGGCGCCGGTGAGCGTGTGGCGCGTCCCAGGTCACGCGGAGCTGGCGCAGCCCCGGGTGCGGATCCCAGGCGCGGACGGATCCGGTGGCGCCTGCGGGCAGGGGGTCGAAGTCGTCGGTGCACCGGAGTACGCGGATGCGGTCGCCTGCACTGAACTCGTGTTCCACGGTTGTTCCTTGATCGTCTGCAGGGTGGTCAGGACGGGGCTGCTTGTTGTCCGCCGGTGGGTGTGCCGGCTGCGCTCAGCGTCCTGAGTCGGACGGTGTGCGTGAGCGCGCCCAGGCATCTGCCAGTCGTCGGATGGTGGTCAGGGTGTTCTTCAGCGCGGCAGGTGAGATGCCGCCGGGGCCGACGCTCTCGAGCAGCACCTCCCGCAGGGCGTGATCGAACCTCTCGTCGGCCTGGCTGTGGGAGGGGCGCTGTGTGACGGTCCCCGGGTGCCGCCGGTGCTGCCTGTTGGGCCGGTTTGTGAGTGCTTCGCGCACCAGGGCGTCGGCCACGTTGAGTCCGTGCTGGGCGACGAGGCGGTCCCAGATGTTGGGGAACGGGGCCCCGACGCCCTGCTCGTCGTCGTCCATCAGCGCCCGGACCGTCTCGACTTCGGCTTCCAGGAGGGGCAGGTGAGGCACCGCCGAGCTGAACGGGGCGATCACAGCGGCTGCGGCGGCCTTCTCCGGGATGGTGGTGAGGCGAGTCAGCGAGGCGTGGATCGCACCGGCTGCCCCCGGGGTGGTGATGGGACCGATGCGGGTGATGCCTCCGTCTGCCCTCGTGACGATCACTGCGAGCGGTGCGGTGGAGGCAGTCATCACGTCCTCTGCGGTGTGGGTTGCGTCGGGAACGGTCATGCGGCGGCGGCCGAGTAGCGGATGGCGGCCTTCTTGGCCGCGTTCCGGTTGCGCTGCCGCTTCGGGCCACTGGCGTGAGCGCCGCTGGCTCCGGAGCGGCGCAGGTTCTGCGTGGCGATCGCGTGGGCGCGGTTGCGGGTGTAGTCGCTCAGACGGGGGTTCAACGTCGCTTCCTTCCTAGTCAGCACCTTGACTTCAACAACCCCTAATGTACCCTCTCCTTCGCCGTGCGTCAACTTAATAGGATCACCACGCAGCACCACACGTCCGATATTTGCGTGACCCTTTTAATTTGACTGTAACCCCCCGCTGGCGTACTTTAAGTCACGTGAGGCACTGCCTCGCCTGCCCATGCCGGGACACCCGGCCTTTGGAGGAATCTGTGATCAATCTCGATGCGCTCGATCTCAATGCCCTGAACTCGGCGACGAAGTACCCGTCGATCCCGACGTTCCACGAGATCGACCGCGGCACGTTGCTCGACAACGCGGTGGCCTTCAGTGGCGAAGTGGTGCTCACCGAGAAGGTGGACGGCACGAACGCGCGGGTCGCGGTCCTGCCGGACGGCGACTACGTGATCGGCAGCCGGGAGGACCTGCTCCACGCCCGCGGCGACCGTGTCATCAGCCCGAAGGACAGCATCGTGCCCGCCCTGCGCCCCCTGGCCGGCCGTCTGACACCTCCCGCGACGGGTATCCGTGTCTACTTCTTCGAGGTCTACGGCGCCAAGCTCACCAAGGCCAGCAAGCAGTACACCGGCAGCCAGGCGGTGGGCTTCCGCCTCTTCGACGTCGCCGTCGTGGACGCGTCAGTCCTGGAGCGGCCGCGCGCCGAGATCAGCTCATGGCGTGAGAACGGCGGCCAGCAGTTCCTCGCCGAGGGGGATCTCGCCCTCGCTGCCGCGGAGAACCAGATCGAGCTGACGCCGCGTCTGGGCAGCCTTGCGGCGGACCGGGTTCCGAGCGATCTCGCCGGAATGCAGGACTTCCTCGCCACCCGGCTGCCCAGCACGCGCGTCGCGCTGGACGGCGGCGCCGGTGGCCGTCCGGAAGGGCTCGTGCTGCGCACCGTAGACCGGTCCGTGATCGCCAAGGCCCGCGTCGAGGACTATGCCCGCACCATGCAGCGCCTCGCCGCTCGCTGACCACCGGTCCGGTCCGGGGCGCGGTCGCGCCCCGGCGCCGTACGCCCACTGCGTGCGGCTCCCTGTACCCATCGATGTGGTGCCCTGCCCACCTACTACCGCCTCGACAAACCCGAAATGAACAGCCCCCGATCACCGAACGAGGAAGCCGTGACCGAGACCGCTGCACCTGAGATCAAGGCCCGCAGGGGAGACCTGCTGATCGTGGAGCTGCGCCCGTCGTACACCACGTCGTCGTACAGCCGCGAGGAGCAGCCCCTGGCGTACCGGCTTATGGAGGTGACGAACCTCTTCCGGGACGGGCGGATCAAGATGGTGCGCGACGCCCGGTACGACGGCGCCGGATATGCCCAGAAGCTGGACGGGCTGCTGCACTCCACTGGCCGCCGCTGGCTGCTTCCGGTCGCCGGCTGGAACGTGCCGCTGGCACGGGCCCTCGCGGCGCAGCACGTGTATCCCAACAGCACTACGCCCCGCGACTTCCCGTCGCTGGAGGACGCGCGGCAGGCTCTGGCCCCGGCCCGTCACAGCGAGCCCTGATCCAGCTCGCCGCATCACGCCCGCGGAATCTGCAGCGGGCCGTGTCCGGGCCACTCCGTGCCGCGCGGTGCTGCGGACGCGGTCCGCTTCGGCCGCGCGACACCCGCGTTCCGCCGAAGGTTCGTTTCTCCCACTACCCCAACCGACTCAAGGAGTTTGCCCTGTCCGGTGATTCACAGCTGCAGGTCATCATCTACAGCGTCGACGACGCCGAGGTCGATGCGGTTCTGGCCGCCTTCCACGGCGCAGCGGTGGCGAGCGACTACGGCCTGGGTCGTGCACCCCGGCAGCTGGAGCTCGGTTTCGTGTACGGCGCCGGCGAGGTGGCAGCAGGCTCCGCCCGCATCCTGGCCGATGCCCTCATGAGCAACGCCCCTTCCGCTGCGTTCGTCGTCTGGCAGGACCCCGGCTATCCCGCCAACGGGGTCTACATCGCCCGCGTTCCGGGCGTCGGGGATCTTGAGACCGAGTGCGACGTGCACGGCACGCCAGTGATCTCCCTGCGCAAGGTCATCCCGTTCTTCACCACCTCCCGGCGTGTGGGCTGGACCCGGACCGAGGACAACGAGGCCGGCCAGATCCGGGAGGCGGCCGAAGTGCTCGACGTCCTGGCCGTGTTGGCAAGGTGTCTGCCGGCTGCCGCGAGGGCCGAGTGAGCGGGCCCCTCGCCGTGCTCCCCGCTCCGTCGGCGCGGTGGCGGCCCGGCCGCATGGGCCTGTCCTGCTGCAGCACGGGTACCTGCCGGCCCCCGAAACGTCTTCGCCTGCCGAAGCGGCCGTCATTCCGCGGGCGTCGACCTCGGGTGCTGGATCTGTTCTGCTGCGCGGGCGGCGCCGGGATGGGGTACTACCGGGCGGGGTTCGACGTCGTGGGCGTCGACATCAGCCCACGGCCCCACTATCCCTTCGAGTTTCATCAGGCCGATGCCCTGGAGTTCGCCCACGAGCACATCCAGGACTTCGACCTGGCCCACGCCTCGCCTCCGTGTCAGCACTCGTGCACGCTCACCAAGGGCACGAACAAGGGCCGCCAGTACGTCGACTTGATCCCGGCGACACGCGCCCTGCTCGCCTGGTACGGAGTGCCCTCTGTCATGGAGAACGTCCAGGGCTCCGAGCTGCGGCGGGACCTGGTCCTGTGCGGCGAGATGTTCGGGCTCGGCGTCTTGCGACACCGCATATTCGAGGTCGACTACTGGCGCGGAAACCGACGCCCGCACCAGCCCCACCGCGGCTACGTCCGCGGCCTGCGGCACGGCGTGTGGCGGGACGGACCGTACATCGCGGCCTACGGCAAGGGCGGCGGCAAGGGCACCGTCCGCGAGATGCAGCAGGCCATGGACATCCACTGGACCGACGTCCACGAGGAGCTCACCGAGGCGATCCCGCCCGCGTACACCGCGTACATCGGCAACGAGTTCCTCACCACGGGCGAGTGGGGCGCCATCGCCCGCGGGATCCCGGACACCGCCCCCATTCCGGACATCATGCGCCCGTATCTGCGGCTCAACTCCGCGGGCCGGCTCGTCTCGATCGGGAACCGCCCTCAGACTCCCGCCCCCACGCTGCAGCCCCTCCTCCCGCCGTTCGCTGTTCCCCGCATCAAGGAGGCGAGTTGACCACTCCCCCGCATCTCACCGAAGTCCCGCACCGGTTCCTGGACATCCCCGTCCCCGACGACATACGGAGTCAGTGGCACACCTGGGACGCCGCGGCCTGGCGCCGCAGCCGGCACATGGACACCAACAACCTCTTCCCGCCCGACCAGCGCTACACGGTCCGCGCGCCCGCCGCGATGTGCCCGCACCACCGGATGTCGTGGCTGGGCTACCGGAACATGAACTTCGACCCGGTCAGCGGGAACCGGTGGCCCGGACACCCCGGCTCCCCGTTCATACCCGTCGGCCGGAACCTGGCCAGGGTCGCCGAGGAGCGCCGGTGCGAGTGGGACGAGAAGGCGTCCGCCCAGATGCGCCTGATCGAGGAGATATGCCTGTCCGGCCGCTCCCCGCAGTGCGACCGGCCGAGCCCGGCGGGCGACAGTTCGCCGGTGTGAGCCGAGAGCCATCTGCGGCCTTCGGGACTCATGGTGCTGGTCCGTGGGGACGGCCGGCGCGCAGGTGACGGAGATCGGCTGGCGTCGTTCTCTGATCATGATGGAGACGACGGCCGGGAATCCGGTGGCCCAGCTCAGCGCGTACCTGCAGAACCTGGTCCGAGATGATCCAGCGCGGGCACTGCCCGCGGTGGGCGAGGTTGTGATGGCGCTTCACGCGGTGGCGCTGGCCTCGGTCAACGTGGCGCCATCCCCGGACTTCTTCGACGTGGGCAAGAACCTCGCGCGCATCGACGACGCGGGCACCGAGATCATGTTGGCCACGGGGGACCTCCTCCGTCCCGCGTGCCAGGAACAGAGCGCCGTCAAGCTCTCCCGGATGGAGGCGCTGATCGCCACCCTGCCCGCACCTCGCACGCAACAGGGCTGGCGGCAGCCGTCGACCGGCCGCCGGCTCCTGCCCTCGGGCGGCGGCGCGTAACGGGGACGAGCCGGCTCCGTCGGTCATCTCCGCCGGCCTTTGGGGCGCTCCGCAAGGTCGCGGGGCGCGCACTGGGACCTTGGCGGGCGGCTGAGCGAGCCGCCGGTGTCCGGCTGCTCAGACAGCGTCGGCCGGGATGAGGCCGAAGTCGAGGGCCCGCTGCGACTCCCGCAGCGTCCGCTCCGCAGTACGGCGCGCCTCGGTCAGGACGTCGCCGAGCTCCTCGACGAGGCTGGTGTAGATCGGTGCGTCGCCGGCAGGGGTGCTGCTGGTCTGCGGTGTGGTCACGGTGTTGTTCTCCCCCGGGGCGTGGACAGCAGGTGCCGAGTGTACGGCGACGGTGAGGTCGGCCTCCGGCCTTGTGTAGCTGCCGGTGTGCGGCGTCACGCGGGCACGGGCCGCCCGTGGCCGCCGCGCGGGTCGGGGGCGGGCTCCAGGTCGTCGCCCCCTCGCCCGTCATGGCGGCAGAACGGGCACCAGGGCTCGAACCGGTTGTGCGTGCGCATCACCAGGGTGCTGCATGCACACGCCGCCAGGGCCAGGCTCAGGGCGGTGCGAGGCACTTCGGGCGGGAGCTGTGCGCCGACGGCGAGGTAGAGCGGCTCGCATCCAGCCACGGTCAGAAGAAGGGTGAGGATTCCGGTTGCCTGGGTCCGGCGGCCGGTGCCGTAGGCACTGTGGAAGAGGGCCAACTGCCGGTGCGTGCGGGGCTTGTTCTGGGCCTCGTCGGCTGCGTCAAGGGGCATTTCCTTGATGCATTCGTCGCACAGTGGGCCCTTTCGGTGCCGGACTCGAAGCACGATGCCTGTGGCCATCACCGCGATCGCGACGCCTACGACCGCTGCGCCGATGACGCTCCCGGCGGGCACGAGCCATGAGGCAGCGATCACGCCGATGACGGCTGAGACGTACACGGCATCGCCATAGTGCCGGTGCCTGAACTCCCTCAATCGCCGTCTGAAAATCACGAGTTCACACCTTCCTCGGCAACCTCAGTTGAGTCGGCTGGCGCCCCGGCGGTCCGCGTACGCGGCTGCAGCGTGACAACCAGGTCGGCGTCGAGAGCGTCGGCCACCCGAAGGAGGAGATCCAGCTTGGGCAAGGCGCCCGCTCCTTCGAGCCGAGACACGTGCGGCTGTCTCATGCCGGCCCGTTCGGCGAGCTCCCGCTGTGACCATCCCACCGCGGCACGCCGGTCGTGCACGGCTTGCGCAATGGCGTAGAGCAGCTCTCGCAGCGCGAGTTCATGGGCGGCCCGCCCATCGTTCCCCGTCATACCACCGACGGTATAGATACCATTGGCGGTATGTCAAAGTAGCACCCGCCCGCTTGCCCTTCCGAAGCCGCCGTCAAGTAGCGTGCGACGCCGCGGAGTCGGGCAACAGGGGGCACCCCGAGCCCGCCCAAACGCCTGATGCGCAAACGCCCGGCCTAACGGCAGCGAGCGACAGAAGAAGCGTCGGGCGTGACCCTATTAGCTTGATCCATGGCGGGGGTTCGCGTAAGATGGAGCATGTCGGCGGGTGCTTCCACCTCTACCGTCGGTCATTGTGCCGCGCACCCTCAGACACCCAGTGACCCAAATAATTTTACTCATGGGGGTACTACTTGGCTTCCAGTGACAGCGTCGTCAGCTTCGGCTGGGAACTGCACTTCGAGGACGGGCACAGCGATAAGTTCTACCGCTTCATCGTCGTCACCGGAGACGAGCCGATCGTGCTCGGACTCCACGGCTCCCGCGGCGGCAACGGCCAGCTCGGCCTGGTCCACACGCAGATCACCGTCGCCGAGGCGCTGAGCGCCGCGGTGAAGCGGTCACGCGACAAGGAGAAGAAGGGCTACGCGCCGAGCCGGGACTTCACCGTCTTCGACCTGCCCGCAGGCCTCGCCGATCCCGGCTCCGCCCGCAGCAACGCCCACCGGATCGCCCAGCACTTCGGCAAGCACGCCCGCGAGACGGGCACGGAACTCGGAAACGCTTCACGCATCCCGGGCTCGGACCGCTAGCCCGAGCCCGCATCCGCACCCCACGCCCCTTCCACCCCAGGAGTCCCTTGCCCACCTTCACGGATCAGATGAACCAGCGCGGCCGCGCGGTATTGGCGGACCTCGAGCGCGAGCGCACCCAGCAGAGCGCGCCCGTCCCGCCCCCGCCCGCTCTGTCGTCTGCCCTCGCACCGGTAGGTCCGCAGATCCGCCCGAATGGCCATCCGTACCAGCCCCGCATGGTCGGCCCCCTGGAAGACCTCGCGTTCCTTCGTGACGCCCGCAGCCACCACGAGCACGTACTGCTCGTCGGACCGCCTGGCACCGGCAAGACCGCCCTGAGCGAGGCCGCGTTCGTCCAGGACGCCGTCGACGGCCTGCACACCGGTCTGGAGACGATCGTCGGCACCGCCGACACCGATGTGCCGGACTTCGTTGGCACCTTCGTCCAGGACCCGGACACGAAGCTCTACGAGTGGGTTCCGGGCCCGCTCATCCGCAGCATCGAGAACGACGTCCCGCTCCTGATCGACGAGATCGCCCTGATCGACCCCCGGGCTCTGACCGTGCTGTACCCGCTCATGGACGGCCGCGGCGAGCTGCACGTCACGATGAACCCGAAGCTGCCCCCTCTCAAGGTCGGCCCCAACTGGTTCGTCATCGGCGCCTGCAACCCCGACGTTCCCGGGGCGAACCTGAGTGACGCACTGCGCAGCCGGTTCCACCACCACGTCGAAGTCGCCACCGACTGGGACCTGGCCGCCGACCTCGGCGTGCCGGTGGACCTGATCACCGTGGCCAAGAACCTGGAGAGCCGCAAGGCCCAGGAGACGTACGAGGGCTGGATCCCGCAGCTGCGTGACGCGCTGGCCTTCGCCGAGGCGACCGGACGCTACGGACAGGGATTTGCCGTCTCCGGTCTGCTGCGCAAGTGCCCCTCGCAGGACCGCGATGAGTTCGCTGCGGCCATGGCGGAGAAGTTCGGTGAGACCCCGGCGCTGTCGCTGGGCACCCGGGTGCCTGCGGGGCGCCGGTGACGGCCGCCGTGGCAGGCGCGGAACCCGCTCCGCTGGAGGATGTCGACGCGGACCTGCTGGATGCCCGGGGCGCGCTCGCCCGGCGTCTGGGCTCGATCATCAACACCCTTGCCGACCGTGACGACGTGCTGCTCGCCATGGTGTGGGACGGCGCTTCCACGGCGGACGCGGCCTGGTTCGACCCGGCGCTGATCAAGGTCACGGTCAATGGGGCGATCGCGCTGAAGGACGGCGTTCACCCGGACCAGATCGACCCGCTCAGCGTCTCGGGCCGGCTGCGGCATCCGGTGATCGTCGGCATGTCCGCGCACGAGGCCGGGCACGCCCGCAGCACCCGCTGGGAGAACTGGCCCGAGTCGGCGGGACGTGCGGTGATCCGCGCGGCCGTCCTGCTCGAAGAGCCCCGGATCGAGGCGCGTCACCTCCAGGAGCGCCCGGCGGACCGCGTCTTCCTGCGCGCCTGCGCGAGCACCATCGTGCTGCCCGCGCAGGCCGCCGCTTCACCGACGTACGACCGGTGGCGGGCCGCGGCCGGTGCCGCTCTCATCCTGGGCCGGGCGGACGCCGGTGTCCTCACCGAGACCGAGGTCCAGCCGGTGCGCTCAGCGGCTGAGTCCGTCCTCGGTTCCGGTGATCTCTCCCGGCTTCGGGCCCTGTGGCAGGAGGTCCTGGCCCTCGCCGACGGTGACCAGACTGGGCTGCTGGATGTCGCCCGCCGCTGGGTGGAGGTCGTCGGCGCTGATCCCGACGACGACCTGCCCGGCATCGGGTGCGCTGCGGGCGAGCCCCACGAGTCCTCGCATGGCGAGGCGGACGGGGATCCGCTCGGCGCGGCCGTGGCCAGTGTCACCGTCGCAGCCTCGGTTCATGCACAGATCTCCACGGGGGCGATGCCCGACCCCGAGCAGCAGCGTCGTCTCCAGGAGGCGGCTGCCCGGCGGCAGAAGGAACGCCGTGCCGAGGACGCCGCACAGCAGGCAGCACGGCAGGCGGCTCAGCGCGTGTTCTCGGCCGCCCCCGCTCCGTCTTCACGCCGCTCACGGCCGCGGAACCCGGTCCGTGGCCACCGTGCACCCACGCCGGTGGAGCGGGCGGCCGCCCGGCGCCTGGGTGCCGCGCTCGCCAGGGCGCGGTTCCGCGACCCCGCCCGGGTCCGCGTCGCCTCCACGCTCCCGCCGGGCCGTCTGTCCGGCCGCGAGGCGATGCTCGGTGCGGCGCAGAGCGCCCTGGGCGTGCCGGTCACCGCCCGGCCGTTTCGCACCGTGAAGCGCAAGCGCACGGACGACCCGCCGGTCGCGGTCGGCGTGGCCGTCGACGTCTCCGGCTCGATGAGCGCCTATACCTCGATCGTCGCTTCGGCGGCCTGGATGTTCGCGCACGGAACACGTGAGGTCGCGGGAAAGGCTGCGACGGTGGCCTTCGGCACGGCCGTCACCCCGATCGTCTCCCCTGGCCAGCCGCCGTCCCAGGTCACCGAGTTCCATGCGAACGACGGCAATCACCGCTTCACCGAAGCCGCCAGCGCCCTCGACGGCGCGCTGGGGCTCTCCCGCCAGGCCGGTGCCCGCGTCCTGGTCATCGTGTCCGACGGCCACTGGGAGCCGGAGGAGCGCATCGGCGGCGAACGGCTCGTACGACGCCTGGCCAAGGCGGGCGTCCACGTCCTGTGGTTCTGTCTCGACCCCGGCTCCAACGTCCTGCCCGGCGCCCGCCGCCTGGACGTTGCCCAGGTCGCCGACATTCCGGCCGCCTTGAGCGCCGCGCTGGTCTCCGCGCTTCGTCACGCCTGACCCATCCCCTGCGGGCGGGTCCCCCACAGACCCGCCCGCCTCTCCCGGGCGCCGACGAAAAGCGGCGCCCTCACACCGAGGAGCCTGCGTGCCCATCACCACCCTTCGGGAAGCCAGGCAGGCCGCGAAGGCTCTGTCCGAGGGCGGCCCGATCGCCGCCTTCGCCGCCGGTCGCGGCGCTCCGGGATGCTTCGCCCGTCTGCGCCTGGCACTGTCCGGCATGCGTCGGGAAAGCCTGGCCACCGCAGCGGCCCTGCACATGACGGACGGCCCCGATGACCCCTACATGGAGCGGGGGAAGCTGGAGATGGCCGAGATCACCTCCGCCATCAGTGGCCTGCTGGCCTGGACCGAGCAGCAGCTCTGCGATGTCGAGAAGTGCGACTGCCGCGCCGACCGTCTGCTGCGCCAGCTCCTCGAGGAAGCTCACGTCCCCGAGCAGACCGGCCACTCCGCCTCGTTGGGACGCAACAACTGCGTCATCGCCGGCGACTTCGAGCCCGAGCCCGACGAACGGACCGCGTACGTCCTCATCGAGCACCGCAACCACATCGAGCACGCCGTCCGGGTGCATCACGGATGGCGCGCCCGCCTCGTCACGGCCGCCGGCGTCACCACGCTGTACGCATCACTGGGCTACCCGCAGACCCCGGTCGCCGAATACCGCGACGACACCCACGCCTGCGTCCGCGCGGTCGTAGGCGCACTGCACCACGACTGACGACCGAATCCCCGCCGAGATCCTGACAACTCGAAGGCCGCCGCGGCCGAGAGCCTCCTCGATCAGATCCACGCGCGCCTGCGCGCCAGCGAGTCCGACGCCGCGTAGCCGCAGCGCGGGCACCCGGCCTGGAGCCGAAGGCCTTGGGTGCCCGTTCGCCTGCCTGTCGGCGGTGTCCGGCATGGCGCCCTCGCGCCATGCAGGAACGTTCGAGAGCGGGCCAATCTCGTGATCGTGCGGCGGAGGACTCTGTCCACAGGGCTTGGCGTGCAGGGTCGCATCGGAGGCGAAGCAGAGTGCCGCCCCGCTGTTGAAGGAGACCGCCCGTGGTGATCGCTGTCCTCGACGTATTGCTGACCGTTCTGTTGCCGCTGGTGATGGGCGCAGCGATCACCTACACCAACCCGAGCGGCGCCTTGTTCCTGCGTGCGTCGGCGGAAAGCCCCCTCGTGCGGCGTGAGTTGCACCCGCTCCGTGTGCTGCCTCTGCTGCTGCCCGTGGTGTGGCAGCCGATAGCAGGCACGTATCTGCTCGTGGAGCGGCTTTTCGGGGTGTTTGTAGTTGGCGCCATCGGGATGGCTCTGGGCCGCATCATCTGCGCGGTGCTCACCCGTCTGCTGCGGAGCGAGAGTTGACCGCCACAAGCGCCCAGCGCCATGCGGCGGAGTCGACTGCCGACCGTGGCGATCCCCCGGCCGGCCGGACGGATGAGTCGGATCGTTCTGCGGCTGCGGCCGGCCGCCGGGATCGGCCGGGGCGGGCCTTGATGGTCATCTGGGGCGGCCTGGTTGCCGCCTTGCTCGTGTGCGTCGCGGTCCAGCGGGTTGCCCCGCATCTGGTCGCCGCGACCGCCAACGGCACGCTGCCCGTCCTCCTCGCACCGGTCTTGGCGCTGCTCCTCGTGCTGGGCCAGTTGGTCGGCCTGGCCGGGGTGTGCTTCTACGGCTGGCACGCGCTGTTCACCACGCCGGTCTGCATCGCCGTCGCGATCCGCCACCGGCGCGAGCCCCGGTGACCCCTGGGCCTCGACGCCCGGTACGTGAGAAGGCCCTTGGGGCGGCACGCGAATCG
>NZ_JBHXMF010000067.1:0-48555 GCF_042721055.1 Streptomyces sp. NPDC058470
CCCGCGCACCGCCGAACAGCTTGAGTCCGCGCTGCGCGCCGTCGAGCTGGAGCTGTCGGACGAGGTGCTGGCCGGCCTTGACGAAATCTTCCCGGGCCCCGGTCCTTCCCCGGAGGCCTTCGCCTGGTGATCGGCAGGCTCTCCGAGCCCATGACCGCCGCTCCTCTGCGGGGCGGCGGTCATCGCACACCTAGGTGTATCAAAATGCCTGCTTGGCCGTGTTGAAGTAGTTGATTCACGCGTCCAGTGCCGCGTCCATGATGGCGTGGCTGTCGGCCTCACCGGACTGCGGACCGAAGTTCATGGTGCCGAGGACGAGCCGGCTGACCTTGAGTCCTGTGCGTCCGAGCTGCGTGTACTTCATGACTACCAAGCCAACGACGTGGAGTGCGCTCTGAGCAAGGGCAGCGGGTGGGGTGGGGTCAGTCGCGGGGGAAGTCTTTGGTTTTGAGGGTGAGGCCGACTGTGGTGGCGGTGAGGTCTACGTCGTCTCCGAAGGCGACCTTCGTCTCCGTTGCGTAGTCGCCGTCCTTGGGGTGGGTGTAGACGTGGCACCTGCCCTGGTACGGGTCGGCGACGAGGTAGACGGGGACCTCGGCGAGGGCGTACGCGGTCTTCTTGGGGCCGTAGTCGTTGGCGGCCGTCTTCTTGGAGATGACCTCGGCGACGAACTCGACGTCCTGGTGGCGCCAGTGACCTTCGGAGTCCTTGGTCGAGTTGTCGCGCAGCTTGGCGACGTCCGGGCAGAAGCCGTTCAGATGACCTGGAAAGTCGATGCGCACGTCCGAGAAGACCTTCACCTTCATGCCGAACGTGTCCTCCAATGCCCGTACGATCCAGCGGATGATCTCCCAGTGGATGTCTCGCTGCGGCGACATGAAGATGTTTCCCCCGACGATCTCGACCCTGTATCCCTCGGGGACGGGCATCCTCTCCAGCCACTCGAACATCATGTCGAGCGTGAGTTCGCCGCTGCTGTCGGCCATCTCGATCCTGTCTTCAAGGACGGTCATCGTGGCGCTCCTCCCCGGCCGCAACTCGGTCGAGCGCAGCCGCGCGGTACAACGATACGCACGGTGACTGGCTACGGCGCTTTTCAGTCGAGGGTGGGGAGTTGGCGGGGGCGGGTCGGGGGAAGAGTGCTTGCCGTCGTCGCGGGTGCGGTGGGCCCGGTCAGGTGGTGTAAGGCTCGCCCAGGTCCCAGGACTGGTACATCGCCTCTGCGAAGGCCTCCGCGATGCGGTGTTCGCCGCTCTCGTTGGGGTGCGTGCCGTCGTAGGTGTCGAGGTTGACGTCGTACGGGGACGGGGGCGAGGTCAGGAGGAGGGGGGAGCGGGGTTCGTCGAGGTCGGCGACGGTCTTGGCGAGGAGTTCGTTGAAGGCGGCGACCTCGGTGGCGAAGGCGGCATCGGACTCGGCGCGGACGTTCGGTGTCACCGGGAGTACGACCATGCGGATGCGCGGGTTCGCGGCGCGGGCCTCCGCGACGAAGGCGCGGGCGTTGTCCGCCGTCTGCGTCGCGTTCGTGTAGAAGCCCAGGTCGATCAGGCCCAGGGAGACCAGCAGGATGTCGGCGCGCTGCGAGCGGACCGCCTCGCGGATCAGCGGGGTCATGTGGAGCCAGCCCTCGCCCCAGCCCGCGAGGTGGGCGCGGGGGAAGTCCGGGTCCGCGTACTCGTACGAGTCGGGGGACTCCGTCGCCTTGTCGTAGAGCGTCTCGCGCGGGCCGACGATCCGGAACGGGCCCGCGTACGTCTCGCGCAGGTGCTGCCACATCCGGTAACGCCATGTGTGTTCGCCGGCGCTTCCGATCGTCATGGAGTCGCCGACGGGCATCAACCTGAGCATTCGCTCATCATGGACGATCGGTGCGGGTGCCATCGAGGGTGGGGGTGTGAAGCTGGACACGCCTCACGGGCGGTGGGGGTGCGGGTGCGTGAGGGGGGACATGCCTCGTGGTTGGTCGGGCCGTCGGTCGGGCGCGGGCGATGTGAACGTCGGTCCGGGATGGCAGGCTTGGGGCATGCGCCGACCGCTCGTGTTTCTTGCCGGGGTCCTTCTCATGGGTGCGTTCGCCGCGCCCGTCTTCGCCGCCGACGGTGACGGTGACGAGGGGTTCACGATCAAGGATCCCCGCATCACCGAGTCCAGCGGGCTTGCCGCCTCCCGGCAGCACCCCGGGATCTACTGGACCCACAACGACCAGGACACCGGCGCCTACCTCTACGCCGTCGACAGTCGCACCGGCGAGACCGTCGCGACGATCACCATGACCGGCGTGGGCATGCCGCGCGACGTCGAGGCCATCTCGATCGGGCCGGACAACCAGATCTACGTCGGGGACATCGGCGACAACGACGGCGTCGTCTGGGACTACGTGTGGGTCTATCAGCTGTCCGAGCCCAAGCAGCTCAAGGACCAGACGATCCGCGCCACGCAGTACGTGGTCAAGTACTCCGACGGACCCCGCGACGCCGAGTCGCTCGTCGTGCACCCCACGACCGGGCGGGTCTACATCATCGACAAGCAGGAGGACGGCGGGCACCTGTACGAGGGGCCCGCCAAGCTCTCCGCCTCCGGGACCAACGTCTTCAAGCCCGTCGTCGCCGTCGACCTGTGGGCCACCGACGCCGCCTTCTCCCCGGACGGCACGCGGCTCGCCGTACGCGGATACTTCGGCGGGATCGCGTACGACTGGAACGACGGGAAGATCAAGAAGCTGGAGCGGATCAGCGTGCCCCTCGGGCAGGGGGAGTCCGTCAGTTACACCACCGACGGGACCAAAATCATGCTCGGCAGCGAAGGCGCCGGGAGTTCGGTCGTCGCGGAGGACGCCCCCGGGGACACCGGCGAAGCATCATCCAAGTCGCCGTCCGGGAGCGGGAGTTCAGCGGCACAGGGGGGCGATGACGGTGATGGCTTCAAGGTCGGTGCCCTTGCCGTGGCCGTCGGGCTTGTCGTCGTCATCGGATTCAAGCGGTTGCTGCGACGGTCGTAGCCGTCACCCTTCGCCGCGCTGGGCGACGAACGTTTCGAGGCCGTCCAGGATGCGCTGAAGGCCGAACTCGAAGTGGTCGAAGTCGGGGCTGAAGGCGTCCTCGCTGAGCGCGGCGAGGTAGGGGTGGTTGCCGTCGGTCATGACCTTCTCGAAGACGGGGACGTGGGCCTGCCAGAACTCGGCGTCCGTCAGCCCGGTTCTGCGTTCCGCTTCCTCGTGGTGCACCTGTGTGCGGGCGGCCCCGACGACATATCCGTCGATCATGATGATCGTCGAGACCAGCTCGGGATCGGTCAGGCCC
Organism: Streptomyces sp. NPDC058470; assembly: GCF_042721055.1. Lineage (NCBI taxonomy): Bacteria > Bacillati > Actinomycetota > Actinomycetes > Kitasatosporales > Streptomycetaceae > Streptomyces > Streptomyces sp. NPDC058470. Next base: position 3,300 of record NZ_JBHXMF010000067.1, read on the forward strand.
ATCGGTTTGATGCGGGAGAGCATCTTCTCCATGCCGTCGAGGGCGCTCGGGCCGAGGATCGGGCGTGACTGGTTGACCTGGAGCAGCCAGGGGTGGCGCCGGTAGAGGGCGAGGGTCGCGCGGCCCAGGGCCTCCAGAGCCGAGCGCCAGCTGCCGTCGCCGAGGTCGGCGGGGTTCTCGGACGGCCGCTGGACCCGGTCCAGCATCAGGTCGAGCAGCTCTCCCTTGCCGGGGACATAGCGGTAGAGGGACATCGCGCCGGTGCCGAGTTCGGTGGCGATCCGGCGCATCGAGACCGCCTCAAGGCCCTCGGCGTTCGCGACCCGGATCGCCGCCTCCACGATTCCCTCCAGCGTCAGGCCCGGCTTGGGGCCGCGGCTGGGGCGCTTGCCGGTGTCCCACAGCAGTTCGAGCGTGCGCCTGATGTCACCGCTGCCGCTGGTCTCCGTGCTGCTCTTCATGGGTGCAGCTTAGTTCCGCGAAGAAAAACTGGGTACGTTGTACGCGTAATAGGGTACGGTGTACTCAGTTAGTGCTCGATCAAGGGGAAGGGGACCCATGAGCGGCGGTTACGCGGTACGGGCCGAGGGCCTGGAGAAGCGGTACGGAGACAAGCGCGCGCTCGACGGCTTCGATCTGGCGGTGCGGGAGGGGACGGTGCACGGCCTGCTCGGGCCGAACGGTGCGGGCAAGACCACCGCCGTCCGTATCCTCGCCACGCTCCTGCGGCTGGACGGCGGGAGCGCGACGGTGGCCTGTCTGGACGTGGCACGGCAGCCGCGGGAGGTGCGGGCGCGGATCGGGCTCACCGGTCAGTACGCGGCGGTGGACGAGGTACTCAGCGGGCGGCAGAACCTGGAGATGTTCGGCCGGCTGTTCCATCTGGGCGGACGCAGGGCGCGGCTGCGGGCCGGGGAGCTCCTTGAGCAGTTCGACCTCGTCGAGGCCGCAGACAAGGGAGTCGGGAAGTACAGCGGCGGCATGCGGCGCCGGCTCGACCTCGCCGCGTCGATGATCCTCACCCCGAGCGTGCTGTTCCTGGACGAGCCGACGACCGGACTCGACCCGCGCGGCCGGGGCGAAGTCTGGGATTCCGTACGGGCATTGGTGACCGGCGGTACGACCGTGCTGCTGACCACGCAGTACCTGGAGGAGGCCGACAAGCTCGCCTCGCACATCACGGTGATCGACCAGGGCCGGGCCATCGCGGACGACACGCCCGACGGGCTGAAAGACACGGTCGGCGGTGACCGTATCGAGGTCGTGGTGAGCGAACGCGCCGACATCCCGCGGGTGGTGAAGGTCGTGGCCCGGGTCGCGGACGGCGAACCGGAGTCGGACGAGACCGAACTCCGCGTCCACGCGCCGGTGACCGACCGGGTGGCCGCGCTCACCGACGTGGCGCGCACCCTCCAGGACGAGGGTGTCTCGGTCGAGGACATCGGGCTGCGCAGGCCGAGTCTCGACGACGTGTTCCTGCGCCTGACCGGACACCGTACGGAGACGGACACGAGTACGAAGGAGGCGGCATGAGCGCGCTGGAGCCGGCCGGGCCGAGCGGTCATGGTCGTACGTACTGGGCAGTTGTCGACTGCTGGAACGTCGTCCGGCGCGGACTGACCCACTACCAGCGCCAACCCATCAACATCGTCTGGCAGTTGGGTTTCCCGATCCTCTCCGTGCTGCTGTACGGGTATGTCTTCGGCAGTGCGATGAAGGTGCCCGGGGGCGGGGACTACAAGGACTTCCTGATGCCGGGCATGTTCGTGATGACGATGGCCTTCGGCTTCATCAACACCGCGACCGTCGTGGTCTACGACGCGACCCGGGGTGTCATCGACCGGTTCCGCTCGATGCCGATGGCGCCGTCCGCCGTGGTCTCCGGTCGCGGGGTGACGGATCTGCTCGGCGCCTGCGCGGAGTTGACGATCCTGATGCTCACCGCGTTCGCGATGGGCTGGCGTCCCGACGGCGGACTCGCCTTCCTGGCGGCCTTCGCGTTGCTGCTCTGGCTGCGCTTCGCGCTGATCTGGCTCGGCGTGTGGCTCGGTCTGATGGTGCCCAACCCGGAGGCGGCGGGCGGGTTGTTCGCGGTGGCCTTCCCGCTGACGATGATCTCCAGCATCTTCGTCGCGCCGCAGCTCATGCCGGACTGGCTCGGCTTCGTCGCGGCCTGGAACCCGATCTCGTCCACGGCGGCCGCCGCGCGTGAGCTGTTCGGAACGCCGGTGGGCAGCGGGGACTCGTGGGTCGAGCAGCACGCGCTGCTGATGGCGGGCGTGTGGCCGGCGATCCTGACGCTGATCTTCCTGCCGCTCGCGGTGCGGCGGTTCAGGAAGCTGAGCCACTGACGAGAGAGGGGCGCGCGGCACGATTCACGTGCCGGGCGCCCCTCTTCACGTAGAGACGGTTACAGCTTCTCGATCACGTAGTCGATGCACTGCGTCAGCGCCTCGACGTCCGCCGGGTCGATGGCCGGGAACATCGCGACGCGGAGCTGGTTGCGGCCGAGCTTGCGGTAGGGCTCGGTGTCGACGATGCCGTTGGCGCGCAGAACCTTGGCGACGGCGGCGGCGTCGATCTCGTCCGCGAAGTCGATCGTGCCGATGACCTGGGAGCGCTTGGCGGGGTCGGTGACGAACGGGGTCGCGTACTTGACGTCCTCGGCCCAGCCGTACAGCGTGCGCGCGGAGGTGGCGGTGCGGCGCACCGACCAGTCCAGGCCGCCCTGGCCGTTGATCCACTCCAGCTGCTCGTTGAGCAGGAAGAGGGTGGCGAGCGCCGGGGTGTTGTACGTCTGGTTCTTGCGCGAGTTGTCGATCGCCGTGGGGAGCGAGAAGAACTCCGGTACGTGGCGCCCGCTCGCGTGGATCCGCTCGGCGCGCTCGATCGCCGCCGGGGAGAAGACGCCGATCCACAGGCCGCCGTCGGAGGCGAAGGACTTCTGCGGGGCGAAGTAGTAGACGTCGGTCTCGGCGATGTCGACGGGGAGGCCGCCGGCGCCGGAGGTGGCGTCCACCAGGACGAGGGAGCCGTCGTCGGCGCCGGCCACGCGCTTGATGGGGGCCGCGACACCGGTGGACGTCTCGTTGTGGGTGAAGGCGTAGACGTCCACGCTCGCCTCGGCCGTCGGCTCGGGGTGTGTGCCCGGGTCGGAGGAGATCACGGTCGGCTCGGCCAGCCACGGGGCGAGCTTGGCCGCCTTCGCGAACTTGGAGCTGAACTCACCGAAGGTGAGGTGCTGCGACTTGCTCTCGATGAGCCCGTGGGTCGCCACGTCCCAGAACGCGGTGGAGCCGCCGTTGCCGAGGACGACCTCGTAGCCCTCGGGGAGTGAGAACAGCGCGCTCACACCCTCGCGCACCTTGCCGACCAGGTTCTTGACCGGGGCCTGGCGGTGGGACGTACCGAGCAGAGAACTGCCGGTCGCCGCCAGGGCGTCCAGCGCCTCCGTACGCACCTTGGAGGGGCCCGCGCCGAAACGACCGTCGGCGGGCTTGATGTCAGCGGGGATCTCGATATCAGCCACCCCGCGAGCCTAGCGGCTTCCGGAAACCTGGGTGAAACCTCGTCCGTCGGGTGAGACGGGGCGAGGGCGAGGAGGCCGGAGTGAGCCGAGGTCGGTGACGAAGGGGCCAGGACGCCACGGGCCTCTTCGGCGTCGGCGGCGCTCATGCGGAGGTCCCGCCGAGGGCCCGGGTGGGGGAGAAGCGCACGGGCAGTTCGGTCAGCCCCCGCAGCCATGGGGAGGGCCGCCGGGCCAGCGACTCGGCGGGCACGGCCAGGTCGATGTCCGGCAGCCGGTCCAGTACGACCTCGATCCCGGTCCGCGCGATGATCTCCGCGATCTCCTGCGCCGGGAACGGACAGCGGTGGGCGCCGTGGCCGAAGGAGAAGTGGGCGCTGTTCCCGCCGGTGAGCGCGGAGACGTCGGTACGGACCTGGGGGTCGGAGTTGGCGCCCTGGAGCCCGAGGATGAGCAGGTCGCCGGAGCGGATGCGGCGGCCGCCGAGCTGGGTGTCGCGGGAGGCCCAGCGGCCGGCGACGTTCTGGGAGGGGGTGTCCTCCCAGAGGACCTCGTTCATGGCCTCGGCGACGCTGTTCCGGCCGCCGAACAGCGAGGCCGCGAACCGGTCGTCCGTGAGCATCAGGCGCAGCGAGTTGCCGATCCAGTCGGCGGTCGGCTGGTGGCCCGCGGCCAGCACGACCATCAGGTCCTGGACGATCTCCTCGTCCGTGAAGCCCGTGCCTGAGCCCGAGCCTGAGGCCGAGCCCGTGCCTGAGCCTGAGGCCGAGCCCGTGCCCGTGCCCGTGCCCGTGCCTGAGCCCGAGCCTGAGGCCGAGGCCGAGCCCGTGCCCTCGGCCTCCTGGGTGAGTGCCGTCGCCAACATGCGGCTGACCACGTCGTCCGCGGGAGTCACCTTCCGGTCGGCGAGCAGCTGCCCCATGGACGCCGCCAGATGCTGCTGCCCCGCCAGTGCGGACGCCGTACCGTTGGTGATGTCGTTGAGGGCGGTGACCAGGCCGGGTCCCTGCTCGTCGGTGAAGCCGTAGAGCGTGGCGAGGACACGGACGGGCAGCAGCGCCGCGTAGTCCCCGATGAGGTCCGCCTCGCCCTTGGCGCTCACCGCGTCGATGAGCTCGTCGGCGAACTTCTCGGCGTGGCTGCGCAGTTCGAAGGGGTCGACGGCTTCGAGGGCGTCGCTGATCATCGCGGCGCGCACCCGGTGACGTTCGCCGACCGTGTAGAGGATGGAGGGCTGCCCGCGGCCGATCATCGGCAGCATCGGCCAGTCGTCGGGGATGCCCGGCCACTGGTTCCACAGGTCGGAGTCCCGGCTGAACAGCACGGGATCGCCGGTGACCTGGTGCAGTTCGCGATAGCCGAGCACCAGCCAGGCCGGTATGTCCCCGTCCAGCGAGACCGGCACCACGGCACCGTGATCGCGCCGCAACTCCCGGTACAGCTCGGCGGGCTCGGTCTGGAACCGGGGCCCACTGAGGGGCACGGAGGCGGAGGTCACAGTGCCAACTCCGGTGATGTGAGGAGGGTTTCGCCAAGAGCTCCGGGTGCGCTCGTGGCGGCGTACAGGCTCTGGAGGTACTCGACCAGCTTGCCGACGCCGAAACCACCGACGACCACGATCTTCAGGCCGTTGTCGGCCGACGCGGACAGCGGCGTACGGGCGTCATTCGCGAGAGGGGCACGGGCGTCGGAGGCCGCGGCGACACAGGCAGACGTACCGGCGTCAGATGTTGCGGAGTCCAACGAGCACCTGCTCCAGGATGTCGTGATCGGGAAGAGTGGCGACGTGCGGGTGACGGGCGCTGACCCGGCCGGTGGCGAGGAGATCGGAGAGCAGCACCTTCGTGATGCTCACCGGCAGCCGCAGTTCGGCCGCGATCTCGACGACCGCCGTGGGCCGCTTGGCCACGCGCAGGATCGCGGCGTGCTCCGACTGCATGCCCGCCGCCGGCTCGCACTCGGCCACCACCAGCGTCACCAGGTCGAAGGGGGTGTCGGGGCCGGACCCGCTGCGCCCTCCCGTGAGGGTGTACAGCCGGTCGGGGGCGTCGTCCCGGCCCGGGCGGCTCATGAGGTACGCGGCGGCGCGCTCAGGTATTCGCCGAGTTGTTCGACGAGTTCGCTCATGTTGTGCCCGACCAGACCGGCGTCCGCCTCCTCGGCGGTGACCACCGCCAGGTGCGCGCCGTCGCCCGCCTCGACGATGAACAGGACTCCGCCGTGGAACTCGGCCATCGCGGACCGTACGCCCCCGCTGCCGTCGCCGAACTCCACCGACGCACCGTGGGACAGCGACTGGATGCCGGCGGCGATCGCCGCGAGCTGGTCGGCCTGGTCGATCGAGAGCTCCGGGGTGCGGCACAGCTTCAGGCCGTCACGCGAGAGCACGAGCGCGTGCCGGGTGCCTGGCGTGCGCTCAAGCAGCCCCTCGATGAGCCAGGAGAGCTTCTCGTCGGCGGTGGTGGAGCCGGTCATGGAGTCGTGTGGCCTTTCGGGTGTGAGTGGTCGGGTGACTGTGAGGGGGCGGGCGCCTGGGAGGGCACGGCGGACACCGCGTCCGTGTCCCGTACCCCCTCCTGTTCCTGTTCGAGGTCTTCTTCGAGTTCTTCCTGGACGTGTACGGCGTCCTCGGCGCCCTGCGCCGCACCGCGTACCGCCTGCCGGAAGCTGCTGAAGCGGTCGCCGCGGGACCTGGACCTGTCGGCGGTACGGGGGTCCGGGTCGGCCGGGTCGGCCGGAGGCGTGGCGCGGGCGCGGCTGCGCTCGGCGTGCGCGAGGGGGCGACCGCGGCGGCGCCTGGGGAGCTCGCCGCTCGACTCGGTGCCCTCCTCGTGCCGGGGCGAGTCGTGGGTGGGGACGGGATCCGGGTCCAGGTCGGCGGGGGCGTGTGCGGCGGCGTACGACGGCTCGCGGAGCGGCGGCTGGACGGCTCCCGGCGCTGACGCGGTCTCGGTCTCGGCCTTGGACTCGGCGGGTTCGTCGTCGAGGGGCAGCGTGAGGGGCAGGAAGGCGAGGAGGTCCTGGGGGATGAGGACCAGGACGCCCGTGCCGCCGCGTGCGGAGGGCCGGAAGGACACCTTCAGGCCGTGCTTGCGGGCGAGCCGGCCGACCACTGCGAGGCCGAGCCGGGTGCCGGTGAGCCTGCCCGGTCCGACGGTGTCGCCGGACACGGCACGTTCGGCGCGGCGCAGCTGGACGTCGCCCATCACCAGCCCGCTGTCCTCGACGGAGACGATGACGCCGGCCGGGACCTCCTCGACGTACACATGCACTTCGGCGGTCGGCGGGGAGAAGTTCGCGGCGTTGTCGAGGAGTTCGGCGAGCGCGTGCATCACGCCCTCGGCGGCGTGCCCGGCGACGGCGGCACCGCTGGTGGAGTGGATGCGGACACGCTGGTAGCCGCCGATGCGGCCCATCGCGCCGCGCAGGATCGACTCCATGACGATGGGCCGCGCCCAGCGGCGGCCGGAGCGCGCGCCCGAGAGGACGGCGACGGAGTCGGCGAGGCGGCCCGCCTGCGCGGTGCGGTGGTCGAGGTGCAGCAGGTCGGCGAGGACCGCCTCGTCGGAGTGCCGCTCCTCCATGGCGCGCAGGTCGGCGAGCATGCCCGTGGACAGGGCCTGCAGCCGGCCGGCCGCGTTGGCGGTCGAGGCGAGTGCGGCGGCGCGGTCACCGGTGGCGTGCCGGGCGCGCTCGGCAAGGCGGGCGTTCTCCGCGGTGAGGCGGTCCCGTTCGTCGGTGAGCTGCTGCCGTTCGGCCGTGAACTCGGCGGTGAGGCGGGCGCGTTCCTGCGCTGTGGTCTCGGTCAGCTGGACGCGTTCCTGTGCCACCGCCTCGGCCAGGCGGCCCCGCTCGCGGGCCACGTCACCGGTCAGCCGGGCCTGTTCCTGGCTGAACTCCTGGGTCAGCCGGGCCCGTTCCTGAAGGAGCCGCCCGGCGTCCTGGGTCACGGTGTCGAGCCGACGGCGCAGCAGCCTCGACTTCTGTACGGCGCGAGTGGCCACGGCGACGGCCACGCACAGCAGCAGGGCGGCGGCGCCCGCGGCCCAGGCGAGGGGGACGCGCACCGAGTCGGGTGCCAGGTGGACGGCGCCGGCGACCGCGACCGCGGCCAGGACGGCGGTGATCAGAGGGACGGGCGCAGTGGCGCGGAGGGTGGGTCGTTCGCCGGAGGGGGTGGGCGCTGTCGGCGCGGTCATGAATCGTGTCCTCGGTCGTGTCCTGGGCGAGGTTCCTGGGGGCGAGGTTCCTGGGCGAGAAGCGACACTTGATGCTCAACTGGCCGTCACTATAGGGGAGTTAGTGATCGTCTTGGGAAGCTTCCGGTTTCCCGGTCTGAGCAATCCCGACCACATTCGACCCTTAGGTCGCGATCTTCGCGTGGTGGCTCGGCGGTCACTGTCAGTGTTCGGGGGCATCCTGGGGACATGACTGATCCAGGGGCACTGCGGGCGGGGTTGCGGAAGGCCGTGCGCGGCGAGGTTGCCTTCGACGTGACCGCGCGGGCGCTGACCACCATGGACGCGTCCAACTACCGGCGTGTCCCGCTGGGCGTCGTGTCCCCGCGCGACGCGGACGACGTGGCGGCGGCCCTCGCCGTGTGCCGTGAGTACGGGGTGCCGGTCGTCGCGCGCGGTGGCGGCACGTCGATCGCCGGGCAGGCGACGGGCACGGGCGTCGTCCTGGACTTCACGCGCCACATGAACCGGATCGTTTCCGTGGACCCCGATGCCCGTACGGCGGTGGTCCAGCCCGGTGTCGTACTGGACCGCCTCCAGGACGCCGCCGCCCCGCACGGCCTGCGTTTCGGCCCCGACCCCTCGACGCACGGCCGCTGCACGCTCGGCGGCATGATCGGCAACAACTCGTGCGGGTCGCACTCGGTCGCCTGGGGCACGACGGCGGACAGCGTGCGGGAGCTGTCGGTGGTCACGGGTCAGGGGGCCGCGGTGCGGCTGGGGCAGGACTGGGCAGGCGCCCCCGACGGCCTCCGTCCCCTGGTCGAGGGCGAGTTGGCGCGCCTGCGCACGGGCTTCCCGGACCTCCCGCGCCGTATCTCCGGGTATGCGCTGGACGCCCTCCTCCCCGAGCGCGGCGCGGACGTCGCCCGGTCCTTCTGCGGCTCCGAGGGCACCTTGGGGCTGCTGACCGAGGCGGTCGTACGACTGGTCGAGGCCCCCCGCGCGCGGGCGCTGGCCGTGCTGGCGTACACGGACGAGAGCGCGGCGGCGGAGGCGGCCGCCGGACTGCTGCCGTACGGCCCGCTGACGGTGGAGGGGATGGCCGCCGACCTCGTACCGGCCGACGCGGGGTTGCCGCGCGGCGGGGCCTGGCTCTTCGTCGAGACGGGCGGGGCGGACACGGCGGAGGCACGCGCGCGCGGCGACGCGATCGTGCGGGCCGCCGACGTCGTCGACTCCCTCGTCGTCACCGACCCGGCCGGGCAGCGCGCCCTGTGGCGGCTGCGTGAGGACGCCAGTGGCACGGCGACGCGGATGCCCGACGGCACCGAGGCCTGGCCCGGCTGGGAGGACTGCGCGGTGCCGCCCGCCCGGCTCGGGCCCTACCTCCGCGACTTCCGGGCCCTGCTGACGGCCCACGGGCTTCGCGGCGCGCCGTACGGGCACTTCGGCGACGGTTGCATCCACGTACGCATCGACTTCGACCTGATGACCGCCGCCGGGATCGGTCGCTTCCGGCGCTTCTCCGAGGAGCTCGCGGACGTCGTCGTGTCCCACGGGGGCTCGCTGTCGGGCGAGCACGGCGACGGGCAGGCGCGGGCGGAGCTGCTGCCGAGGATGTACGGCGCGGAGATGGTCGGCCTCTTCGAGCGGGTCAAGGGCATCTGGGACCCGGACGACCTGCTCAACCCCGGAATGCTGGTGCGGCCGCACCGGCTGGACGAGAACCTGCGGTTCGCGGTGCTGCCGAAAGAGCCGGTGGACGTGGCCTTCGGGTATCCGGCGGACGGCGGGGACTTCTCGGCGGCGGTGCGGCGGTGTGTGGGGGTGGCGAAGTGCCGTACGACGCCTGTGGCCGGCGCGGACGTGATGTGCCCCTCCTTCCGGGCGACCGGCGAGGAGGAGCACTCCACGCGAGGACGGGCGCGGCTGCTCCACGAGATGCTCGCGGGCGAGGTCGTGACGGACGGGTGGCGTTCGACGGAGGTCCGCGACGCGCTGGACCTCTGCCTGTCCTGCAAGGGATGCCGGTCCGACTGCCCGGTCGGCGTCGACATGGCCACGTACAAGGCGGAGTTCCTCCACCACCACTACGAGGGTCGCCGTCGCCCGGCGGCCCACTACGCCATGGGGTGGCTGCCGGTGTGGCTCGGGTTCGTCGCCGGCACCCGCATGGCAAGGGTTGTCAACTCCCTTGCCGGCGTGGGGTTTTTGGCGGCGGTGGCCAAGCGGCTGGGCGGGATCGCGCCCGAGCGGGGGATTCCGACGGTGGCGCGGGAGACCTTCAGCCGGTGGTGGTCGCGGAGGTTCCGGGCGCGGGTGCGGGGGTTCGTACGGGGCGTCAAGCGGGGGGTACAGGGGCCGTTTCCGGGGTTCGGTACAGGGGCCGGATCCGGCTCGGGCTCGGGCTTTGGCTCCGGTGGGCAGGTCGTTGTCGTGTGGCCCGACACCTTTACGGAGTACCTCTCGCCGTCCGTGGGCAAGGCCGCCGTACACGTCCTGGAGGCGGCGGGGCTGACGGTGCTGCTGCCGCCGACGAGGGCGATGAGGTTCACGCCGGCGGGGATGCCTGAAGAGGCTGGGGGGATTCCGGGACCGGACGGGGCGGCGGGGGTCGTGCGGGGTCCCGGCGGGGACGGGCCGTCACGGGGCCCGATCGGGGATGGCGTGGCGAAGGGGCCGATCGGTTTCGGCGGGGGTTTCGGTGCGGGTTTCGGCGCGGTCCTGCCGCGTCGCCGGCACCGCGTCTGCTGCGGCCTGACCTACGTCTCCACCGGCCAGCTCGACCGCGCCCGCACCGTGATGCGCCGCACGCTCGACCTGATGGAGCCGTACCTGGAGGCGGGCACCCCGGTCGTCGTCCTGGAACCGAGCTGCGCCGCCGCCCTCCGCACCGACCTGCCGGAGCTGCTGCACGACGACCCGCGTGCGGCACGTCTGGCGGCGGCGGTGACGACGTTCGCGGAGGCCCTGGAACGGCACGCCCCGCACTGGACCCCACCCCGGCTGGATCGCCCGGCCACCGGCCAGACCCACTGCCACCAGCACGCGGTCCTCGGCGACGCCGCCGACCGCCGCCTGCGCGAGGCCGCGGGCCTCACCGGCCCCCTCGCCGGCGGCTGCTGTGGCCTCGCCGGCAACTTCGGCTTCGAGAAGGGCCACTACGAGGTGTCGACGGCCTGCGCCGAGGAGCAACTCCTCCCGGCCGTACGGGCCGCCACGGACAACACGGTGATCCTGGCGGACGGCTTCTCCTGCCGTACGCAGATGGAGCAGCTGGCGGGCCGGAGGGGGCGGCACTTGGCGGAGGTGCTGGCGGAGGGGATGACGGAGAGAGCTGACGAAGAGAGCTGACGGAGAGCACTGACTGAGGGGCCGACTATCTTGCCTAAAGGTATTAGGTAAATGCATAATAGCCATCGGTGATTCGGAGGATGGTTATGGTTCGAGTGGGGCTGACCACGGAGCGTCTGACCCGCGCGGGGGCGGAGTTGGCAGATGAGGTCGGCTTCGACCAGGTGACCGTCTCGGAGCTTGCCCGGAGGTTCGACGTCAAGGTCGCGAGTCTGTACTCGCACGTGAAGAACTCCCAGGACCTCAGGACGAGGATTGCCCTGTTCGCGCTCGAGGAACTCGCCGACCGGGTCGCCGCCGCCCTGGCCGGTCGCGCCGGCAAGGACGCCCTGGCCGCCTTCGCGGATGCCTACCGCGACTACGCCCGGGAGCACCCCGGTCGGTACGCCGCCATGCGGCTCCGGCTCGACCCCGAGACCGCGGCCGCCAGTGCCGGCGTCCGCCACGCGCAGATGACGCGGGCGATCCTGCGCGGTTACGACCTGACGGAGCCGGACCAGACGCACGCGGTCCGGATGCTCGGCAGCGTCTTCCACGGCTACGTCAGCCTGGAGATGGCCGGAAGCTTCAGCCACACCGCCGTCGACACTCAGGAGTCCTGGACCTGGACCCTCGACCGCTTGGACGCCCTCCTGCGCAACTGGACCACGCCTTGAGCGGCCGCGGCCGCGGCCAGAGCCACAGCAACAGTCACCGCCCCACACCCCCACCGCCCCACCGCCCCACACCCCCACCGCCCCACCGCCCCACACCCCCACAGCCCCAGGACCATGAGCAATGAACGCTGAGCACGACTGGATGACCACACCTGTCACCACGCCCGTCACCGCCGACATGCTGCGCGGCTTCCTCGACGTGGAGCCGACCGCGTACGGCCTGCTGCCGCACCGTCTGCCCGCTCGGGCTCGCCGACAGATCCCCGACGACCGACTGGCCGCAGCCGAGGCCCAGCCCTCCGGCGTGCGGTTGGTCTTCCGCACCCGGGCCACCGCCATCGAACTGGACACGCTGCCCACCAAGCGGGTTTACCGAGGCTTCCCGGCCCCCGCGGACGGCGTGTACGACCTGTTGGTCGACGGCCGGCTCGCTGCCCAGACCACGGTGCCCGGCGGTAACGTCCGCACGATCGTCGACATGGTCACCCAGTCCTCCGAACTGAGTGAAGGGCCCGCAGGCACCGCCCGGTTCACCGGGCTTCCGGCGCATGACAAGGACGTCGAGATCTGGCTTCCGCACACGGAGATCACCGAGCTGCTCGCCCTGCGCACCGATGCCCCGGTCGAGCCGGCGCGGGACAACGGGCGCAAGGTGTGGCTCCACCACGGCAGTTCCATCAGCCACGGCTCGAACGCCGCCCACCCGACCGCCATCTGGCCGGCCCTGGCCGCCGCGCAGGGCGAAGTGGAGCTGGTCAACCTGGGATTCAGCGGCAGCGCGCTGCTCGACCCGTTCACCGCCCGTGCGATGCGGGACACCCCCGCGGACCTGATCAGCCTCAAGATCGGCATCAATGTCGTCAACGCCGATGTGATGCGTCTGCGCGCCTTCACCCCCGCGGTCCACGGCTTCCTGGACACGCTCCGCGAGGGGCATCCGACGACACCGTTGCTGGTCGTGTCCCCCATCCTGTGCCCGGTCCAGGAGGACACCCCCGGCCCCCTCGCGCCCGACTTCGCCGACGGCATCCTGCGCTTCAAGGCCACGGGCGACCCTGCCGAACGGGCCGCCGGGCGCCTGACGCTCAACGTCATCCGCGAGGAACTCGCCCGGACGGTCGAACAGCGGGCGGCCGACGACCCGAACCTGCACCACCTCGACGGCCGTGACCTCTACGGCGAGAGGGACTACGCCGAACTGCCCCTGCCCGACGAGGTCCACCCCGATCCCGCGGGACACCGCCGCATCGGCGAGAACTTCGCGCGGCTCGTGTTCGGAGATGGCGGCCCTTTCGCCACCGGGACCGGCTGACGGAGTTGCATCGCGGTCAGCGGCGGGCAGTCATGTGGGCGAGGGCCTGTTCGGCACTGTCGGAGGCGAAGGCGCCGTCGATGCCCTCGGCGGCTCCTTCGGCGGCTTCGATGGACCGGGGGGGGCAGTCCCGGGGCCTCTCGGCCTGGACGCCTCGCTCATCCGAACGCGCCGATCGGAACCGGTACGACCCCCGTCAGTACGCTGGCAGATCCACCTACCCCCCATGAGGAGTGCCGCGTATGAGTCTCCGCCTGCAGGCCATCACCCGCGAAGAACATCTGGCGTTCGTGAGCACCCGTCCGTCCGCCAGCCATATGCAGGTGCCGTCCTGGGGTGATGTGAAGCCGGACTGGCGGGCGGAGAGTCTGGGCTGGTTCGACGGGGAGGGGCGGCTCGTCGGGGTGGGTCTTGTGCTGCTGCGGCCGTTGCCGAAGGTCAAGCGGTATCTCGCGTACCTCCCCGAGGGGCCGGTCATCGACTGGCGCGCGGCGGATCTCGAACGCTGGCTCGATCCGATGCTGGCCCACCTCAAGGCGCGGGGCGCGTTCTCGGTGAAGATGGGTCCACCTGTGGTCGTACGACGGTGGAGTGCGGACGCGGTCAAGGCGGCGATCGCCGATCCGGCGGCGCGGCGGCTGGGAGACGCGGAGGCGACGACGTACGAGCCGGCGGCCTTCGAACTCGCGGAACGGCTCCGGCGGATGGGCTGGCGGCGGACCGAGCCCGACAGCGAGGACGGATTCGCGGCCGGGCAGCCGCGGTACGTGTTCCAGGTGCCGTTCGCCGGGCGGTCGTTGGAGGAGATCCACCAGGGCCTCAACCAGCAGTGGCGGCGCAACATCAAGAAGGCCGAGAAGGCCGGCGTGAAGGTGGTGCGGGGCGGTTACGACGACCTGCCCGCCTTCTACGAGCTGTACGCGGAGACGGCCGGGCGCGACCGTTTCATCCCGCGCCCGCTGCCCTACTTCCAGCGCATGTGGGCCGCGCTCACGGCCGAGGACCCGGACCGTATGCGCCTCTACCTCGCCCACCACGACGGCGACGTCCTTGCCGCCGCCACGATGCTGACCGTCGGCGGACACGTCTGGTACTCCTACGGCGCCTCCACCAGCCGCAAACGTGAGGTCCAGCCGAACAACGCCATCCAGTGGCGCATGATGTCCGACGCCCACGAACTCGGCGCCTCCGTCTACGACTTCCGCGGGATCACCGACACCCTGGACGAGACCAACCACCTCCTCGGTCTCCTCCGCTTCAAGGTCGGCGCGGGCGGCGAGGCCGCCGAGTACCTCGGCGAATGGGACTTCCCCCTCAACCGAGTCCTCCACAAGGCGCTGGACCTCTACATGGCCCGACGTGGGTGAGCATGCATGGCCCGACGTGGGTGAGCCATGCACGGCCCGACGCGGGTGACCCATGCACGGCCCGACGCGGGTGACCCATGCACGGCCCGACGCGGGTGACCCATCGCACCTTGCGGTCAGTGGCAAAAGAGGTTCACAGTCCTGACGTAGTCCATTACCCTGGACTGGCAAGTGCAGCAGGATAGACGATCATCAGTGAACCTCGACCCGAACTTCCTGGACGGCTCCCGTGAACCTCCCCGGCGCTGAAGCGGCCATGGCGACCGCAGAGCCCGCTGTCGCCGCAGCGGCAGCGTCAGCCGTTTCTGCGGAAGGGTCCCCGGAAGGTTCCGCGAAGGGCTCCGGGCGACGGGATGCCCTGGGCCCGCTGGGCCTGGTCCTCGCCGGCGGGATCTCGGTGCAGTTCGGCGGCGCGCTGGCCGTGACGCTGATGCCGCGTGCCGGGGCACTCGGGGTCGTCACCCTGCGGCTCGCGGTGGCCGCGATCGTGCTGCTGGTGGTCTGCCGGCCCAAGGTGCGCGGGTACTCGCGCGCGGACTGGGGCACCATCGTCGTCTTCGGCGTCACGATGGCCGCGATGAACGGGCTGTTCTACCAGTCGCTCGACCGCATCCCGCTGGGCACCGCCGTCACCCTCGAAGTGCTCGGCCCGCTCGCCCTCTCCGTCCTCGCCTCCCGTCGCGCCCTGAACCTCGTCTGGGCGGGCCTCGCCCTCGCCGGCGTCTTCCTCCTCGGCGGCGGAGGCTTCAGCAGCCTCGACCCCCTCGGCGTCGCCTTCGCCCTGTCGGCAGGCGCCATGTGGGCGACGTACATCATTTTCAGTGCCCGTACGGGGCGACGCTTCCCGCAGGCCGACGGGCTCGCGCTCGCCATGGTGGTCGCGGCGGTGGTGTTCCTGCCGCTGGGGATCGTGGAGTCGGGCTCGAAGCTGCTGGCCCCCACGACACTCGCCCTGGGCGCCTCGGTGGCCGTACTCTCCTCCGTCCTCCCCTACACCTTCGAACTCCTCGCCCTGCGCCGCCTCCCCTCCTCCACCTTCGCCATCCTCATGAGCCTCGAACCGGCCCTCGCCGCCACCGCCGGCTTCCTCATCCTCGACCAGTCCCTCTCCGCCATGCAGGCCCTCGCCATCGCCCTCGTCATCGCGGCGAGCATGGGCGCGGTGCGGACGCAGGTGGGGCGGGGGAAGGCGCGGGGGCTGGAGGCCGAGAAGACGGCTTGAGGCAGGGCCGGTTTCCTTGTGCCGACGGTTGTCGCCGGGCCGGCCAGGGCGCGGCGACAACCGTCGGTGTCGGGCCGGCTAGGGCGCGGTCAGCTGTGCGGCGATGACCGCCCCGTCCATCCAGACGTTCTCGCGGGAGATCCGGCCGTTCGTGAACTCGAAGACGTGCAGGAGCCGGAAGGTGATTCGCCGGCCGTTGCCGGGGATGCCCAGCATCGAGCCGGTGACCACGCCGGTGATCAGGTCCTCCACCGTCGCGGCGTTCTCCCCGTAGTACGTGTGGGTGCGCTCTTCCTTCTCGGACCGGAAGTCCTTGAGCAGCTGGCGGTAGCGGTCCAGCGCCTCCGCCGTGCCGCGGGCCGGGGGTCCCGGCCAGCCGACCACGTCGTGCTCGATGTCGTCCGTGTACATCGCCACGGCCGCTTCCGCGTCCCCCTTCCCCTCGGCCTCCACATGGGCCTGGATCAGGGCTTCCATTTCCTCGGGTGTCATGGCGCTCATGGAGCACCACCCCTTTCGTCATGCCGCGCGCCCGAAGGCGGGCGGCCCCCGTTTGGTGAGACAGTGCTAGCGTAATGAGAAAACTCTCTCACGAATAGAGGCGACTCGCATGACGGAGGGGCGCACCGGAAGCGCGACCGGCGCGCGTGGGCCCGGCGCGGTCGACGCGCGTGAGCCCGGCGCGGACGCCGCGCGGGGCCAGGTGAGCGAGGGGGGCCGCCGGAATCAGAAGATGCGGACCCGGCGGGCGCTCATCGACGCCGCGGCCGCCCTGATCCGCGAGGGCCGGTCGATCACGATCTCGGAGGTCGCCGAGCGGGCCCAGGTGTCCGTGGCCACTGCCTACCGGTACTTCTCCACCCCCCAGGACCTGGTGGTGGAGACCAGGACCGTGGTGCGCGGCCCCGAGTTCCTCGCCGACCTGCCCGCGGACCCGGCGGAACGCCTCGACACGGTCGTCTCCCGGACCGCCGACGCCCAACTCGGCGACGAGGCGCTGTGGCGGACCCTGCTGAAGACCTCGATGGAACGCTGGTTCGAGCAGCAGGCGGCCGGTGTCGACGAGCCCGACGGACAGCACCCGATCCGCAGCCGCTCCCGCTTGGACCTCACCCGTACCGCCCTGGAGCCGCTCGCCGACACCCTGCCGCCCGAACTGCACCGCAGGCTCACCATGGCCGTCACCCTGGTCTACGGAGTGGAGGCCGTGATCTCCGCCCGGGACGCCTGCGGTCTCGATCCCGAGGAGGCGAAGGACGTCATGCGCTGGGCGGCGGGCGCCTTGCTGGAGCAGGCCGTGCGGGACGCCCCGGACGTCCCCGACGCGTGACCGGCCCGCCCCACCCGCACCGTCCCTGGTCGAGTACGCCGGTGGCTGCCGCCGCCACGAATGCGGCGAAAGCCTGCGGCGTGACCGTAAGGGCCCCGCGACCGGGGTTCTTGGGGTCGCGGACGGCTATGTGGGGGGTGAGGTGGGCGACCTCGACGCACTCGCCGCGGGTGCCCCCGCTGTACGTCGACTTACGCCACCGCGCGCCCGTCAGATCCTGGCTGTTCCGCATAGCGTTCCTCCCGTACGCGGGCGATCAGTGCCGCCGAGTCCTCTACGGAGAGGGCGGCGGCCGGCAGATGACCGTAACGGTGGGAGCAGTCCCCGACGAGGTCTGGGTTGGCGGTCATGCAGCCGGAGTCGTAGTTCTCGGAGTACGTGATGTCCGGGTCCGTATCGAAGCGCATAACGGTGAACGAACCAGCTGTAGCTGGGTGTTGGCCCGCCGCGAAAGGGAGCACCTGTATGCGCACCTGGCGCCTGTCGCGCAGGTTCAACAGGTGCGTGAGCCGCTCGCGCATGACCTGCTGGTCGCCGAACGGCCGGTGCGACACGGCCTCGTCGAGGACTACCCAGACCAGCGGAGGCTTCTCGCGCGCGAGGATCCGCTGCCGTTCCAGGCGGGCCGCCACTGGGCCTGCTTCAGCCCCGCCGACTCCCGAAAGCGCCGCAACTCGCTCCCGAAGTAGTCCAACGGGGAAGCGCTGGGGTCGAGTTCGCGGATGTTCACCATGGGACGGCCTCCCCGGGTCGAAACGCAGCACGGCGTTGACTTCGACCTGTTGCTGAGAGTGATGACTCACACGCACCGCGTGGCGTAAATCAATAATGCAAGCACGCTTGCTTGTTTCCATGGTCGCTGCCATGCTCCAGAACACACCGCACCACCCCGCACTCCGTCGTGCCCCGAGGGGAGCGCCATCGTGTTCGACCCGTCGTCCGTGATCGACGATCTGCATCGGGAGAGTGAGGAACTCGACCAGCTGGTGGGGAAGTTGGAGGAGGGGGACTGGGCCCTTCCGACGCCCGCCGAGGGGTGGAGCATCGCCCACACGGTCGCGCATCTCGGCTGGACCGACCAGGCGGCACTGCTGGCGGTGACGGACGCGGAGGCGTTCGGGCGGGCGACCGAGAAGGCGTTCGCGGCGGCCGGTTCCTTCGTGGACGAAGGCGCGGAGACGGGGGCGCGCGTGGCGCCGGCGCGCTTGCTCAGCGCCTGGCGTGTGGGGCGCGGGGAGCTGGAACGCGCGCTGCGCGCCGCGCCCCTGGGCGTGCGCTTCCCCTGGTACGGGCCGCCCATGTCCGCCGCTTCCATGGCCACCGCGCGCGTCATGGAGACCTGGGCCCATGGACAGGATGTGGCCGACGCGTTGGGTGTGGTGCGCGCACCTACGGACCGGCTCCAGCATGTGGTGCGCATCGGTGTGCGGACACGGAACTTCGCCTTCGGGGTACGAGGGCTCGCCGCCCCGAGTGAGGAGTTCCGCGTGGAACTCGTCGGCCCGTCGGGGGAGTTGTGGGCACACGGGCCCGCGGACGCCGCCCAGCGTGTCACCGGCCCCGCGCTCGACTTCTGCCTGCTGGTCACCCAGCGGGCCAACCGCGCCGACCTCGCCGTACGGGCGGAAGGGCCCGACGCCGACCGGTGGCTGCACATCGCGCAGGCGTTCGCGGGGCCGTCCGGCGCCGGGCGCGCACCGAAGTCTGGTACCAGCCGTTCACCGAAGTCCGGTACCGGGCGTTCACCGAAGGGGGATGCGCGATGACCGTCGCCCCCCTCCGTATCGGCAACGCCTCCGGCTTCTACGGCGACCGCTTCGACGCCATGCGCGAGATGCTCACCGGCGGCCCACTGGACGTCCTCACCGGCGACTACCTCGCTGAGCTGACCATGCTCATCCTGGGGCGGGACCGCCTGAAGGACCCCCGGCGCGGATACGCCAAGACCTTCCTGGGCCAGTTGGAGGAGTGCCTCGGCCTCGCGCACGAGCGTGGCGTACGTGTCGTCGCGAACGCCGGTGGTCTCAACCCGGCCGGACTCGCCGACTCCGTACGGGAGTTGGCGGACCGGCTCGGCATCCCGGTACGGGTCGCGCATGTCGAGGGCGACGAACTCGGATCCAGGTATCCGGAGAGCCTCGCCGCGCACGCCTACCTCGGCGGCGCCGGAATCGCCGCCTGTCTGCGCGAGGGCGCGGACATCGTCGTCACCGGGCGGGTGACGGACGCGGCGCTGGTCACCGGGCCCGCCGTGGCCCACTTCGGCTGGGGGCCGAGGGAGTACGACCGGCTTGCCGGCGCCGTGGTCGCCGGGCACGTCCTGGAGTGCGGCGCCCAGGCCACCGGCGGCAACTACGCCTTCTTCGCCGAGCACGACCCCGCTGTTCTCCGCCACCCCGGTTTCCCGCTCGCCGAACTCCACGAGGACGGCACGAGTGTCATCACCAAGCACGACGGCACCGGCGGACTCGTCGACCTCGGCACGGTCACCGCGCAGCTCCTGTACGAGACGTCGGGCGCCCGGTACGCGGGGCCCGACGTCACCGCCCGGCTCGACACCGTCAGGCTGACCCAACAGGGCCCCGACCGGGTACGGATCGACGGCGTGCGCGGCGAGGCGCCGCCCCCCACCCTCAAGGTCGGCCTCAACCGGCTCGGCGGCTTCCGCAACGAGGTCGTGTTCGTGCTGACGGGGCTCGACATCGAGGCGAAGGCCGCCCTCGTCCGGGACCAGATGGACACCGCGCTGGCCTCGGCCAAGTCCCGCCCCGCCGACGTGCGTTGGGAACTCGCCCGCACCGATCACCCCGATGCCCTCACCGAGGAGACCGCGAGCGCGTTCCTCCGGCTCGTCGTACGGGACCCCGACCAGCACGCGGTGGGCCGGACGTTCAGCGGCGCCGCCATCGAACTCGCCCTCTCCGGCTACCCCGGATTCCATGTGATGGCTCCACCTGGGACGGGCGCCCCCTATGGGGTCTTCGAGGATGTGTACGTCCCCCATGGCGACGTGGACCATGTGGCCGTCCTCCACGACGGACGCCGCATCCCTGTGGCCCCGGCCCACGAAACCCTCGTACTCGAAGGACTCGAAGGACTCGAAGGACTCGAAGGACCCGAAGGACCCGAAGGACCCGAAGGACCCGAAGGATACGAAGACGCGACGGAACCGCCCCTGCCCGAGCCGTCGCCGTCACCGTCGCCGTCACCGTCGCCCTCGCCGTCACCGTCGGTGGAACCCACCCGCCGCGCCCCCCTCGGACTCGTCGCCGGAGCCCGCAGCGGCGACAAGGGCGGCAACGCGAACGTCGGTGTGTGGGTCCGTACGGACGCGGCCTGGCGATGGCTAGCGCACACCCTCACGGTCGACCGGTTCCGCGAACTCCTCCCGGAGACGGCCGACCTGACCGTCGTACGCCATGTGCTGCCGAACCTGCGCGCCCTCAACTTCGTCGTCGAGGGAATCCTCGGCGAGGGCGTGGCCTCGCAGGCCCGTTTCGACCCCCAGGCCAAGGCGCTGGGCGAATGGCTCCGCTCCCGCCACCTCGACATCCCGGAGACGCTCCTGTGACCGTCATCTCCTCGGCGCTCGACACGCGGAGCCCCGACTACGCCGCCAACCGCGAGGCCATGCTCAGCAAGCTCACGGAGCTGGACACCGAGCACGCCAAGGCTCTCGCGGGCGGCGGCGAGAAGTACGTCGCCCGGCATCGCAAGCGGGGCAAGTTGCTCGCCCGCGAGCGCATCGAACTGCTCGTGGACCCCGACACACCATTCCTTGAGCTGTCGCCGCTCGCGGCCTGGGGGAGTGACTTCGCGGTCGGTGCCTCGCTGGTCACCGGGATCGGTGTCGTCGAGGGCGTGGAGTGCCTGATCACGGCGAACGACCCGACCGTGCGCGGCGGTGCCAGCAACCCGTGGAGTCTGAAGAAGGCCCTGCGGGCCAATGACATCGCCCTCGCCAACCGGCTGCCCTGCATCAGCCTCGTCGAGTCCGGCGGCGCCGACCTGCCGTCCCAGAAGGAGATCTTCATCCCCGGGGGCGCGATCTTCCGCGACCTCACGCGGCTGTCGGCGGCCGGAATCCCGACCGTGGCCGTCGTGTTCGGGAACTCCACCGCCGGAGGCGCGTACATCCCTGGTATGTCCGACCACGTGATCATGGTCAAGGAGCGGGCGAAGGTCTTCCTGGGCGGGCCGCCGCTGGTGAAGATGGCCACCGGTGAGGAAAGCGACGACGAGTCGCTGGGCGGCGCCGAGATGCACGCGCGCGTGTCGGGGCTCGCGGACTACTTCGCCGTCGACGAGCAGGACGCGATCCGGCAGACCCGGCGCGTGGTGGCCCGCCTCAACCACCGCAAGGCGTACGTCGATCCGGGCCCGGCCGCACCGCCGAAGTACGACGAGGACGAGCTCCTGGGGACCGTCCCGGGAGACCTGAGGCACCCCTTCGACCCGCGCGAGGTCGTCGCCCGCCTCGTCGACGGCTCCGACTTCGACGAGTTCAAGCCCCTCTACGGGACGAGCCTCACCACCGGCTGGGCGACCCTGCACGGCTATCCCGTCGGCATCCTCGCCAACGCCCAGGGAGTGCTCTTCAGCGCCGAGTCGCAGAAGGCCGCCCAGTTCATCCAGCTCGCCAACCAGCGCGACATCCCGCTCCTCTTCCTGCACAACACCACCGGTTACATGGTCGGCAAGGAGTACGAGCAGGGCGGCATCATCAAGCACGGCGCGATGATGATCAACGCGGTGAGCAACAGCCGCGTACCCCACCTCTCCGTGCTGATGGGTGCCTCCTACGGAGCGGGCCACTACGGCATGTGCGGGCGCGCCTACGACCCGCGCTTCCTCTTCGCCTGGCCCAGCGCCAAGTCCGCCGTCATGGGCCCCCAGCAGCTCGCCGGCGTCCTCTCGATCGTCGCCCGGCAGTCGGCCGCCGCCAAGGGACAGCCGTACGACGATGACGCCGACGCCGGGCTGCGCGCCATGGTGGAGCAGCAGATCGAGTCCGAGTCGCTGCCGATGTTCCTGTCGGGGCGGCTGTACGACGACGGGGTCATCGACCCGCGCGACACCCGCACCGTCCTCGGCATGTGCCTGTCCGCGATCCACACGGCGCCCTACGAGGGCGCGCGCGGTGGCTTCGGCGTCTTCCGGATGTGAGATACCCAATGAACCCAGTGAAGCCAATGCATTCAGTGGACTTGGCGGACCCCGTGATTTCGACGCTCCTTGTCGCCAACCGTGGCGAGATCGCCTGCCGCGTCTTCCGCACCTGTGGTGAGTTGGGAGTCCGGACGGTCGCCGTGTTCTCGGACGCCGACGAGAACGCCCTCCACGCGCGCGTGGCCGACGCGGCGGTACGGCTGCCGGGTGCGGCGCCCTCGGAGACGTATCTGCGCGGCGACCTGATCGTGAAGGCGGCCCTGAGCGCCGGCGCGGACGCCGTGCACCCCGGGTACGGATTCCTCTCCGAGAACGCCGACTTCGCGCGGGCCGTGCTCGACGCCGGGCTCCTCTGGATCGGACCGCCGCCCGAGGCGATCGAGGCGATGGCGTCGAAGACGCGCGCCAAGAAGCTGATGGGACTCGAACCCCTGTCGACGGTGACGGAGGGGGACCTCCCCGTGCTGGTGAAGGCGGCCGCGGGCGGCGGCGGGCGCGGTATGCGCGTCGTACGGGAACTCGTGGACCTGGACGCCGAGTTGACGGCCGCCCGCGCCGAGGCCCTCAGTGCCTTCGGCGACGGGGAGGTCTTCGTCGAGCCGTACGTGGAGGGCGGCCGGCACGTCGAGGTGCAGATCCTGGCCGACACGCACGGCATCGTGTGGGCGCTCGGCACCCGCGACTGCTCGCTCCAGCGGCGCCATCAGAAGGTGATCGAGGAGTCGCCGGCGCCCGGCCTCGCACCCGTGCTGGTGGCGGAGCTCCACGAGCTGGCCGTGCGTGCCGCGCGCGCCGTCGACTACGTGGGCGCGGGCACCGTCGAGTTCCTGATCGCCGACGGCAAGGCCCACTTCCTGGAGATGAACACCCGCCTCCAGGTCGAACACCCCGTCACGGAAGCCGTCTTCGGCATCGACCTCGTGGCGCTCCAGCTCCAGGTCGCCGAGGGCGCCGTACTCGAGAAGGAGCCTCCACGCGCGCGTGGCCACGCCATCGAGGCCCGCCTCTACGCCGAGGACCCGGCCCGCGCCTGGGCCCCGCAGACCGGCACCCTGCACCGTCTCGCCGTCCCCGAAGGCATCCGCCTGGACACCGGCTACACCGACGGCGACCCCATCGGCATCCACTACGACCCGATGCTCGCCAAGGCCGTCGCCCACGCCCCCACGCGCGCGGAAGCCCTCCGCAAGCTGTCCGGCGCCCTGGAGCGGGCGAGCATCCACGGCCCCGTCACCAACAGGGACCTTCTCGTACGGTCCCTGCGGCACGAGGAGTTCGTGTCGGAGCGGATGGACACCGGCTTCTACGAGCGCCACCTGGAGGAGCTCACCGGGGCGGCCCCGGACCCGTACGCGCCCCTCGCCGCGGCCCTCTCCGACGCGCACGGTCGCTCCCGGTTCGGCGGCGGCTGGCGCAACCTGCCCTCCCAGCCGCAGACCAAGCGCTACCTCGTCGACGGCACCGAGCACGAGGTCCACTACCGGCACACCCGCGACGGCCTCACCGCCGAAGGGGTACGCGTCGTGCACGCCGCCGCCGATCGCGTCGTACTCGAAATCGACGGCGTACGGCGCAAGTTCGAGGTCAGCCGCTACGGCGACCGGATCCACGTCGGCCCCACCACCCTCACCGCGCTGCCCCGCTTCCCCGACCCCGCCGCCCAGCAGGCGCCCGGCTCGCTCCTGGCCCCCATGCCGGGGACCGTCGTCCGCGTCGCCGAAGGCCTGGCAGCCGGAGCCGCCGTGACGGCCGGACAGCCCCTCGTCTGGCTGGAGGCGATGAAGATGGAGCACAAGATCTCCGCGCCCGCCACAGGCACGCTCAGTGCCCTTCACGCCGCCCCGGGCCAGCAGGTCGAGGTCGGCACCCTTCTGGCCGTGGTCGAGCCGGACGAACCCCTTTAGGCCCTGTCGTCACATTCCCGTCTGCCTCGCGGCGCCATGCACGCCCTCTCGCCGCGCCGGGCGCAGACCCAAGTACGTCCAGTACGAGGGTCCACGCCCGGCACACCGAGAGCACGCACCTACTGCGACACAGGCTGCTGCCGCAGCGGGCGCGAGGCCGCCCTCCGGGCGACGACGGGAACGTGACGACAGGACCTAGGGCCGCCCGCGCGACCAGCCACGACCCCGCCGCACCCTCCAGGAGACCCCATGAGCCCGATAGCAGAGACCGACGAGCACACAGCCCTCCGAGCAGCCGTGGCCGCGCTCGGCAAACGCTACGGCCGCGACTACATCAACAAGGTCATCGCCGACGGCGCCCACCCCGACGAACTCTGGTCCGAGGCGGCCAAGCTCGGCTACCTCGGCGTCAACCTGCCGGAGGCCTACGGCGGCGGAGGCGGCGGTATCTCCGAACTCTCCATCGTCCTGGAGGAGTTGGGTGCAGCCGGCTGCCCCCTGCTGATGATGGTCGTGTCACCGGCGATCTGCGGCACGGTGATCGCCCGCTTCGGCACGGACTCGCAGAAACAGGAGTGGCTTCCCGGCCTCGCCGACGGCACCCGCACCATGGCCTTCGGCATCACCGAACCCGACGCGGGCTCCAACTCCCACCGCATCACCACCACCGCCCGCCGCGACGGCGACGCATGGGTCCTCAACGGCCGCAAGGTGTTCATCTCCGGAGTGGACGTCGCCGATGCCACCCTCATCGTGGGCCGTACGGAGGACGCGCGCACCGGCCGCCTCAAGCCCTGCCTGTTCATCGTCCCGCGCGACGCCGAAGGCTTCGGGCGGCGGCAGATCGACATGGAACTCCACGGCGCGGAGAAGCAGTTCGAGCTCACGCTGGACGACGTGACGCTGCCCGCCGACGCACTCGTCGGCGACGAGGACGCGGGCCTGCTCCAGCTCTTCGCGGGCCTCAATCCCGAGCGCGTCATGACGGCCGCGTTCGCGATCGGCATGGGCCGCTACGCCCTCTCCGTGGCGATCGCCTACGCCAAGGAACGCACCGTCTGGAAGGACCCCATCGGCGCCCACCAGGCCATCGCACACCCCCTCGCGCAGGCCCACATCGAGCTCGAACTCGCCCGCCTGATGATGCAGAAGGCGGCCCACCTGTACGACGCGGGCGACGACGTCGGCGCGGGAGAGGCCGCCAACATGGCCAAGTACGCGGCCGGAGAAGCCTGTGTGAAGGCCGTCGACCAGGCCGTGCACACCCTCGGCGGCAACGGCCTCACCCGCGAGTTCGGCCTCGCCTCGCTGATCACGGCCTCGCGCGTGGCCCGTATCGCACCGGTCAGCAGGGAGATGGTCCTCAACTACATCTCCCACCAGACCCTCGGCCTGCCCAAGTCTTACTGAGCCGTGCTAGGCAATGGGATGCCAGTCGCCCAGTCGTCGCCAGGAGGAACCGTGTTCCGCAGCCCGTACGAAGACGTCCCGGCCGTCGAGGAACCCATCCACGACGCGGTCCTCGGCCGCGCCGCCGAACGCGGTGACACACCCGCGCTCATCGACGGGGTCGACGGCACCACGCTCACCTACGGCCAACTCGACGTGTTCCACCGCCGACTGGCCGCCGGGTTCGCCGAGGCGGGCGTCAGCAAGGGCGACGTACTGGCCCTGCACAGCCCGAACACCATCGCCTTCCCGACGGCCTTCTACGCGGCCACGCGCGCGGGGGCCTCGGTCACGACCGTGCACCCGCTCTCCACACCCGAGGAGTTCGCCAAGCAGCTCCGCGACTGCGCCGCGAGGTGGATCGTGACCGTCTCGCCCCTCCTGGAGACGGCACGCCAGGCCGCCGAACTCGCGGGCGGCGTACGGGAGATCTTCGTCTGCGACCAGGCGCCCGGACAACGCTCACTGATGGACCTGCTGGAATCCGAGGCGCCCGAACCGCAGATCGACATCGACCCCGTGGAGGACGTCGCGGCCCTCCCGTACTCCTCGGGCACCACCGGCATCCCCAAGGGGGTGATGCTCACCCACCGGTCCATCGCCACCAACCTCGCGCAGCTCCGGCAGTCCGTCCCGATGGGCCCCGGCGACCGCATCCTCGCGGTGTTGCCCTTCTTCCACGTCTACGGGCTGACGGCCCTCATGAACGCGCCCCTCAAGCATGGCGCTACGGTCGTCGTCCTCCCCCGCTTCGACCTCGAAACCTTCCTCGCGGCCATCCAGAAGCACCACATCAACGCCCTGTACGTGGCCCCGCCGATCGTCCTCGCCCTCGCGAAGCACCCGGCCGTCGCGCAGTACGACCTGTCGTCCCTGAAGTACATCATCAGCTCGGCGGCCCCCCTGGACGCCGCTCTGGCAGCCGCCTGTTCACGACGGCTCGGCCTGCCGCCCATCGGCCAGGCGTACGGCATGACAGAACTCTCGCCCGGCGCCCTCGTCGTCCCCCTGGGCGCCGAAAACCCGCCCCCCGGGACCGTCGGCAAGCTCATCGCCGGCACGGAGATGCGCATCCTGTCCCTCGACGACCCCGCCGAGGACCTGGAAGTCGGCGAGGCGGGCGAGATCGCCATCCGCGGACCCCAGGTCATGAAGGGCTACCTCGGGCAGCCCGACGCCACCGCCGCGATGATCGACCCGGAAGGCTGGCTGCACACCGGAGACGTCGGCTACATCGACGCCGACGGCTGGCTCTTCGTCATCGACCGCGTCAAGGAACTCATCAAGTACAAGGGCTTCCAGGTCGCCCCCGCCGAACTCGAAGCCCTGCTGCTCACCCACCCCGGCATAGCCGACGCCGCCGTCATCGGCGTCTACAACGAGGACAGGAACGAGGTGCCACGCGCGTACGTGGTGCGTCAGCCGTCCGCCACCGACCTCTCCGAAGGAGAGGTCATGATGTACGTCGCCGAACGCGTCGCCCCGTACAAGAGGGTCCGCGAGGTCACCTTCATCGAGGGCGTGCCCCGAGCGGCCTCCGGGAAGATCCTTCGCCGCCAACTCCGGGAGCTCCAGTGACCCTTGTGCACACGGCACACGACCGCGCCGTCACCACCCTCACCCTCGACTCACCCGCCAACCGCAACGCCCTGTCGGCGGCACTCGTGGGCGAACTCGCGGACGCCCTCACCCACTGCGGCAAGGACAGCGACGTACGCGCGATCGTCCTCACCCACACCGGGAACACCTTCAGCGCGGGCGCGGACCTGCGCGACCCCTCGCACCCGGACGCCCTCGTCGCACTGCTGCGGCAGCTCGTCGCACTGCCCAAGCCGGTGGTGGCCCGGGTGACCGGACACGTACGTGCGGGCGGCCTCGGCCTGCTCGGCGCCTGCGACATCGCGGCCGCCTCCCTGGAGGCCACCTTCGCCTTCACGGAGGTACGCATCGGCGTCGCCCCCGCCGTCATCTCCCTCCCGATCCTGCCCCGCGCCGACCCCCGCGCCCTCGCCCGCTACTACCTCACCGGCGAACGCTTCGACGCCACCGAGGCCGTCCGCACCGGGCTCCTGACGACGGCCGGCGACGATGTCGACGTAACCCTGGCGCCCGTCCTGGACGGACTGCGCCGGTCGTCCCCGCAAGGTCTCGCCGAGACGAAGGCGCTGCTCACGGCTAGGGTGCTGGAGGCCTTCGACCGGGACGCGGCCGACCTGACCGCGCTCTCGGCCCGGCTGTTCTCCTCCGCTCAGGCCCGCGAGGGAATGACGGCCTTCCTCGAAAGACGGGATCCCGCATGGGTGGTGTGACCACGACCGACAGCGCGCCGGAGGGAGCGAAGGAAGCCGCCGTGCGTGCGCCGCACGTTCCCAAACAGGACCGCAGCCGGGCCACCCGGCAGCGGCTCCTGGCCGCAGCCGTGGCCTGCCTCGCCGAACACGGCTGGGCGGGCTCCACCGTTTCCGTCGTCGCCGAACGCGCCGGCGTCTCCCGGGGCGCCGCCCAGCACCACTTCCCGACCCGCGAGGACCTCTTCACGGCGGCCGTCGAGTACGTCGCCGAGGAACGCTCCACAGCCCTGCGCGCCCTCTTCCCCCAGGGCGCCGCCGACCGCCACGAGGTCGTCACCGCCCTGGTCGACCTCTACACCGGCCCCCTCTTCCGCGCCGCCCTCCACCTCTGGGTCGCCGCCTCCAACGAGGAACAACTCCGCCCCAGGGTCACGGAACTGGAAGCCCGCGTCGGCCGCGAGACCCACCGGATCGCCGTGGAACTGCTGGCCGCCGACGAGTCCCGCCCGGGGACACGGGAGATCGTCCAGGGCCTCCTCGACATGGCCCGGGGCCTCGGCCTCGCCAACCTGCTCACCGACGACGGAGGGCGACGGGGGAGGGTGGTCGCGCAGTGGAGCAAAATCCTGGACGGGATCCTCACCTGAGGTGGCTCACGGACTGAGCCGCTCCACCTTCCAGCTGCCGTCCGCCTCCGCCACGTACCGCAGGCGGTCGTGCAGCCGGTTCTCGCGGCCCTGCCAGAACTCGACCGTCTGCGGGGCGATCCGGAAGCCGCCCCAGTGCGGAGGCACCGGAACCTGCTCGCCCTCCGGGTAGCGGGCGCTCAACTCCGCGTAAGAGACGTCTAGTTGGGCACGGGAGTCGATCACCGAGGACTGGACACTGGCCCACGCGCCGAGCTGGGAGCCGTGCGGGCGGGTCCGGAAGTACGCGGCCGTCTCGTCGCGTCCCGTACGCCGCGCCGTGCCCGTGACGATGACCTGGCGGGCCATCGGGTGCCACGGGAAGAGCAGCGAGACGTACGGACTGGCGGCCAGGTCGCGGGCCTTGCGGGACTCGTAGTTGGTGTAGAAGACGAAGCCCTGCTCGTCGTACTGCTTCAGCAGCACCGTGCGCGAGCTGGGCCGGCCCTCCGCGTCCGCGGTGGACACCACCATGGCGTTCGGCTCGTACACCGCCCCCCGCTCCGCGGCCCGCACGGCCTGACCGAACCAGCGTGCGAACTGCTCCATGGGCCGGCCGGCCAGCTCGGTCTCGGCGAGCCCCTCGGCCCGGTAGTGCGCGCGCATCGCGGCGGGGTCGAGAGTGGGGTCACGGTCGGTCACATGGTCATCCTGCCCTATCCGCGCCCTCGCCCGGCGGGGTGTGACGGATCGCGGAACGGCATCTGCATGGCACTGAGTGCCGCGCGCCCTCCCCAAAGGTGGCACTCAGAGATATCGTGCTCATGTCGCAACGGCCGCGTGGCCGCCGACCGCACGGGGCATCACCGAAGTGACGTACAGGACCGCGAGTCCACGAGGAGACCGCGGAACCAGACGTACGCCACCCATCACGGACATATGGTCACGAGAACTGCCCGAGCCGTCCATAAAGCATTCATCGCACACCAAAACATTCGTCGCACACATCATGAGGAGCCGCCTGATGTCCGACTTCGTACCCGGACTCGAGGGAGTCGTCGCTTTCGAGACGGAGATCGCCGAACCGGACAAGGAGGGCGGCGCTCTCCGGTACCGAGGCGTCGACATCGAGGATCTGGTCGGTCACGTCTCCTTCGGAAACGTCTGGGGACTCCTCGTCGACGGAGCCTTCAACCCCGGCCTGCCGCCCGCCGAGCCGTTCCCGATCCCCGTCCACTCCGGCGACATCCGCGTCGACGTACAGTCCGCGCTGGCGATGCTCGCCCCCGTGTGGGGCCTGCGCCCCCTCCTCGACATCGACGAGCAGCAGGCCCGCGACGACCTCGCCCGCGCCGCCGTCATGGCGCTGTCCTACGTCGCCCAGTCCGCCCGCGGCCAGGGCAACGCCATGGTCCCGCAGCGCGAGATCGACAAGGCACAGTCCGTCGTCGAGCGCTTCATGATCCGCTGGCGCGGCGAACCGGACCCCAAGCACGTGGCAGCCGTCGACGCCTACTGGACCTCCGCCGCCGAACACGGCATGAACGCCTCCACCTTCACCGCCCGCGTCATCGCCTCCACCGGCGCGGATGTGGCCGCGGCCCTCTCCGGAGCCGTCGGCGCCATGTCGGGACCGCTGCACGGCGGCGCACCCTCCCGCGTCCTCGGCATGATCGAGGAGATCGAACGCACCGGCGACGCCGACGGGTATGTCAGGCAGGCCCTCGACAAGGGCGAACGACTCATGGGCTTCGGCCACCGCGTCTACCGCGCCGAGGACCCGCGCGCGCGCGTGCTCCGCCGCACCGCCCGCGACCTCGGCGCCCCCCGCTTCGAGATCGCCGAAGCCCTGGAGAAGGCCGCCCTCGCCGAACTCCACTCCCGCCGCCCGGACCGCGTCCTGGCGACGAACGTCGAGTTCTGGGCCGCCATCGTCCTCGACTTCGCCGAGGTCCCGGCGCATATGTTCACCTCGATGTTCACCTGCGCCCGCACCGCCGGCTGGTCCGCCCACATCCTGGAGCAGAAACGCACGGGCCGGCTCGTCCGCCCCTCCGCCCGCTACATCGGCCCCAGCACCCGCGGCCCCCAGGAGATCGCGGGCTACGAGGGCATCGCGCACTGAGCCCTGTGCCCTGTGCCGTACGCCGCCGGTCATCACGCGGGAGCCAGCAGCCCGGCGTGATGACCACGGAACGCAGGCGACCCGCGAGCTCTGGTCCCTCCGCCTGAGGCGAAGGAGCCGGCCGGACGTACCGGCGAGCCCGCGGGTCGGGTGACTGCTGGAGATTGGGCCGGCTGCACGCACAGAACACGCGCTGGTCCGGCACCGCACTGGGTGTGGTGACGGGCTACTAGCCCGCAGCCACCTCGCTTGTCCGGTTGTCATACATCTACCGGATCACCTCCTTTTCCTTAGCGTGCGGCCCACTTTAGGAACCGATCGATCGCGGCTCAACCGGTTTTTCGAAAAGGTTGTGGCAGGAGTTCTCGCCGGGTGGAGTATCCGTATCCGTCGCCCCGCTGCACGAGTCGTAGGTTCCAGTGGGAGACGTTGAAGCGCCCTGCCGGTGTGGTGAGACTGTGCTGCCCTCTGGCTCGTACGGAGATACGCCCCGTCCATATGCCTGTCCACTTGCCGGAGGGCACGTTGGCACGTACGAGATCTCCAGTGACATACCCGAAGTGCTGCTTCACCCGGGCCCGGCTGAGGCGGGGGAACCCGAACCGGTCTGGAGTGGTGCGGGCGTATGAGCCGCGCCCGGTGGCTTTGGCGACGAGGACCTCTTCCGGCAGCCGGACGATGGCGTCGCCGTCCTCGTGATTCAGGCGTCCGACGGACAGGGCGTCCAAGGTGTGAGTCTTGTTGAGCCCCATAGCCGTGCGGTTCCACTTGGTGCGGCCGCCCGACCATGTGTGGATCGGTCTGCCTAGCAGTTCCAGGGCCGCTGTGAGCCGCCAGCGGGTCGTGTTCATGACTGCGGCGTCATGGAGTGGCGTCTTGGCCTGCTGAAGGATCTTCGCGAGGCGATCGGGCCGGTCGGCCAGGAAGACGGCGACGGGCGTGCTGCCTTTGGCCTGGTTGCAGGGAACGCAGGCGAGGACGAGGTTCGAGATGCGGCCGGAGCCGCCACGGCTCCGGGGCCGGAGGTGGTCGATGTTCAGCGGTACGCCGATTGCGTCGCAGTAGGCGCAGGCTCGGTTCCACTTGGCGTGGAGGTAGACGCGGGCTTCGGTTCCGGCGAGCGTGCCCTGTTGGTACTCGGCTCTGGTGAGGGGCTTTCCCGCGCTCATGGAGTGCGTGTCGAAGGCGGCGCGCTCTACGTGGATCTCGGTGATGGGTGCGTATCGACACATGCGCTTCGCCAGGGACAGAGTCGTGTCGACGCGATGGCGCAGCGAGGGAGGCAGCCAGTCTTGTGGGTGGGTGCGGTTGTCTGAACGGGGTTGTCGGTAGCGGCAGTTGGCTGGGCGTCGCCTGTTTCGGTTTCCGGCGCGCTGCTGCATGCTCATGTGGATCTGGGGGCCCCGGTGCTGGAGTTCGATGGAGACCAGTCCGCGCCTGACGGTGGCGGTGGCGCCGCGCCCGTCGGTCTCTTTCTTCTCGTCGGTGAGGGCGAGACCTGTGCCTTTGGAGCCGGGGCGATGCGTAACTGCACGCCGTCGACTTCCGATTCGGCGAGCGTGCGGTCTCTCAGTCGGATGGTGAAGGGGACCTGTCGCGCGACCACGGCCCGCCCCTTGCGGAGGAGTTCGCGTGCGCGGGCGGGGTGGCAGGGCATCAGGGGCTGTCCCTCGTTGGACAGGACGAAGACCCTGCTTGCGCCGATGCCGCCCGCGTAGGTGTGCTCGTCCGGGGGAACGTCACCGTTCCCGTTCTCTGCCGTTTCCGCTCCCGAGGGGGCGGTTTCGGCGTGACGCCGACGGGTTCTGGTGCCGTGCCCGTCGGTCTCCCCTCGCCCATGTTCCCTGCCGGCGCCCCGCGCGGTGGCAGGGTGTCCGTGAGCCGTTTCGTCCCTGCTCCCAGGGGTGTCTGCTCCCACGGATTCCAGAGCCTGGCGCTGAGGAAGCACGCCAGGGTGGGTCTGCTGGCCCACAGGAAACGTAGTCATCGAGGGCACCTCCCCGATCTTGCGGATCGTGATGACTTGGGCTGGTCACTCGGCCTGTCCGTCACACGGCACAGGCTTCGGCTTGCGGCCGAGGAGCGAGTGACCTCCTTTCGTAGCGTGAATATGACGCTAGCGATCAAGCGCCTGTGGAGAGCCGAACGCCCTCGAAAACGCCCATCCGTGCGAATAATTCCAATTTCCCGAACGCGCAGCCGATCTTGGTGCTATCTGGGCCACCCCAGCAGCCGCAGCTCAGGAGCAGGTGGCGCGGGAATGTGGTGTACAACGATTTCGTCCAATCTTTGGGGAAGCAGGTGTGTGCTGGGTCACGTTCGAGTTGAATGGGGGGTGAGTGAGCGAACTGTCGCGTCGTACGTGCGGACGCAGCCTGCAGGGGGTCCAGGTGAGTGCTTCCCGGCGTAGTGGGACCACCGATGAGCTGGGGCCGGATGAGCCCGAGCGGGATGGTTCGGATCTTCTTGCCGCGCTGCTCGACGGGATGGACGCGGCGCTGTGTGCCTTTGACGCCGATGGCGTCGTGACGCACTGGAATCGTGAGGCCGAGCGGATTCTGGGCTGGACGGCCGCCGAGGCCGTGGGGCGGCCGGGGTTCGCCGGGTGGGCCGTGCGGACCGCCGACGCGGCGGAGGTCGAGGGGCGGCTGCTGTCCGCCATGGAGGCGCCCGGCCGGCAGGTGAACGAGTTCGCGCTGCTGACCAAGGACGGCGGGCGGGTGCTCGTACGGACCCAGTCGGCTGCCGTGCGCGGGCCCGACGGGAAGCCCGCCGGGGTGTACTGCGCCTTCAGTGAGGTGCACGCGCAGATCGATCTGGAGCGGTCCATCGCCCTGAGCGAGGCGTTGTTCGAGGACGCGAGCTGGGGTGTGGTCCTCGTGGACGTGGATCTGCGCCCCGCCGTCGTGAACGCGCACGCGGCCCGTGCGCTCGGGATCGGGCGTACGGCGGTGCTCGGGCGGCCGCTGGGGGAGTTGCTGTCCCAGGGCGTCGAGGAGCTGGAGAGCGCGCTTACACATGTGCTGGCCGAGGGCGCGCCGCCCGCTCCCGCCGAGATGTGGGTGAGCGTGCGGACGCAGGAGGGCGAGACGCGGCGGTGCTGGCGGAGCGGTTTCCTGCGACTCGCCTCGCCGCTCACCGAGGAACCCGTCCCGCTGGGCGTGGGGTGGCTCTTCCTGGACGTGACCGAGGCCAAGCAGACCGAGCAGGAGGCGTCGCTGCTGCGGTTCCGGGCCAACCAGTTGCACCGGGCGGCGCGGGCGGCGGCCGAGTGCGAGGACCCGGCCGAGGCGGCCACCGTACATCTGGACTTCTCGCTCGCCGGGTTCGCCGATCACGCGCTGGTCGACCGGGTGGCGGGGGGTTCGGTGGGGGACGGCGAAGGGCCTGTGCGGCTTGTACGGGCCGCCGCCACGCCCTCCGGGGCGCCCGGGCCGAGTATGCCGGGCGGTAAGGCGGGGCTGCCGGTGCGGTATGCGGACGGGCATCCGGCCTTGCAGTGTGTGGAGCGGGCCGGCTCGGTGCGCGCGAGTGCGCGGGAGACGGAGCCCGCGCGGGCCCGGGAGTGGGCCGTGACGAGGCAGTGGCCGGCGGATTCGGTGCACGCGCTGTGCGCGGTGCTGCGCAGCCGGGGCCGGACGCTGGGCGTCGTGACGTTTCTGCGGGGCGCGGGGCGCAGCCAGTTCGAGCGCGCTGACGCGACGTACGCGGAGGACGTGGCCGTACGGATCGCGATGGCGCTGGATCTGGAGGATCTGCGGGACCGGGCGGGGCGCGGCTGACGGGCGGGAGCTTCCCCTACCGCCTCCGCGGCCCCCGGGATGCCCCCGCCGGCTCAGTACGCGTAGAACGCCGGTTCACTGCTGGTAGAAGATCCGGTCCCCGTACTCCGTCATCACCCGGTTGTTCCACTCGGGGCCGCCGTCCACGTTGCCCGAGCGCAGCAGCGGGGGCTCGATGCCGCGAGCGGCCAGGGCGCCCGCCGCGGTGGCCATGACGGCCTGGAGGAGGGCCGAGGTGACGACCGTGGAGGCGGGGGCGAAGGGGGCCTCGATGGTGTCCAGGGTGAGTTCGGCGTCGCCGACCGGGATCCTGGAGTCGAGGACGATGTCGCAGTGGTCCTTGAGGTAGGTCCCCGAGGTGTGCCGGGACTTCGTCTCCGTGGTGTACGCGACGGAGGTCACGCCGATGACTTTGAGGCCCAGGGCGCGAGCGCTCAGGGCCATCTCGACGGGCATCGCATTGCGGCCGGAGAGGGAGATGATCACGAGGAGGTCGCCGGAGCGCGCCGGGCTGGACTCCAGGACGACGGTCGCCAGGCCGTCGACCCGTTCCAGGGCCGAGCCCAGGGTCGCCGGCATGACGTCGACGCCCAGGACGCCCGGTACGACGAGCAGGTTCATCAGGGCGAGGCCGCCCGCGCGGTAGACGACGTCCTGGGCGGCGAGCGAGGAGTGTCCGGCGCCGAACGCGAAGAGGCGTCCGCCGGCGGCGACGGTGTCGGCGATCAGCGTTCCGGCCGCCTCGATCTCGTCGGCGTCCTCGTCCCGTACCTGCTGGAGCAGGCCGATCGCGGCGTCGAAGAACTGCCCGGCCAGCTTGCCTTCGCTCATCGGCTGAGACCCTTCGAAGTCGCGCGCGGTCGCGCCGGCGTCGACGCGTCGCGGATCACGGTGCGGTCTGGACCAGTGCGCTGTCAATACGGCAGGGGATACGGCGGGCAATACGGTCGGCAGTATGGCGAGGGGCTTTTATACGAGGTTTTCGCCCCCGGTATACGGGTCTCTCTCCCCCCGTATACGGGTCTCCCCTCGGTATACGGGTCTGTGCCCCCGGATACGGGGTTCTCGCCTCCGGATACGGAGTTTTCGCCTCCGGGCCCGTGCCGCCCGGAGGTGCTCGTAGGCACTTGAAACCAGGTGGTTCCACCGGCGAGGCACGCTTGTCAGTGGTATGCGTCAGAATTGACTCCAGGGCCAGCGCACAAGCCGGTGAGCCACCGAGCCTCCGGCAAGCTAATCGAGGGGCACACATGTCCGGACTGATCGACACCACGGAGATGTATCTCCGCACCATCCTCGAGCTGGAGGAGGAAGGCGTCGTCCCCATGCGCGCCCGGATCGCGGAGCGGCTGGACCAGAGCGGGCCGACGGTCAGCCAGACGGTGGCGCGGATGGAGCGCGACGGTCTGGTGGCGGTGGCCAGCGACCGGCATCTGGAGCTCACCGGCGAGGGGCGGCAGCTCGCCACGCGTGTGATGCGCAAGCACCGGCTCGCGGAGTGTCTCCTCGTCGACGTGATCGGTCTGGAGTGGGAGCAGGTGCACGCCGAGGCCTGTCGCTGGGAGCACGTGATGAGCGAGGCGGTGGAGCGCCGGGTTCTGGAGCTTCTGCGCCACCCGACGGAGTCGCCGTACGGCAACCCGATTCCGGGTCTGGAGGAGCTGGGCGAGAAGGACAGCGCCGATCCGTTCCTGGACGAGGGCATGGTGTCGCTGGCGGAGCTTGACCCGGGTGTCGACGGCAAGACCGTGGTCGTACGGCGTATCGGCGAGCCGATCCAGACGGACGCGCAGTTGATGTACACGCTGCGGCGGGCAGGCGTGCAGCCCGGTTCTGTCGTGAGTGTGACGGAGTCCGCGGGCGGGGTCCTGGTGGGCAGCGGCGGCGAGGCCGCGGAGCTGGAGGCGGAAGTCGCCTCCCACGTGTTCGTCGCCAAGCGCTGAGGTGCTTGTTGCTGAGCGCTGAGGTGCTCGTCGCCATGCGCTGAGGTGCCTGTTGCTGAGCGCTGAGGTGTTTGCCGCCGAGCGCTGACGTGTTCGTTGCTGAGCGCTGAGGTGTTTGCCGCCGAGCGCTGACGTGCTTGTTGCCGAGCGCTGAAGGGTTTGGCGCAGAGTGCTGAGGTGCCTGGCGCAGGGCGCGCGCCCCGGCACCCGGAGTTCGCCGCCCGGCATTGGCGTGTCAACTACCGCGGCCACAGAGGCAGTTGTGATGCCCGCGTGACCTCACCGAAACCAAGATTCAGTGCGCGGAATCGCAGCGCTGGGGCCATTTGCGTGCGAGGCTGTCGCGTGAGGCATATGACCTGAGGGCTCTTGACCGTGTCCGAGAGCGACGGTGCGCGGTCGGGGAGGGGGCGGAAGGATGTGCCGCAGACGTGGAGAGGGCCCCGGCACCGCATGGCGCCGGGGCCTGTCCTCCCCTGTGCTGACCCGGAGCCCCGAGCTCCCAGGGTCATTCCCTTCGGACCGGCTTCCCCGAGCGGCCCGCCCCCCGTTGAAGATCTCCCCTTGGTGGCGGCGGTCAATCCTTGAGGCCGGTCACTCGAATGAGGGGTGTTGCGCCCGAGAAGGGTGTTCTCGAATCCTCATTCGATAACGTGACGGCGTAGGCGCGGTACCAGGGGGACACGTACATCATCAGTCAGCGGCAACCGGTAACAATCAGCACCAGCCGGGCGGCAATCCAGTGCCGGCGGGCAGTAGAAGCAGCAGGAGCAGCGGTACGACAGCGGTAGGAATCGGTACGAGTGGACCGGTCGGCTCGAGCGGGAGCGAGGCGGTCCGAGCGAGCTAGGGGGGTGCCATTACCTGTGGTGCGGCGCATCGACGTGACGGGAGCGGGGGGCGTACGCCTGGCCGCCTGGGAGTTCGCCGATCCTCCCAAGCCCAAGGCGGATCCCTCCAGGACCGGCCCTCCCAGGATCGCCCCTCCCAGGTCCGAGATCGGGACCGGGGCCGGGACCGGGACTGCGGCCGAGATCGGGACCGAGACCGCGACCGCGGCCGGGATCGGAGCCGGGACTGAGACCGCGGCCGGGATCGGGATCGGAGCCGGGCACGAGGAGGCCCCCCGCGCGCCCGGCGTGCTCTTACTGCACGGCCTCATGGGCCGCGCCTCCCACTGGGCCTCGACCGCCCGCTGGCTCTCCGAACGGCACCGCGCCGTCGCCCTCGACCAGCGGGGCCACGGCCAGAGCGACAAGCCGCCCGAGGCCGCCTACACCCGCGAGGCCTACGTCGAGGACGCCGAGGCCGCTCTCGAACAGCTCGGCCTCGCCCCGGCCGTCCTCATCGGTCACGCCATGGGCGCGCTGACCGCCTGGCAGCTCGCCGCCAAGCGCCCCGATCTCGTCTGCGGCCTGATCATCTGCGACATGCGCGCGTCGGCGCTGGGCGCCGCCTCGCAGCGCGAGTGGGAGGACTGGTTCAAGGCCTGGCCCGTCCCCTTCGCCACGCTCGCCGACGTACGCAAGTGGTTCGGCGAGGACGACCCCTGGGTGGAGCGCCCCAACCCGTCCCGCGGCGAGTTCTACGCCGAGGTGATGCACGAGTCCGGCGACGGCTGGCGTCCGGTCTTCGAACCCGCGCAGATGCTCAAGTCCCGCCAGACCTGGGTGTACGACGCCCACTGGGAGGAACTCACCCAGGTCAGGTGCCCCGCCCTGGTCGTACGAGGTCTCGACGGCGAGCTCGGCCGGGCCGAGTCCCAGGAGATGGTGCGGGTCCTGCCGAACGGCCAGTACGCGGAGGTGGCCGACGCGGGCCACCTCGTGCACTACGACCAGCCGGACGCCTGGCGCGGGGCGATCGAACCGTTCCTGGACGGGGTCCTCACCGGCTAGCCGGTACCCACC
The DNA here is from genome assembly GCF_042721055.1 of Streptomyces sp. NPDC058470. Classification (NCBI taxonomy): domain Bacteria; kingdom Bacillati; phylum Actinomycetota; class Actinomycetes; order Kitasatosporales; family Streptomycetaceae; genus Streptomyces; species Streptomyces sp. NPDC058470. Next base: position 41,447 of record NZ_JBHXMF010000067.1, read on the forward strand.
TCTGCTCCTTGACCTCCGGCGGTCAGCCCTTGCTGACCGCCGTCAGGATCTCCGGCAGCCGCCCGGCCGTCCGCGGCGCCGCCATCCGCAGCCCTGCCGCCGTGATCAGGGCCCCGTAGGCGGCGCCGAACGGCAGCAGCAGCCAGGTCCACTCGTTCCCGTCCGCGGACACGTTCAGCCAGATCGTCAGGGCGATGACGGGGGCGCACAGCAGGGCCGCCGCGACCATTCCGCCGAAGATCGCGATCCAGGCGAGCCCGGCCTGCCCGGGGGCCACGTTCTTGTAGCCCTCCTGGGGTATCGAGTAGGGGAAGCGGGCCGACGACCACGCGCCGGTCGCCAGCATCGCGCCGAGCAGGGCGAAGGAGAGGCCGAGCGCCTCGGGCAGTCTGGGCCAGTCGCCGAGCAGCGCGGTCGTCAGGACGGTCACGAGGGTCGCGTACGGGAGGGTGATGAGCAGCAGTGCCAGCGCGCGCCCGCGCAGTTCGACGTATGCGTCGCGCGTGGACGAGATCGTCATCGCGACCATCCAGAACGCGGACGTGTCCTGCCCGAACTGGTTGTACATCTGGATCCCGAGCATTCCGGCGGCGAAGCAGGCGAAGTAGATGGAGCCGGTGCCCTGCAGGGCGTTGAACACGGGCACGATCAGCCCGATGGCGAGTGAGGTCACCCAGGCCGCCTTGGTCTTCGGGTCGCGCCACACGTACCGAAGGCTGCGTTCCATGACGGTCCCGGTGCGGCCGGCCGGCAGCAGTCGGCTCAGGCCCGAGGATCCCCGTTCCCGCGCCGCAGGCTCGGCCGCCTGGAGGGTCGACCCGTCCGGTGAGGTCATCAGCCGGGTCAGGTGGTGGGTCCAGAGCGCCAGCAGCCCCGCCAACGCGGCCGCGCTCAAGGCAAGTTGGACGACCCCGATCCCGTACGACCCCTCGCTCACCGAGTGCACCGCGCCGATCGCGGAGGCGGGCGGCAGCCAGCTCAGCACATCGCCCAGTGCGTGGAGCTCCGAGAGCCCGCCGGACGAGTTGAGCCGCTGCGCACCGAAGTTGACCACCTGTGCGCCGACCGCGATGACCAGGCCGCTCAGCACCGCGAGGTCGCGGCCCCTGCGGCTGGTCAGCAGGCGGATGTTGGCGGCGGCGACGGCGCGCGCGAGGGCCACGCAGACCAGGAGCCCGAGGACCACGGCGAGGACGCCGGTGACGTACGCCGCCGTACCGTGCGCTACCGCGATCACGGATCCGACGAGCAGGCACAGCGTGAACAGCGGCCCGATACCGACGAGTGAGGACGCGAGCAGCGCCCGTACCAGCGGGCGTGGCCGCAGCGGCAGCATCACCAGACGGGTCGGGTCGAGCGTCTCGTCGCCGCTGGCGAAGAACAGCGGCATCACGGTCCAGCCGAGCGCCAGGAGCGCCACGAGCAGTACGGCGAGGGCGGTGGCGTGTGCGTTGCCGCGCAGGGCGATCAGGCCGAGCAGTTGGAGGGCGGCGAAGAGGAGGACCAGGACGGCGGAGGCGACGTACGCCGCCCGTCGTCCGGCCGACTGCCGCAGCCCGTTGCGCAGGAGCGACAGCTTCAGGCGTACGACGATGGGGGTGATCGACGCGGCGGAGACACCGACACTGGTGCTCATCGTGCGCCACCGCCCAGCCAGTCCAGGTCGGCGCCGGCGGCGCGGCCGTTCGCGCCGACGAGTTCCAGGAAGGCCTGTTGGAGGGAGGGGGCGCTGCCGCGTACGTCCGCGAGGGGGCCGTGTGCGCGGATCCGCCCCGCGGCCATGACGGCGACCCAGTCGCACAGCGACTCGACCAGTTCCATGACGTGGGAGGAGAAGACGACGGTGGCGCCCGAACCCGTGTACCGCTCCAGGACGCCGCGGATGGTCTGCGCGGAGACCGGGTCGACGCCCTCGAACGGTTCGTCGAGGAAGAGGACTTCGGGGTTGTGGAGGAGAGCGCAGGCCAGGCCGATCTTCTTGCGCATGCCCGTGGAGTAGTCGACGACGAGTTTGTGCTGGGCGCCCGCGAGGTCGAGTACGTCGAGGAGCTGAGTGGCGCGTTTGTCGACCTCGGCGCCCGGCAGGCCCCGCAAGCGGCCGGTGTAGCCGAGGAGTTCGCGCCCGGAGAGCCGCTCGAAGAGCCGGAGTCCCTCGGGCAGGACGCCGATCCGCGCCTTCACCTCCGCCGGGTCGCGCCACACGTCGCGCCCGACGACCTCGACGGTGCCCTGGTCGGGCCTGAGCAGCCCGGTCACCATCGAGAGGGTGGTGGTCTTCCCGGCTCCGTTCGGCCCGACGAGCCCGATGAACTGCCCCGCCGGCAGCTCCAGATCGATCCCGGCGACAGCGACCTGCTCCCCGAACCGCTTCCAGAGCCCCCGCACACGTACGGCGGGGACGGTGGCGGCCTCTGCTCCCTGGGTCATGGGAGCACCCTAAGGGGCAACCAGCCGCTTGTTAGGGGCGCGGGGCTCTGCCTTCATGCGGCTCCGCCGCGGGGCGCGACCAGCCACAGCGGACCCGCAGCCGAAGAACGACCCGCGGGAGCTATCGGCGCCCTTCTCGCCCGCAGGCGTAGGCGAGCGGCGAGATCAACTCCTCCGCATCGGGCAGCCACCGGTTCGCGGGCGTGGGCCGGCAGGCCCACTGCACCGCCCCCCGCGACCCGAACCGTGTAGGCGGCGCCGCAACATACGCTCCCTCGCCCAGGGTGACCAGGTCGAGGGACGCGGGCGGCCAGCCCGCCTTCCGCACCAGGTCGGGGACCTTCGCGGCGGCACCCGGAAGCACGAAGAAGTGCATGCGCCGGTCCGGGGTGCAGGTGACGGGCCCGAGGGTCAGCTCCATGCGTTCCATCCGGGCGAGGGCGAGGAACCCGGCGGTCTCGGGCACGTCGATCGCGTCGAACGTACGCCCGGTGGGCAGCAGGATCGACGCCGTGGGGTGCTTGGCCCACAGCCGGCGCGCGACGGTCGCACTGCCCGTGGCCTGCGTCGCCCAGTCCTCACGCGTCGGGTGCGCGCCGGGCGTGGGGCACGCCGCCTCGCCGCAGGAGCAGTGATGCACCCCGTCGACGGCTTCCAGCCAGGTGCCGGGGAACACGTCCCAGTGGCGCTCCTCGGCATAGCGCACGGCGGTGTCCTGCAGCGATTCGCCGCGCTGCTGGGGGATCTGGGCGGTCTCGGTGCCTGCGATGGTCTCGTCCACGTGGAACACAACTCCCGCGTCCACCTCGGGTTACGGGGGACGCGCGCGCGGGGGAGGGGCATCGATTCCGCATGTGGGGCGCATGGATGCACGGGTGGGGGCGCGCAGGGGGAAGGGCGGCGGGGGCTGGGTAACCACGTGAGGGGCTGGGCGCCGCCTTTACCCCGGCAATCCTCACATGTCTCGCATCTTCACTGTGTCTGCGGGGCATTGATCTTCATGGCCGAGTTCTTTCGTTGTTCCTGTTCCTTCGCTGGTTCTGCTTCTTTCGTTGTTTCCTTCCTGAGTTCGGCCGCTGAGGACACGTCAACTCGGTGCGTGGGCAGGCACCGCAGCACAGTCACAGGGGGTACGCCAATGGCCGCAAGGCCGCTCGTCGCGCGGCAGCCGAACGAACGACTGCAGGCGCTCATCCAGGAAGCCGGTTGCTCGAACGCCGGGCTGGCCCGCAGGGTCAACATGTGTGGCGCGGAGCACGGTCTCGACCTGCGGTACGACAAGACGTCCGTGGCGCGCTGGCTGCGTGGACAGCAGCCGCGTGGACGGGCTCCGGCGATCATCGCCGAGGCGCTCGGCCGCAAGCTGGGGCGGACGGTCACGATCGACGAGATCGGCATGGCGAACGGCAAGAACCTCGCGTCCGGCGTCGGTCTCCAGTTCTCGCCGACCGTCCTGGGAGCCATCGAGCAGGTCTGCGAACTGTGGCGCAGTGATGTCGGCCGCAGGGACTTCCTCTCCGGCTCGTCCGTCGCCGCCTCCGCGCTCGTCGAGCCCAGCCGCGACTGGCTGATCTCCTCACCGGACTCCCAGGTGGCGCGTTCGGCCGGCCCGCGGGTCGGGGTCTCGGATGTCGAGGCGGTCCGCGCGATGACGCAGGCGCTGGTGGACCTGGACCACCAGTACGGCAGCGGGCATGTACGCCCGGTCGTCGTCCACTATCTGAACAGCGTGGTCTCCGGGCTGCTCGCGGGCTCCTACCGGGAGGCGGTCGGGCGCGAACTGTTCGCCGCGGTGGCCCGGTTGACGGAACTCGCGGGCTACATGGCCATCGACACCGGCCAGCCGGGCCTGGCCCAGCGCTACTACATCCAGGCGCTGCGGCTCGCCCAGGCGGCCGGGGACCGGGGATACGGCGGTTACGTACTGGCCGCGTCCATGAGTCACCTGGCGGCTCAGCTCGGAAACCCGCGTGAGATCGCGCAGTTGGCGCGCGCGGCGCAGGAGGGGGCGCGAGGGCGGGTGACTCCGCGCGCGGAGTCGATGTTCCACGCCGCTGAGGCGCGCGGGCACGCGCTACTGGGTGATGCGCGCGCCGCCCAGGCGGCGTCGGGACGGGCCCTCAGCGCACTGGAGGCGGCCGACTCGGCCGCCGGGGACGATCCGACATGGATCGTGCACTTCGACGAGGCCTATCTGGCCGACGAGTTGGCGCACTGCCATCGGGACCTCGGACAGGCGGAGGCCGCCGCGCGCTGCGCGGAGGAGTCCCTTGCCGGGCTTCCCGAGTCGAAGGCCCGGCGGCGCGCGATCGGCTACGTACTGCTGGCCACCGCGCAGGTCCAGCAGCGCGAGATCGAACAGGCGTGCCACACCGGGCTGCGCGCCGTCGAGTTGCTCGGCACGCTGCGCTCCAACCGGGGCGCCGAGTACCTGGAGGACTTCCAGCAGCGCCTGGAGCCGTATCAGGACGAGCCGGTGGTACGGGAGTTCGGGGCGCGGATGGAGTTGCGGGCGGCGGCGTGAACGCTCGCCGGTCCGGGGCGTGAACGCAGAGGAAACGATCAAGGGAGTTGCGGGGAGAGGAACATACAGCAGAAAGGGAGCGGTTTTGTTACCGCGGTCACAGGGGTGGAGGTCTCATTCTGTGCTGCGTGGCACCGGGTTGTGGGGACCCGGTAGCGTGAGCCGATGATTCCGAAGGTCCCCCATTCGTAGGAGTCCCGGTGACGCAGAGTGGACAGGGCGAAGACCCCTCGCCGCGACCCGCGCGCGAAGGCATCGTGCTGCCCTCCGACGGCGGTGCGCCCCTGCTGCCAGGTACGACGGGCGACCGTACGGCCCCGGCGGGCGGCCAGGCCTGGGACCGGCCGTGGGGTCCCGAGCAGCAGGCCGCGCCCGCCCCGCCGCCGGATCAGGGCTGGGGAGCGCCGATGAACGGTACCCAGACCTGGGGAGCCGCCCAGCCGCCTGCCCCGGACTGGGGCACTCCCGAGGCCCCCCAGGGCTGGACTCCGCCGGAACCGAGGCCGGGCTGGGGCGACAGCCCGGCCCAGCAGCGGCCACTGCCGGACGTACCGCCCGGTCCTGGTGGGTACGGGGATCAGGAGCTGCCGGGTTCGCAGGGGGCTCAGCAGCCGCAGGGCTTCACGCCGCAGCCGGCGCCCGGGGCCGGGCCACTGCCGCCGGAGGGTGCGTCGTACGGGGGCGCCCAGGCTCCGTCGTACGGGGGCGCGTCCACTCCGTCGTACGAGGGTCATCACGGCGTCGCGTCGTACGAGGGTCATCACGGTGCCGCGGCATACGGTGCCGCCCCGCCCTCGCCCGCGTCGCCTTTGCCGTCCGCCGCGCAGCCGTTGCCGCCGGAGGGTGTGGGCGTGGGGATGGCGGCGGGTGCGCCACTTCCGCCTGTCGCCGACGAAGGCGCGACGCAGTACATACCGCACATTCCACCCGCTCCGGTCGGCGCCGACGGTGCGACGCAGTACATACCGCACATCCCGCCCGCACCCTCCGCACCCTCCGCGCACTCCGTGCCCGACGAGGGTGCCACCCAGTTCATCCCCCCGGTGGGCCCGGGGGCGCTGCCTCCTGAGGTGCACGCCGGCGCCACCCAGTTCCTGGGGCGGCAGTCGCAGGGCGGCACAGGATCGTTGCCTCCCGCCGAGTACCCGGACGCTCAGGCCACGCAGTACATCGCTCCCGTTCCCGCCCAGCCGAGCGGGCCGTCCTACGGGATGAGTCCGGGCGAGCCGGAGGACCGGCAGCCACCGGCCGAGTTCGACAACCTGTTCCGCAGCGAGCCCGAAGGGCCCCCGGGGACGCAGCAGTTGCCGCGGTTCGACCCGTCGGCGCCGCACGGCGCACAGGCCCCGCAGGGGGCTCGCGCGCCGTACGGGGCGCAGGCTCCCGGCGCGTACGGTGCGCAAGCCCCGGGTGGGCCAGGAGCGCCGGGCGGGCGAGCCGCCGCACGGCGTTCGGGCGCGAATGACGGCGGTGGCGGGGGGCGCAGCGGTTCGCGTGTCCCCCTGATCGCCGCGGTCGGTATCGGCATCGCCGTGCTCGGCATCGGTGCCGGCGCCATGCTCAGCAGCGGCGGAGGCGACGACAGCGGAGACGACAGTGCGACCGTGTCGGCGACGGCTCCCGCCGCCGAGGGCTCGGCGTCGGCGTCCACCGACACGGCCAAGGCGCAGGCCGTCGAGCTGGACAAGCTTCTCGCGGACGCCAATGCCAGCCGCGACTCGGTGATCAACGCCGTGGCGGACGTGACGGCGTGCAAGAACCTCGGCCAGGCGGCCAGTGATCTGCGGGACGCGGCCGGTCAGCGGGGCGAGCTGGTCACCCGGCTCGACGCCCTCACGCTGGACCAGCTCCCGAACCACGCCGAGCTGACGACCCAGCTCACCAACGGCTGGAAGGCCTCCGAGTCGGCCGACAACCACTACGCCGCCTGGGCCGACCAGGCAGCCGGCAAGAAGGGCTGCAAGGACGACCGGGCCGTCGGAACGGGCGAGAGCCAGGCGGGCAACAAGGACAGCGGCACGGCGAGCGCGGCGAAGGAGAAGGCCGCGAAGCTGTGGAACTCCATCGCGTCGACGTACGGACTGACGGAGCGGACGCGGACGCAGCTGTAAGTCGTGAGTCCCGGTTTCGCGTTGATCCGCGCGGCGCCTTCCGGGAC
>NZ_JBHXMF010000068.1:0-2049 GCF_042721055.1 Streptomyces sp. NPDC058470
GGAACCCATCGCCCGCACGACGGAGAGGGCGCCGAATCAGATTCGGCGCCCTCTCCGTCGTCCTACAAACCGTCAGCTCTTCTTGGCCGACTCGGCCTCGTCAGCCGAGGACTCACGGGACTCGTCGGACTCCGGGGAGCCGTCGGACTCCACAACCTCGGCATCAGCCGGCTCCGCATCCGCGTCCACAGGCTCGGACTCGGACTCGGCCTTCTCAAGGTCGACGGGACCCCCGTCGACCGCAGCCGCATCGTCTCCCTCACCGGGACCGAGCGGCTCCACGACCTCCTCGCGCCGCGGCCGCATCCGTGCCGACAGCACGAGGTAGACGACCGCGAGGATGAACACCACGATCGCGGTCCAGTTGTTGAGACGCATGCCCAGGATGTGGTGGGCCTCGTCGACGCGCAGGTACTCGATCCAGAAACGGCCGACGCAGTACGCGGCGACGTACAGCGCGAACGCCCGCCCGTGCCCGAGCTTGAAGCGGCGGTCCGCCCAGATGACGAGGAAGCCGACACCGACGCACCACAGGGACTCGTAAAGGAACGTCGGCTGGTAGAGACCCGGCACCCGGCCGTCCGCCGCGGACGTGATCTTCAGCGCCCAGGGGAGGTCCGTCTCCTTGCCGTACAGCTCCTGGTTGAACCAGTTGCCCCAGCGCCCGATGGCCTGCGCGAAGACGATGCCGGGAGCGAGCGCGTCGGCCCAGGCGGGCAGCGGGATTCCGCGTCGGCGACAGCCGATCCACGCGCCCACCGCACCGAGTGCGATCGCGCCCCAGATGCCGAGCCCGCCCTGCCAGATCTTGAAGGCGTCCACCCAGTCGCGGCCCTCGCTGAAGTACAGCTCGTAGTCCGTGATCACGTGGTAGAGGCGACCGCCGACCAGGCCGAACGGCACGGCCCAGACCGCGATGTCGGCCGTCGTGCCGGGCCGCCCGCCGCGGGCGATCCAGCGTTTGTTGCCGAGCCAGACGGCTACGAAGACGCCGATGATGATGCAGAACGCGTAGCCGCGCAGCGGAATGGGGCCGAGATGCAGCACACCCTGCGACGGACTGGGAATGTAGGCAATTTCCATGGCAGGGTCGACGCTACCGTGCCGGACGCGGCCCACGGCAGGCAGCCCGGCAACGGCTCCATAACGGGCGGTGCCCCCGGCCTGCGAAAAACCGGGGGCGCCCGCGCCCAGCAAGGGCTGATGCCCTTCCGCGGGCACCCTCGCCCGGAAAGGCGTCAGCCCTTGTTCGCCGCCTCCACCATCTGCTTCAGCTTCGCCGGGGTCATCGACTGGTCCGCGTAGATGTTCGTGCCGCCGAGCAGCACCGTCGGCGTACCGGTGAAACCACTGGTCCCGAAGGCGTCGTTCGACTTCACGACCCAACTGTCGTGCGTGCCGTCGTCGACACACTTCTGGAACGCAGCCGTGTCCAGGCCGTCGACCTTGCCCGCCAGCTCGATGAGCTTGCTGTTGCCGGCGAACGCGTCGTCGGTCTCGGCGGGCTGGTTCTCGTAGAGCACGTCGTGGTACGCGGTGAACTTTGCGGCGTCCTGGGCGCAGGCCGCGGCGTTGGCGGCCTTGCGGGAGCCGCTGCCTCCCATGTTCCCGTCGATGATGGTGACGAGGTGGTACTCGACCTTCAGCTGTCCGGCGTCGACCAGTTCGTGGATGGTCGAGCGGTAGGCGCTCTCGAAGGACTTGCACGCCGGGCAGCGGAAGTCCTCCCACACCGTGAGGGTCGACTTGGCGCTGTCCTTGCCGACGGGGATCGCGAGGCCGTCCTTGCCGGTCGCGCCCGAGGGCGTCACGACCGGGCCGGAGGCGTCGCTCTTCTTGTCCTTGCCGGAGTTGGCGGCCACGACGCCCACCACCGCGGCCAGGCCAAGGACACAGACCACCGAAGCCCCCACGATCAGCGCGCGACGGCGCTTCTCCGTGGTCTTCTGCTTCTCTCGCTCGGCCGCCAGCCGCTCGCGGGCGGTGCGCTTTCCGTCACGGTTCTTCTCGCTCACATCCGGCAGAACGAACCGGGGAGGCGCAGCGCGC
>NZ_JBHXMF010000068.1:2059-48386 GCF_042721055.1 Streptomyces sp. NPDC058470
CGTGGTTTTCTTCTGCGCTCCCGCGGCCCCCCCCCGCGGGGGGGGGGTCCTATTCCCCTCCCGTTACTCCCCCCACACACCCGCAAAACCCCCGGGGGCCCCCCCCCCCCCCCCCCCCGGCCCCAGGTCCACCCGTTCGAGTGAGCGGATTGTCCGTTACCTACAGATATGCACTGTCTGTTACAGCGCTCCTCGCACACCCTTCGCAAGGTCGGCGGCGAGCGCTCGTACGGCTTCCAGGCCGGCCCGCTCGTCGGGCGCGTCCAGCATCCGCTTCACGAAGGCGGATCCGACGATCACACCGTCGGCGAAGCCGGCCACCTCGGCGGCCTGTTCGGCGCTGGAGACGCCGAGGCCGACGCAGACGGGCAGCTCGGTGGTGGCCTTGGTGCGCCGCACCAGGTCCTGCGCCTGCGCGCCCACCGACGCACGGGTACCCGTGACGCCCATCAGCGAGGCCGCGTACACGAAGCCGGAGCCCGCCGCGGTGATCTCGGTGAGCCGGGCGTCCTTGCTGCTGGGCGCGACGACGAAGACGGTCGCGAGCCCGTGCTTCTCGGCGTGCTCCCTCCACAGCGCCGACTCCTGCACCGGCAGGTCCGGCAGGATGCACCCGGCGCCGCCCGCTTCGGCCAGTTCGGCGGTGAAGCGCTCGACGCCGTAGCGGTCGATCGGATTCCAGTACGTCATCACGAGCACCGGCTTGCCGGTGGCCTCCTGCGTCTCCCGGACCGTCCGCATCACATCGGCGATCTTGACTCCGCCGCGCAGGGCGATGTCGTCGGCCGTCTGGATGACGGGGCCGTCGAGGACGGGATCGCTGTGCGGCAGCCCGACCTCGACGACGTCGGCGCCCCCGTCGAAGACGGCCTTGATGGCGTCGATCCCGCCGTCGACGGTGGGGAACCCCGCCGGCAGGTACGCGATGAGGGCGGCCCGCCCTTCCGCCCTGGCGCGGGCGAGGGTGTCGCTCAACAGCTGGATGTTGCCGCTCACTTGGCGTCCCCCTCGATCTCGGCGGTGTCGGCCGCGTTGGCGGCGACCTCGGCGTCGGTGTCGTACAGGCCGAAGTAGCGGGCGGCCGTGTCCATGTCCTTGTCGCCGCGGCCGGACAGGTTGATGAGGATCAGGCCGTCCGGGCCCAGCTCCTTGCCGACCTCCAGGGCTCCGGCCAGCGCGTGCGCGCTCTCGATCGCCGGGATGATGCCCTCGCTGCGGGAGAGCAGGCGCAGGGCCTGCATCGCCGCGTCGTCGGTGACCGCGCGGTACTCGCCGCGGCCGCTGTCCTTGAGGTAGGAGTGCTCGGGCCCGATGCCCGGGTAGTCGAGTCCGGCCGAGATGGAGTAGGGCTCGGTGATCTGCCCTTCCTCGTCCTGGAGGACGTAGGACCGCGAGCCGTGCAGGATGCCCGGCTCACCGGCGGTCAGCGTGGCCGCGTGCTCACCGGTCTCGATGCCGTGCCCGGCGGGCTCGCAGCCGATCAGTCGTACGCCGCTGTCGGGGATGAAGGCGTGGAAGAGCCCGATGGCGTTGGAGCCACCGCCCACGCAGGCGACGGCGGCGTCGGGGAGCCGTCCGGCGCGCTCCAGGATCTGCCTCCGCGCCTCGACCCCGATGACCCGGTGGAAGTCGCGGACCATGGCGGGGAAGGGGTGCGGCCCGGCCACGGTCCCGAACAGGTAGTGGGTGTGGTCGACGTTGGCGACCCAGTCGCGGAAGGCCTCGTTGATGGCGTCCTTGAGGGTGCGGCTGCCGGACTTCACGGCGATGACCTCGGCGCCCAGCATGCGCATGCGCGCGACGTTGAGGGCCTGCCGCTGGGTGTCGATCTCACCCATGTAGATGGTGCATTCGAGGCCGAAGAGTGCGCAGGCGGTGGCGGTGGCGACGCCGTGCTGGCCCGCTCCGGTCTCCGCGATGACGCGCGTCTTGCCCATCCTCCGAGTGAGCAGGGCCTGCCCGAGGACGTTGTTGATCTTGTGGGATCCGGTGTGGTTGAGGTCTTCCCGCTTGAGGAACACCCGTGCCCCACCGGCGTGTTCGGCGAACCGCGGTACCTCGGTCAGCGCACTGGGGCGCCCGGTGTAGTGGACGAGCAGATCGTCGAGCTCACGCGCGAACTCGGGATCCGACTTCGCCTTGTCGTACTCGACGGCGACCTCGTCCACGGCGGCGACCAGCGCCTCCGGGATGAACTTGCCGCCGTACGCGCCGAAGTACCCCTCGGCGCTGGGAACTTGACCCTCGGGGTCGGGAATGAAGAACTCGCTGGGCATGCGGCTACCTCGCAGGGGCGTCGGCCCCGGTTACAGGTTGGACAGGGATTCACGTTATCGATCACGTAGGCACGCACGCCTCCGGCAAGGGGCCTCACTGAGGAACGCCTTTCCCGGACCGGCCGATCCCGCCGGCGGCACCGCCTGCTTTCCCACCCACCCGGCCATACCGGGGATGGGTGCCCCAGCACAAACCCCAAGGGGGTTCTCTCCGCCGCGACGGCGAGAAGCCGGATGACGGTGGTCGGCGGTGCCGAGCCGGCCCGGAACCACCGATCGGTGACGGGCGAAGCCCGAGCCGGTCGGCAGAGCCGGAGCGCCTCCCGCCGCAGGGACAGAAGGCCCACCGGCATGGACCGGCCGTGCCGGGTCCAGGTCAGCTCAGTTCACCCGGAGGGTGGAACCGGCGTCGGGGACGGCGTCAGCGTGCGGGCGCGAGGCGCCATCGCATGCCGTTGACCTGGCCCGGCTCATCGCCGATGACATAGCGAACGCGGCGTCCGTGGACGCGGCGTGCGGGCGCCCGGCACCCGCGCGGGCGGCAGCCTCGGGCGAGGCGGGCGTAGGCGTCCCGGGCCGCCGTGGCGACCGGGAGCGGCGCGGCGGACCGCACACAGGGGCGTATGGCATACGAGTCGCTGCGGCTCAGGAGCTGCACAGCGACCCCCTGGCCGGGACGCCCGACGTACGAGTCACCCCGGTCCGGGAGCGGTGCGGCCGACCCCACACACGCCGAACCCCCGTCGGGGCGCAGGCCCGGACGGGAGGTGGCGTCGGCGTGGGGCGAGGCGGGCATCGGGGTGTCAGCCCCGTCCGTGCCGCAGGGCGGGGTGGGCGCCCGCGGCGACGAGGTCGGAGACGGCCGTCTTGGGGTCGCGGCCGGTGACGAGCGACTCGCCCACCAGGACCGCGTCGGCGCCTGCGTTGGCGTACGCGATGAGGTCGTGCGGCCCACGGACGCCGGACTCGGCGATCTTGACGATGCCGGCCGGGATCTCGGGGGCGACGCGCTCGAAGGTGGAGCGGTCCACCTTCAGGTCCTTGAGATTGCGCGCGTTGACGCCGATGACCTTCGCGCCGGCCTCCACGGCCCGCTCCGCCTCGTCCTCGTCGTGCACCTCGACGAGCGGGGTGAGCCCGATGGACTCCGCGCGCTCGATGAGGGACTCCAGGGCGGGCTGGTCGAGGGCGGCCACGATCAGCAGCACGAGGTCGGCGCCGTACGCGCGGGCCTCCCACAGCTGGTACGACGTGACGATGAAGTCCTTGCGCAGTACGGGGATGTCGACCCTGGCGCGGACGGCCTCCAGGTCGGCCAGCGAACCGCCGAAGCGGCGTTGCTCGGTGAGGACCGAGATGACGGCCGCACCGCCCGCTTCGTAGTCCGCGGCGAGCCCGGCCGGGTCGGCGATCGCGGCGAGCGCGCCCTTGGACGGGCTGGAGCGCTTGACCTCGCAGATGACCTTGACGCCGTCACCACGCAGGGCCGCCACGCCGTCCTTGGCCGCCGGAGCCTTCGCCGCGCGCTCCTTGAGCTCGTCGAGGCTGACGCGCGCCTGCCGCTCCGCGAGGTCGGCACGGACTCCGTCGATGATCTCGTCGAGCACACTCACGCGAGCGGCCCCCTTCCTGCGGTGAAGAGCTGAAGCGGTTGAGCAGCTGACCCGGGTTCACCGCCTCGGACGGTTGCGACGTGTCAGACCCCTCACTGCGATGGTATCCGGAGGAAGGCGTAGACCTCGCATCCGGTTGACGCCGGTCCCACTACCTGGACCTTTGTCATTTGATCAAGGGTGCAGCCAGCCACCGAAGGGCAGGTTCCGGACAACCGTGAAGACCAGCACCAACGTGCCGATGGTCCACAGGTGGACTGGCCCCGGTTCGACCCGCGGCGGGCGCCCGCGCACCGACCGGACCACCCATACGGCCCACACCGTCACGAAGCCCAGAAACGCCACGACGGCGAGCGCGTTGTCCGTGAGCGCCGCCGCGAAGTCCCCGTGCACGAAGGCGTGCGCACTGCGCAGACCGCCGCATCCGGGGCAGTACACGCCCGTGAGCCGCAGCAGCGGGCAGACGGGGTAGTGCCCTGGCTGGTTGGGGTCGACGGCCCCGACGTAGGCGAAGGCGCCGACGACGGCCGCGAGCACCCCACCGGGTACGGCGAGCCGCCGCAGTGCGGCGCCCGCTCCGGGTTCCGCGCTCTGTGTCACCCGCTGGGATTCGGCGTTCACCCCACGCATTGTGCCCCTCACCCGCCCGGAACGCCCGTACGCGGGAGAGGCGGCCCCGGCAGCTGCGCCGGAACCGCCTCTCACCAGGTCTACGGGATGCTCAGCCCTCGGCGCCCACGGTCTCACGGGCCGTACGCGCGGGCTTGGTCCTCGCCTTGCCCAGGCCCGCCGCCTGCATCACCATGCCGACGACACCACCGAGGGCGACGATGACCAGACCGGCCCAGAAGCCCAGCGGGTCGGCCAGCACCGTGAAGGCGCCGGAGACGCAGAAACCGATGAAGACGATGATGGCACCGGTCCAGGCGGCCGGGGTGTGACCGTGGTTGCTGCCCGCCATGACTTGCTCCTCGTTACTGAGTACGTGCTGCGTACGTGTGGTGAGTCGGACGCTCCTCGGCCATTGTCCCGTACTCGCGGGCGTGCCGTGAGCGGGGGGTCGGTCCGCGCGCGTCGGTTCGGCCGGGTCAGGACGAAAGCCCTGGGACGCAGGTCCCCGGGGACCCGGACTCAGGAGCCCGAGGACCGGCGATCAGGTCCCTGCCGGGTCCGGGCCCGTCGGATCTTCACCGCGGTCGAGCGCCTTCCAGATGTCCTCCGGGCGGTCCGGGTCGACCGGCTTGGCCTTGCGCGGCCGGGGTGTCCCGTCGCGCTCGTAGCGGCCCGACATCGCGGGCCACAGCCGCCCGTAACGCAGCGCGAGGAGACCCGCGAGGAGGATGAGGGCGCCGCCCGCGGCGGCGACGTACGGCCAGGCGGTGTGGCTGAGCGCGTCCGCGGTGGCGGCGGTGTCGCCGGAGGCCGCCGCGGCCTTCTCGTCGAGGGCCGACCTGTCGCCTGCGCCGAGCACGGCCGCCACGACGATGCCCGCGCCGGAGAGCGCGAGCAGCGCGGAGACGAGGAAGCGTCCGGAGCGGCGGACCGCGAAGACGGCGACGAGCGCGGCGAGGCCCACTATGGCGAGCGCCGCGGGCACGCCCGTGACGTCGCTGCCCGAGGCGGTCAGCGGAAAGTCGCCGCCGGCCACCGAGGCGGTGCCCGACGCCCAGTTCTGCCGGGTCGACAGCAGTGCCACGGCCGCGCCGAGGGCGCCGCTGAGCAGGGCCACGGCGAGGCTGCGGCGGCCGGAGCCGGCAGGTCCGGGGGTTTCGGATCGGGGGTGCGGAACAGCAGTCACGTACTCCACTATCGCCTGAACCCCGGCCGAACGGTCACCCGGGGCTCACGTGAGACTTGTCCTATTACCCCAGCCGGTTCGCCGTGTGCACCGCGCGGAGCACCGCCGCGGCCTTGTTGCGGCACTCGTTATCCTCCGCCACCGGGTCCGAGTCGGCGACGACTCCGGCACCGGCCTGGACGTACGCCGTGCCGTTGCGCAGCAGCGCGGTACGGATGGCGATGGCGGTGTCGGAGTCGCCCGCGAAGTCGAGATAGCCGACGCAGCCGCCGTACAACCCCCTTCTGGAGGGCTCCAGTTCGTCGATGATCTGCATCGCGCGCGGCTTGGGCGCACCCGAGAGGGTGCCGGCGGGGAAGCAGGCGGTCAGGACGTCGAAGGCGGTGCGTCCGGCCGCGACCCGCCCGGTCACCGTCGAGACGATGTGCATCACGTGTGAGTACCGCTCGATGGACATGAAGTCGACGACCTCGACGGAGCCCGGTTCACAGACCCGTCCGAGGTCGTTGCGCCCCAGGTCGACGAGCATCAGGTGCTCGGCGCGCTCCTTGGGGTCGGCGATCAGCTCGTCGGCGAGGGCCTGGTCCTCCTGGACGGTGGCACCGCGCGGCCGGGTGCCCGCGATGGGGTGCACCATCGCGTGCCCGTCCTCGACCTTGACGAGGGCCTCGGGGGACGAACCGACGACATCGAAGCCGTCGAAGCGGAAGAGGTACATGTACGGGGAGGGATTGGTCGCGCGCAGGACTCGGTACACGTCCAACGCGCTTGCCGTGCACGGCGTTTCGAAGCGCTGGGAGGGTACGACCTGGAAGGCCTCGCCGGCCCGGATGCGCTCCTTGATGTCCTCGACGGCGTCCTGGTATTCGGGGCCGCCCCAGAGCGCGGTGTACTCGGGGAGTTCGGAGGGCGGAAGGGCGGCGGGCGGCTGCGAGACCGCGCGGGAGAGGTCCGCCTCCATGGCGTCGAGGCGCGCGACGGCGTCCGCGTACGCCTCGTCGACTCCCGTGTCGAGGTCGTTGTGGTTGATCGCGTTGGCGATCAGCTGGACCGAGCCGTCCCAGTGGTCCATGACGGCGAGGTCGCTGGTGAGCAGCATGGTCAGCTCGGGGAGCTTCAGGTCGTCGTGCTCGCCGGGGCCGATCTTCTCCAGGCGGCGCACGATGTCGTACCCCAGATAGCCGACCATGCCGCCGGTGAACGGGGGCAGGTCCTCGCCGTGCGGCGTGTGCAGGGCCTCGATGGTGGCACGCAGCGCGGCGAGCGGATCGCCCTCGACGGGGACGCCGACGGGCGGGGTGCCGAGCCAGTGGGCCTGCCCGTCCCGCTCGGTGAGGGTGGCTTGGCTGCGGACGCCCACGAAGGAGTAACGGGACCATGATCGGCCGTTCTCCGCGGACTCCAGGAGGAAGGTGCCGGGGCGCTCGGCGGCCAGCTTGCGGTAGAGCGCGACCGGTGTGTCACCGTCCGCGAGGAGCTTGCGGCTGACGGGGATCACACGGCGGTCTGTGGCCAGCTTGCGGAAGGTCTCAAGGTCCATGGCGGCTGACCTTACTGATCCCGTGCCGGTACGCCGGAATCGGCGTTCTTGAGCAGTACGTCGGCCGGTACGTCGTGCAGTACGTCGACGTCGAAGCAGGTGCGGGCGCCCGTGTGGCAGGCCGCGCCGACCTGGTCGACCTGCACGAGAACCGTGTCGGCGTCGCAGTCCAGGGCGACGGACTTCACGTGCTGGAAGTGGCCGGACGTGTCGCCCTTGACCCAGTACTCCTGGCGGCTGCGCGACCAGTACGTGCAGCGGCCCGTGGTGAGCGTGCGATGCAGCGCCTCGTCGTCCATCCAGCCGAGCATCAGCACCTCACCGGTGTCGTACTGCTGGGCGATGGCGGGGACGAGCCCGTCGGCGCCGCGCTTGAGGCGCGCGGCGATCTCGGGGTCCAGGCCGCTGGGCCTGTCGGGCCTGCTGGGCGGAGGCGTGCTGGTCATAGGGACCATTGTGCCGCGCCGGTGGGACGCGCCAGGCAGTTGTCCACAGGCCGGACCGGACACGGCCCGAGGTCTGTCCACAGGCGGGACCGGGGCACGGCCCTGCGTTTGCCCACGGGCCGGACCGGGGCACCACCCGACGAATGTCCACGGGCCGGACCGGGGGCACGGCTCGCCGTTTGTCCACAGTGCCGGTCCCGCGGCCTCTACTGGCCGCCGTCCACTGGGCGGACCGGTGGGACGGTCGTAGGCTTGCCGGCATGTCGACCCATGCAAAGCGTGAACGACTTCTCCTCGCCGACCTGTTGGAGGCCGAGGGTCCGGACGCCCCCACCTTGTGCGAGGGCTGGAACACCCGTGATCTCGCCGCCCACGTGGTGATACGCGAGCGCCGCGCGGATGCCGCGGGCGGAACGTGGATCAAGCAGCTCGCGCCCCGTCTCGAACGAGTGATGACGGAGTTCGCCGAGAAGCCGTACGAGGAGCTGATCCAGCTGATTCGTACGGGCCCGCCGCGCTTCTCCCCGTTCTCCCTGAAGCAGATCGACGAGGCGGCGAACACCATCGAGTTCTACGTCCACACCGAGGACGTACGCCGTGCGCAGCCCGACTGGACACCGCGGGCGCTGGACTCGGTCTTCCAGGATGCCCTGTGGTCCCGCCTGGAGCGCACGGCCCGGCTGACGGGCCGCGGTGCGCCGACCGGCCTGGTGCTTCGCCGGCCGGACGGCCAGACGGCGGTCGCACACAAGGGCACGCCGGTCGTGACGGTGACCGGCGAGCCCTCGGAGCTGCTGATGTTCGTGTTCGGACGCCAGCAGGTGGCCGATGTCGAGCTGGAGGGCGACAAGGACGCGATCGCGAAACTGCACGAGGCGAAGCAGCTCGGGTTCTGATCGCCGGTCCGGGGGAAGGGCCCGCTATTTCGGAAGCTCGGCGCGGCGCAGCGGCGCGACGCTCAGGGCGAGCACTCCGCCGAGCCCGCAGACCACCGCGCTGGTGACGAAGACGGGCCCGGTGCCCCACCAGCCGATCGCGGCGGCGGTCAGCGGCATGCTGAGCGGGGCGAGGCCGAGGCTGACGATGCCGGAGACGGAGCTGACCCGGCCGAGGTAGGCGGGGTCAGCCTGGGTCTGCAGCAGCGCGCCGCACAGGGCGCCGCTGAGCCCCGCGAGCAGGCCGATGAGAAGGGCGACACCGACGGCGGCGGCGACCGTGGGGACGTACGCGAGCGAACCGATCGCGAGCGCACCCGCCAGGATCGCCAGCGCCGACACCCGCCCCGCGTGCGGCAGCCGGCCCCGCACGGTCAGCAGCATCCCGGCGGCCCCCGCACCGGTCCCGAACCCGGCGAGCACCCAGCCCATCCCGGAGGCGCCCCAGCCACGCTGATCGGCCAGCAGGGTCAGGCCCACGTTGAGCGGTCCGACGAAGCCCAGGTCGCCGAGCGCGATGGCGACGATGAGCGGGGCGAGGACGGGGTGGCGCCTGATGTATCCCAGGCCGTCCCGGAGGTCGCGCCACGGGGTGCGCTGGGCGACCGCGTCGTCGGCGGGCAGGTCCTTCATACGTACGGAGACCAGTAGCGGCACCGACACGGCGATCAGCATGCCCGCAAGGCCGAAGGCCGCCGCCGCGCCTCCGAGGGCCACGCAAAGGCCGCCGATCGGTGCGCCCACCACGTTGGCGAGGCGGATCGCGAGGCCCCGCATGCCCTGGACGCGGGCGAGCTGGCCGCGGCTGGTGACGCGGGCGGGGAGGGCGCCCACCGCGGGCATGAAGACCGCGTCGACGGCGCCGAAGACGATGGCGAGCAGGGCCAGCGGCCAGAGCCCGGGGCTCGCCGTGAACAGCAGCGCGGCCACCGTGAGGACGGCCACGCAGCGCACGGCGTCACTGCCGATGACGACCTTCCGCGGCCCGAAGCGGTCGGCGACCACTCCCCCGCCCAGCATCAGCAGCGCCCGCGGTACGGCGCTCACGGCCATCACCAGGCCGGCCTGCGAGGGCGTACCGGCCTGGACGGCCGCCCAGGACAGCGCGATGTAGTAGACGTTGTCGCCGATCATCGACGAGGCGTAGGCACCGAGCCAGCGCAGTACGTTGCCATCGCGGTGGGCGGGCCTGTCGGTGGCTACCGGGGCTTGGGGTACGGCGGTCATGGTCACGGAGTACGTCCTCTCAGGGCTTGAGGGCTTCAGGGCTTCAGGGCTTCAGGGGCGGAACGGGAAGCCGTACACGTGCAGCGCGACGTTCTCGCGCCCTTCGGTGGCACCGGCCGCTTCTTCGGCGCGGCCCTTGTCGTCGTACTTCCTGATGACCGTGAGCAACTCGTCCTTGAGCGCGTCGAGTTCGGCGGCCGTCAGCCGGAGCGTGCCTTCCGAGTCGGCGGCGGCGTCGTTCCACTCCGTGGGCCAGGTGGCGCGCTCGTCGAGGTAGCGCCGGTACTGGTCGCCGCGCTGCTCGTGGAAGAGCCGGGTGAACGCCAGGTGGGCGGCCTGCTTCTCGGGCGCGTCCCGGAAGTCCCCGCCTCGGACGCTCACACCGTCCGAGGCGGGTTCCCACCAGCGCTCCCGGCCGTCCCCGCTGCGCGGCTCGGCCTCCTCGATGAGCCCGTGCTCGGCGAGCTTGCGCAGGTGGTAGCTGACCAGTGAGGGCGCCTCGTCGACCTGCTCGCCCAACTGGGACGCGGTCGCGGCGCCGGTCACGATCAGCGCCCGGTACAGCTTCATCCGCAGCGGATGCCCCAGGGCCTTGAGCGTGCCCACATCCGTGATCCGGCGGTTCTCCTTGCTTGCCATGCCTCGACTCTAGATACGAAAGAAAAATTGCGCAACTAAAATTGCGCAACTTTCACTTCGTATCTGCCGGGCGCCCGCACACGACTGAGCCCCGGTCACCAAGTGACCGGGGCTCAAAGACAGTTGACCTCAGCGAACGGGATACCCCGCCCCCCGCAACGTCTCCTTCACCTCACCGATCCGCAGATCACCGAAGTGGAAGACGGACGCGGCGAGCACCGCGTCGGCGCCCGCGGCGATGGCCGGCGGGAAGTCGGCGAGCCGCCCCGCGCCGCCGCTGGCGATCAGCGGAACGGTCACGTGCTTGCGTACGGCCTCGATCATCTCGATGTCGTAGCCGTCCTTCGTGCCGTCCGCGTCCATCGAGTTGAGCAGGATCTCCCCCGCGCCCAGCTCGGCGGCCCGGTGCGCCCACTCGACGGCGTCGATGCCGGTGCCCGTGCGCCCGCCGTGGGTGGTGACCTCGAAGGAGCCGCTCTCCGTGCGACGGGCGTCCACCGACAGCACGAGGACCTGCCGTCCGAACCGCTCCGCGATCTCCCGGATGAGTTCGGGCCGGGTGATCGCCGCCGTGTTGACCCCGACCTTGTCCGCCCCGGCCCGCAGCAGCCTGTCCACGTCCTCGGCGGTACGGACACCGCCTCCCACGGTCAGCGGGATGAAGACCTGCTCGGCCGTGCGGCGCACCACGTCGTACGTGGTCTCGCGGTTGCCGGAGGACGCCGTGATGTCCAGGAAGGTCAGCTCGTCGGCGCCCTCGGCGTCGTACACCTTGGCCATCTCGACGGGGTCGCCCGCGTCGCGCAGGTTCTGGAAGTTGACGCCCTTGACGACCCGGCCGTTGTCGACGTCCAGGCAGGGGATGACTCGTACGGCGAGGGTCATGACGCCGGCTCTCCCCTGTACGCCTCCACCTCGACCTCGACGACCAGACTCGGGTCCACGAAACCGGAGACGATGATCATCGATGCGGCGGGGCGCACGGAGTCGAACAGCTCCTTGTGGGCGCGGCCGATGTCCTCCACGTCACGCGCGTGGGTGATGTACATGCGCGTACGGACGACGTCGTCGCGGCCGAGGCCGAGCTCCTCCAGCGCCGCGAACGCCACCTTGAAGGAGTTGACCGTCTGCTCGTACGGGTCGCCCGCGGCGATCTCCCCGTTGATCACGGAGGTGCACCCGGCGACCAGCACCAGGCCGTTCGGCAGCTCCACCGCGCGGGAGTACCCGAAGGCCTCCTCCCAGGGCGCACCGGTCTGGATACGTCGTACGCCGCTCACAGGGCAGCCACCGCTTCCAGGGCCTCTTCCAGGGTGAACGCCTTCGCGTACAGGGCCTTCCCGACGATCGAGCCCTCGACACCGAGGGGCACCAGCTCGGCGATGGCACGCAGATCGTCCAGGGAGGAGACGCCGCCCGAGGCGACGACCGGGCGGTCGGTCGCCGCGCACACATCGCGCAGCAGTTCCAGGTTCGGGCCCTGCAGTGTGCCGTCCTTGGCGATGTCCGTCACCACATACCGTGCGCAGCCCTCGGAGTTGAGGCGCTCCAGCGTCGTGTAGAGGTCGCCGCCGTCGCGGGTCCAGCCGCGGCCGCGCAGCGTCGTGCCGCGTACGTCGAGACCAACCGCGATCTTGTCGCCGTGCTCGGCGATGACCTTGGCGACCCACTCGGGGGTCTCCAGGGCCGCGGTGCCGAGGTTGACGCGGGTGCAGCCGGTGGCGAGCGCGGCGGCCAGGGTGTCGTCGTCGCGGATGCCGCCGGACAGCTCCACCTTGATGTCCATGGCGCCGGTAACCTCGGCGATCAGCTTGCGGTTGTCGCCGGTGCCGAACGCGGCGTCCAGGTCGACGAGGTGCAGCCACTCGGCGCCGGACCGCTGCCAGGCGAGGGCCGCCTCCAGGGGAGAGCCGTACGAGGTCTCCGTACCGGACTCACCGTGCACCAGGCGGACCGCCTGGCCGTCACGGACGTCGACGGCGGGGAGGAGTTCGAGCTTGGCCATTGTCTACAGGGTTCCGATCCAGTTGGTGAGCAGCTGGGCTCCGGCGTCGCCGGACTTCTCGGGGTGGAACTGGGTGGCCCACAGGGCGCCGTTCTCGACGGCCGCCACGAAGGGCTTGCCGTGCGTGGACCAGGTCACCAGGGGCGGCCGTATCAGCGGGTTCCCGACCTCAAGGGACCAGTCGTGGACGGCGTACGAGTGCACGAAGTAGAAGCGCGCGTCGGCGTCGAGCCCCGCGAAGAGCTGCGAGCCGGCCGGGGTTTCGACGGTGTTCCAGCCCATGTGGGGCACGATCTCGGCCTGGAGCGGCTCGACCGTGCCGGGCCACTCGTCGAGGCCCTCGGTCTGCACGCCGTGCTCGATGCCGCGCGCGAAGAGGATCTGCATGCCGACGCAGATGCCCATCACCGGGCGGCCACCGGCCAGTCGCCGGCCGACGATCCAGTCGCCGCGCGCCTCACGCAGGCCCTTCATGCAGGCGGCGAACGCGCCGACGCCCGGCACCAGCAGCCCGTCCGCGTTCATGGCCTTGTCGTAGTCACGCGTTATCTCGACCTCGGCGCCGGCGCGGGCAAGGGCCCGCTCGGCGGACCGCACGTTCCCGAAGCCGTAGTCGAAGACGACGACCTTCTTGGAAGTCTTCTTGGGCGCGGTCAATTCCACACCGCCAACCGCATGACCCCCGCCACGAGGCACATCGCGGCGCCGATCGAGAGCAGCACGATGAGGCTCATCGGCATCTTCTGCTTGACGAAGGAGTAGACACCGCCGAGGAGGAAGAGCCCGACGACGATGAGGATGGTGTTGAGGCCTGTCATGGCTTTACAGCGCACCCTTCGTGGACGGGAGGATGCCGGCGGCGCGCGGGTCACGCTCGGAGGCATACCGCAGGGCGCGGGCCAGTGCCTTGAACTGGCACTCCACGATGTGGTGCGCGTTGCGGCCGTAGGGCACGTGCACGTGCAGCGCGATCTGGGCCTGCGCGACGAAGGACTCGAAGATGTGCCGGGTCATCGTCGTGTCGTACTCGCCGATCATCGGCGCCATCTGCTCGGGCTCGGTGTGCACGAGGTAGGGACGCCCTGAGAGGTCGACGGTCACCTGGGCGAGCGACTCGTCCAGCGGGACCGTGCAGTTGCCGAAGCGGTAGATCCCCACCTTGTCGCCGAGCGCCTGCTTGAAAGCGGCGCCGAGCGCGAGGGCGCTGTCCTCGATGGTGTGGTGCGAGTCGATGTGCAGATCGCCCTCGGTCTTCACGGTCAGGTCGAACAGACCGTGCCGGCCGAGCTGGTCGAGCATGTGGTCGTAGAAGCCGACACCTGTCGACACATCGACCTTTCCGGTTCCGTCGAGATCGATCTCGACGAGGACCGAGGTCTCCTTGGTCACCCGCTCAACTCTTCCGACGCGGCTCATGCGCTCTGCTCCTTCTTCAGTTCACGTACCGCGTCCAGGAACGCGTCGTTTTCGGCGGGAGTTCCGGCGGTGACCCGCAGCCATCCCGGGATGCCGTTGTCCCGGACCAGGACGCCCCGGTCGAGGATCTTCCGCCAGACCTCATGGGCGTCGGCGAACCGCCCGAACTGCACGAAGTTGGCGTCCGAATCGGTCACGTCGTAGCCGATCGCACGCAGTTCGGCGACCAGCCGGTCCCGTTCGGCCTTCAGCTGCTCGACGTATCCCAGCAGCGTGTCGGTGTGCTCCAGGGCGGCCAGCGCGGTCGCCTGAGTGACGGCCGACAGGTGGTAGGGCAGCCGGACGAGCTGGACGGCGTCGACGACCGCCGGGTGCGCGGCGAGATAGCCGAGCCGCAGCCCGGCCGCGCCGAACGCCTTCGACATCGTCCGCGAGACGACGAGATTCGGCCGACCTTCGAGCAGCGGCAGCAATGAGTCGCCGTGACTGAACTCGATGTACGCCTCGTCGACCACCACCATCGACGGCTTCGCGGCCTGCGCGGCCTCGTACAGCGCGAGGACCGTCTCGGGCGGCACCGCGTTGCCCGTGGGGTTGTTGGGGGTGGTGATGAAGACGACGTCCGGCCGGTTCTCGGCGACGGCCTGCTCGGCGGCGGCGAGGTCGATCGTGAAGTCCTCGTTGCGAGGACCGGAGATCCAGCCCGTTCCCGTGCCGCGCGCGATGAGCGCGTGCATCGAGTACGAGGGCTCGAAGCCGATCGCGGTCCGGCCGGGTCCGCCGAAGGTCTGCAGCAGTTGCTGGATGACCTCGTTCGAGCCGTTCGCCGCCCAGACGTTCTCGGTGGCGACCGGGTACTTGCCGGTCTTCGTCAGGTATTTGGCCAGCTCGGTGCGCAGCTCGACCGCGTCCCGGTCGGGGT
Source organism: Streptomyces sp. NPDC058470 (assembly GCF_042721055.1). Lineage (NCBI taxonomy): Bacteria > Bacillati > Actinomycetota > Actinomycetes > Kitasatosporales > Streptomycetaceae > Streptomyces > Streptomyces sp. NPDC058470. Next base: position 16,877 of record NZ_JBHXMF010000068.1, read on the forward strand.
AGCGGTTGAGATTCCGGGCGGCCTCGCGAACCCGCTCGGTGATCCGCTCGACGAGGGGTTCGGGCAGCGGGTACGGGTTCTCGTTGGTGTTGAGGCGTACGGGGACGTCGAGCTGGGGCGCGCCGTAGGGGGTCTTGCCGCGCAGCTCGTCGCGTACGGGGAGGTCGTCAATTCCAAAGGTCACTTGCCGGGCACCTTCCAACCACGCGTCCATTGTTCGGCTCCGCCAAAACGAGCCTTGATCGCCGCCCCGTGGGCGGGCAGGTCCTCCGCCTCCGCCAGCGTCACCACGTGATGGGCTACGTCGGCGAGGGCATCGCGCGTGTAGTCCACGATGTGGATCCCGCGCAGGAAGGACTGGACGCTCAGCCCCGAGGAGTGGCAGGCGCAACCGCCGGTCGGCAGTACGTGGTTGGAGCCCGCGCAGTAGTCGCCCAGCGACACCGGCGCCCAGGGGCCGACGAAGATCGCGCCCGCGTTCTTCACCCGGTCCGCGACCGCCGCCGCGTCGGCCGTCTGGATCTCCAGGTGCTCGGCGCCGTACGCGTCGACGACCCGGAGGCCCTCGTCGATGCCGTCGACGAGGACGATCGCCGACTGCCTGCCGTTCAGGGCCGGCACGATCCGGTCCTCGATGTGCTTGGTGGCCGCGACCTGCGGTTCCAGTTCCTTCTCGACCGCGTCCGCGAGGGCCATGGAGTCCGTGACGAGGACGGCGGCGGCCAGCGGGTCGTGCTCGGCCTGGCTGATCAGGTCGGAGGCGACGTGCACCGGGTCGGCGCTCTCATCGGCGAGGACCGCGATCTCGGTGGGTCCGGCCTCCGAGTCGATGCCGATCCTGCCGGTGAAGAAACGCTTGGCGGCGACGACCCAGATGTTGCCGGGGCCGGTGACCATGTTGGCGGGCGGGCAGGACTCGGTGCCGTACGCGAACATCGCGACGGCGGTGGCGCCGCCGGCCGCGTACACCTCGTCGACGCCGAGCAGCGCGCACGCGGCGAGGATCGTCGGGTGCGGAAGGCCGTCGAACTCGGCCTGCGCCGGCGAGGCGAGCGCGATCGACGGGACGCCGGCCTCCTGCGCGGGCACGACATTCATGATCACGGAGGAGGGGTACACCGAACGGCCGCCGGGGGCGTAGAGCCCGACCCGGTCGACCGGCACCCACTTCTCGGTGACCGAGCCGCCGGGCACGACCTGCGTGGTGTGCGTCGTACGGCGCTGTTCGCGGTGGACGAGCCGGGCGCGCCGGATGGACTCCTCCAGGGCCGCACGCACGGCGGGGTCGAGCTGCTCCAGGGCGTCCGTGAGCGCCTGGGCCGGGACCCTTACCTGCTTCAGGCGGACGCCGTCGAACTTCTCCGCGAAGTCGATCAGCGCCGCGTCTCCCCGATGATGCACGGCCTCGCAGATCGGACGCACCTTCTCCAGGGCGGCCGAGACGTCGAAGTCGGCTCGGGGCAGCAGGTCGCGCAGGGCGGCACCCTCGGGGAGGGCGTCGCCGCGCAGGTCGATTCGGGAGATCACGGGTCCAATTCTCTCAGACGGCGATCGGGCGTCGGACCCGCGTATCAATGGCTGATACAAGCCCTGCAAGATCAGCTTCACCGCTAGCGTTCGAGGCGTCACCCAGCGGGCATTGAACGGTTGTCCGAAACCCGCGAGTAGCTGGGGCGGACGCCTGGAGCTGGGGAGGAAGGGAAAACCGTGAGCGAGGGTGCCGGCATCCGCAATGGGGAACTGCCGGACGAACTGACCGCCGCCGAGGCCGGAATGTGGCAGTCCTTCCGCAATGGCAGTGTGTACGACCTGCGCAGCGGGGATTCGCTCGCCGACGATCCGCACGGCGGCCACCCCTGGGGTCCCGAGCGCAGCGTGCGGGCCAGGATCGTGGCATGGCTGCTGCTCGACGGGCCGCCCCCGCTCCAGGGCCGCGTCGCCTCCCTGAAACTGACCGGCGTGCAGATCACCGACGTGCTCGATCTCGCGGGCGGCACCGTGGTGCCGTACCTCGAGCTGAAGTCGTGCCGGTTCGAGAAGGAGATCCTGCTGCCGGAGGCCCGGTTCCAGACCGTACGGCTGGTGAACTGTTCGGTGCCGCGGCTCGAAGCGGCCCGCGTGCACACCGAGGGCGACCTGCATCTGCCGCGCTGCCGCTTCCACAACGGCGTACGCCTCACCGACGCGCACATCGGCACGGATCTGCTGCTCAACCAGGCCGTGGTCTACCGGGACCGGCGCGGGCGTTCGATCACCGGCGACGGCATGACCGTGGGGCAGGACCTGCAGGCCGAGATGCTGGAGTCGCACGGTGAGCTGAGCCTGCGCGGCGCCACCGTCGGTGTCTCGCTCAGCCTGCGCGGCAGCAGGCTGACCAACCCGTACACCCGCCTCGCGCTGAACGCCCCGCAGCTGACCGTCAACCGCACGCTCTACATGACTCCGGCGGCCGTCGGCAATCCCCTCCAGACCGGCGGGACCACCCCGGCGCGCGGCACCGTGGTGCAGCGGTTCGAGTGCCAGGGCGGGATCCGGCTGGACGACGGGCGGTTCGGGGACGCGCTCGACCTGGAGCGGGCCCGCTTCACCTTCGACGACGACCAGGAGCTGTCGCTGCGCCGGGTGCAGACGCCCGAGCTGCGTTTCCTCGGGCAGAAGCCGGAACGCGGCAAGGTGGTGCTGTCGGGCGCGAAGGTGGTCACCCTGGTCGACAGGGCGGCGAGCTGGCCGGGACCCGGCGGCCTCCACATGGGCGGCTTCGGCTACGAGAACCTGGTGCCGCAGGGCGCGTTCCCGCTGGCCCGGCGCCTGGAGTGGGTGGCCGCGGCGACCGCCGAGTACAACCCGGAGCCGTACGAGCGCCTCGCCACCGTGCTGCGCAACTCCGGCGAGGACGAGGACGCCCGCGAGGTGCTGCTCGCCAAGCAGCGCCGCCGCCGCGAGACGCTGCCGCTCGCCGCCAAGCTCTGGGGGTACGCGCAGGACTTGACGGTCGCCTACGGGTACCGGCCGGGGCGGGCCGCCCTGTGGATGGCGGTGCTGTGGGCGGCGACGTCCATCGCCTTCCGGCATGCCGACCACCCACCGATCAAGACCGGCGAACATCCGCCGTGGGACCCCTCGCTGTTCGCCCTGGACCTGCTGCTTCCGGTGATCGACCTGGGCCAGGTGGGCTTCTGGCAGCTGCGCGGCGGCTGGCAGTGGCTGGCCGCCGTGGTGATCCTCTTTGGCTGGATTCTGGCGACGACGGTGGCGGCGGGGGCGACGCGGCTGCTGCGGCGCGGCTGAGGTCGTGCGGCGCGGCTGAGGCTGTGGGATGCGGCTGAGGCTGTGGGATGCGGCTGAGGTTCATGTGGTGGTGCGCTCACCAGGGTTGACAGCTCACTGACAGTGGAACAACAGTCACCTTTTACCCTCCCTTGACTCGTGTCCGTACAACCAATCGGCGGTTACGAAAGCTTCACCTCACCTCCCTGGTACAGCCCCGACCTGCAGCTTTCAATGGTCTCCACCATGGCATTGCTGCGCGCGTTCATCCGTACCGCCCGGATGGCCAGAAACACCTCGCGCCTCGCCGCCGGACTGCCGGCCGACGAGGAGGTGCTGCTCGACGTCCCGGACGAGCGGCTCGGCCCCGCCCTCGTGGCGGCGGGCCGTGGCGAGTACGCCCCCGCGGCCAAACTGCTCACGACCACGCGGGAGCTCGCCGAGTGGGAGAACCGCGACCGGTACGCGATGCGTCTCGCGACCTTCGCGCGCTCCCGCGACGAGTGGCTCCAGGAGTGGCAGGCCGCCTCCCCGCACGACCCGGACGCCCTGCTGGTCAAGGCCGAGCTGGCGGTGTCCCGGGGCTGGGAGTCCCCGGCCCGCGTCGAGCTGCTGCGCGAGGTCGGCCCACTGATCGCCGCCGCCGCCGAGGGCGACCCGCGCGATCCGGTGCCCTGGCGGATCGCACTCGACCAGGCCCGCGGCACGAACGCCGGGCACACCGAGTTCGGGCAGTTGTGGGGCGAGGCCGTACGCCGTTCCCCGCACCACTACGGCTGCCATGTGGCCGCCCTGCAGTATCTGTCGGCCGCCTGGTACGGCTCGCACCGCGAGTGCTTCGACTTCGCCGAGCGGGCCGCGCAGGACGCGCTGCCCGGCTCCCTGGTGCAGGCGCTGCCGGTGCGTGCCGCCTTCGCGTATCTGACCGAGGGCGGCGGCGCCGCGGTACCGCGCGAGCGCCTCGACGCGGCGGCCGACCTCGCGATCGCGGTCTCGGCGACGTACGCCGCCGGCGACGCCTGGCCCGCGGAGGTCCGCAACCTCCTCACGTACGTCCTGGTCAGGCTGGAGCGCTGGGAGGACGCCCTGGAACAGCTGCGCGCGATCGGCCCGTACGCGACCTCGTTCCCCTGGGACCGGGTATCGGACGACCCCCTGGGCCAGTTCCTGGAACTGCGCGACGGCGTCCGTCTGGAGGTCGCCGCGGGCATGCCGCTGCATCCACGGAGTGAGCATTACGGACCCGCCCACTCCGGCGACCATTAGGCTCTCCCGTCGTGACCACCGTGCGGCTCCCGCTCTTCCCCCTGAACTCGGTTCTGTTCCCGGGGCTCGTGCTTCCTCTGAACATCTTCGAGGAGCGCTACCGCGCCATGATGCGCAGCCTGCTGAAGACCCCCGAGGACGAACCGCGCCGGTTCGCCGTCATCGCCATCCGCGACGGCCACGAGGTCGCGCCCACCGCACCCGGCATGCCGGACCAGACCTCCGTGCCCCGGCGCGGGCCCGCCGCCGGGTTCGGCGACGACCCGGCCAAGGCCTTCCACGAGGTGGGCTGCGTCGCGGACGCGGCGACCATCCGGGAGCGTGCCGACGGCAGCTTCGAGGTACTGGCGACGGGGACTACGCGCGTCAGGCTTCTCTCCATCGACGCCTCCGGCGAGTTCCTCACGGCCGAACTGGAGGAACTGCCCGAGGACCCCGGCGAGGAGGCCGGCGCACTCGCCGAGGGCGTCCTGCGGGCCTTCCGCCAGTACCAGAAGCGGCTGGCGGGTGCCCGGGAGCGCTCACTGACCACCGGCGCCGATCTTCCGGACGAGCCGGCGGTCGTCTCCTACCTCGTCGCGGCCGCCGCGATGCTGGACATCCCGGCGAAGCAGCAGCTTCTCCAGGCCCCGGACACGGCCGCCCGCCTGCGCGCGGAGCTGAAACTCCTGCGCGCGGAGACCGCGATCATCCGTAATCTGCCGTCGTTGCCGGCGGCGGACCTGACGCGCGGCCCGACGAGTCTCAACTGACGAGCCTCAACCGACGCATTCGAGAAGGCCGATGGCGAAGAAGCCGAAGAAACAGCAGCAGTCCGGGGGCACCCCGGCGACCGTGGCCCTGACGGCGGCGGGCGTCCCGTACACGGTGCACGCCTACGAGCACGACCCCGCACACCCCTCCTACGGCGAGGAGGCCGCGGAGGCGATGGGCGTCTCGCCGGAGCGCGTCTTCAAGACACTGGTGGCCGACGTGGACGGCACCCTGACCGTCGCGGTCGTCCCCGTCGCGGGCACCCTCGATCTCAAAGCCCTGGCCACGGCGGTGAGCGGCAAGCGCGCGACGATGGCGGACCCGGCGGCCGCCGAACGCACCACGGGGTACGTCCGCGGCGGCATCTCCCCCCTCGGCCAGCGCAAAAAACTCCCCACGGTCCTCGACGCCTCCGCCGCCGCCCACCCCACGATCTGCGTCTCGGCCGGCCGCCGCGGCCTGGAGGTCGAACTCTCCCCCGCCGACCTCCTGACCCTCACCGCGGCGGTGTCCGCCCCCATCGGCCGCGCCTGACCCCTCGACGTACGTCCCCTCCTCGGCTAAGCACGAGAGGCATGTCGAAGAAAACCCGAAAACGCAAATGGCGCACCAGAAAGGCCAACCACGGCAGGCGCCCAGCTTGAACACGGGTTTCTCGCCCCTGCCCGTCCCCTACCTCTGGGGGCTGCGCCCCTGCCAAAGATTTTCAGCCCCTCCGGCGTTTGAGGAGCGGGGTCTGGGGCGGAGCTCCAGAAACAAGGGACGGGTAGGGGCGGAGGGGGCGAAAACCCGAGGCCGCCCCCCCTCACGGCCACTACCCAACCGGCGGCGAAGGCGGCGCAGCCTCGTAGGGGCTCAGGAACGGATCCGGGTCCCGCGGCCCGAACAGCGCGGTCAGCCCGAGGTGGACGACCAGCCCCGCCAGGGACCACGCCAGCAGCGCCCCATGCGCCCCCAGCTTCAATGGCGCGGAGAACGTAACCCCCTTGCCCACTTCCTTGGCATGCGCGACCACATCCTGCGTGGGCCCCAGCCAGATCCCGATCCGCCACGCGAGCAGCGACCCGAGCACTCCCCCGACCGCAAGAGCGACAACCAGCGGAACACCCCCACGCCGCCGCCACAGGAACACGACCAGCGCACTCACCGCCCCGAACGCCAGCGCCAGCAGAGTGAACGTTCCGTCGACCCCGATGGCCTGCTCCCCCTCGGAATCCTTGAGGTACACCGCACTGTCGTCCGCGACCAACGGCACCGACGGCGCCAGCCACCACCACAGCACCCCGAGCAGCACCCCACCGAGCGCCACGGCCACCGCGATCACGGCGGCCTCTCGCAGTTCGGTCTTCATCCCAGGGCCGTCCTCTTCATACCCGGCGGCCCCCACCACACCATCGGCAGGCGGAACCTGCCAGGCGTCGTGCGAGGGCTGGTCATGCGGCGGCGGAGGCGGAGTCAGCGGAGCGGTCACCCTGACATCGTGCCAGGCCCGTCTGTCAGCCGCGTCACCGGACGGCCGCCCGGCGGTACGCCCAGGTCGCCAGAGCCAGCGAAGCCACCCCCGCACCCGCGCAGACGCCCAGGTCCCCGACGACGACGGCCCAGTCGGGATGCGCTTCGAAGGTCCGCGCAAAAGCATCGACCCCGTACGTCGAGGGCAGCAGATCCCGCCCGTACTGCACGACCGTCGGCAACCGGCCCGCCGGCAGCACCCCAAGCAGCAGCGCCGCCGACATCCCCAACTGCCCCAGCAGTGTGGCGAGTTCGGGTCGCGGCGCGAGCAGCCCGAACGTCGCCCCGAGCCCGGCCAGCGCGGCACCCGCGAGCGGGATCACCAGGGCGAGCACCCACAGGTTGGCCATCGGCAACCCGAAGAGCAGACAGCCGAAGACGGCGGTGGCGATGGTCCCGGGCACGGTGAAGGAGGCATACGCGCCCGCGGCGCCGAGCACGACCGCGGCAGGCGGCACGGGCAGCGTCGCGTAGTGGTCGAGCCCGCCGCCGGCGCGGAGCTGTCCGAAGTACTGGGCCAGCAGGTTGAGCGCGACGAAGGCCACCACGAGTACCGCCGACCCGGCCACCACGGCCTGCGCCTCGCCGCCGCCGTCCACCACGCCCCGCATCAGGACCATGATCCCGACGGACTGGAAGGTGGCCACGAACAGCAGCGGAATCCGTGCGACGCGCGCCCGGGACAGCTGCGCCCGGTACACGGCGGCCATGGACGGCCACAGCCGGGCCCGGGGCCCCAGCGGTTCCGCGGCGTCGGCGATGTCCTCGGCCACGGACAGCGCACTGCCCGGCAGCACCTCAGCGGGTACGACACTCACGTCGAGCTGCTCCTCTTCACTCCGGCAGCAGTCCTGCTCTCGGGGCCCACGACAGTCCGTACGGATTCCGCGCCCCGCACACTCAAGGCACCCGCCCTCACGCCTTCACCAGCCCCTGTGTGGCGGCCCCGCCCAGCGCAAGGTACACATCCTCCAGGCTCGGGGTGGCCAGCGTGAAATCGTCCAGGGCGGCGAAGGCGGCGCCACCGGTGACCGTGGCGACGGCCGCGCGGGCCTCCTCGGGGGCGAGCCGCAGGGTCCAGCGCCGGCCGGACTCGACGGCCCGCTCACGCAGCGCGGCAACCTCGGGGACGTGCAGCGGAGGGTGGTCGCGCCAGACCAGTTCGACGCGCACCTCGCCCGCGACCTTCTCCTTCAGCCCGGCCGGGGTGTCGCAGGCGATGACCCGGCCCCGGTCCAGGACGGCTACCCGGTCGAGGACTGTCTCGGCCTCGATGACGTTGTGGGTGACCAGCAGGACGGTCGTCCCACGCTCGGCCCGGCGCCGGTCGACGGCCGCCCAGACCGCCCGCCGCGCGATGGGGTCCATGGCCGTGGTCGGCTCGTCGAGGACGAGCAGCGACCGTTCCCCCACCAGGGCGGCGGCGACGCACGCGAGGCGCCGCTGACCGCCGGACAACTTCTTGAGGGGGCTGGAGGCGATCGAGGCGAGACCCAGCTCGTCGAGTACGGCGTCCCGCTCGGCCCGCGCCGCACGGAGTTCGAGCCCACGCAGCCGCGCGGTCGTCTCGGCGGCGAGTGACACCGTCAGCTCGTCGAGGGCGGTCGACTCCTGGCCGAGGTACGCGAGAAGCCGCGCCGCCCGCTCGGGGTGGCGCACGATGTCGTGCCCGAGGATGTCCACGCTGCCGCTGTCGGGGCGCAGCAGCCCGGTCAGCTGCCGTACGAGGGTCGACTTGCCGGCGCCGTTCGGCCCGAGCAGCCCGAAGATCTCACCGCGCCGGATGTCCAGACGTACCCCGTCGGTGGCCCGCACCTCCGGTGTACCGGGACTGCCGCGTCGTCCGCGCGTGGCCGGGTAGGTCTTGGTGAGCCCGCGCACCGAGCACACCAGATCACGTCTGTGCCCGTTGCGGACTGCCCCTGCCGTGCGCGTACTCACGAAGGACTAGACTACGGGGTCCGATGCCCCGATATGAGCGCGGGGCCTCGGCTCACCCCGCCGCGAGGCCGCTCCCGTGCCTCCGCCCGACCCTCGAAAGGCCTGCCCGCTGCCGACAGGTGCCGTCTCAGCCGTCGCCGGCGGAGGGCCGCGGCCCTCCGCTCACTCCCCCACAGGCGCGTGTTCCGCCGCCGTACGCACATCGATCTCGCGCCAGAACCCGGCCCGGATCGCGTACCGGTCGTGCTCGTCGATCTGGTCGTCCTTGTGGGTGAGCAGCCCGAAGCGGGCGGCGTAGCGCAGCAGTTCGCCGTCCACCCGGTGCGGGACACGGGGATACATCACGGACAGCTTCTGCAGATGGCTCTGGTCGGTGAGCCGCTCCATCCAGCGGCGCGCGAAGACCTGTCCCACCTCGTACGGATCGCCGCCGACGGTGGTGATGTCCTCCTCGCGGTCCGCCCAGCGCTGCTCGGCCGAGGTGAGCTGGGCGAGGGTGGGCAGCGAGGCGGCCTCCGCGGACTCGGCGGTGCCCCCGGGGCGCTCGACCCAGCCCTTGTCGGAGGACCAGCGCAGGGTCGCGCTCGCGGGATGCTGGGCGGGCTGTGCGCCGGGTCCGCGCAGCGCGGCCAGGTCCTTCGGGGTGGGTACGCCCTTGGGCGCGGGCGTCCGCTCCTCGGTGCCGTTCGAGGAGTCGGCCGCCGAGGCGTGCTCCGTCTCCGGCGCCGACCGCTCGGCCGCGGCGCCGTGCGACTCGGGCAGCGGCGCGGAGAGGATCGCGGCGATCTCGGGGCGCGGCACGGGCGGCGGCGCGCAGACCCCGCCGAGTTCCTTGGCGCGCACGGCCTTGGTGATCCAGACCCGGTCGAGCACCCGGCGCTCGTCCGCCTCGGCCACCAGGTCCTCGGACTGGTTGTAGTCCCCGTCGGCGGCCTGCACGGCCCACAGGTGTACGGCGACCCCGTGCTCCTTGGCGGCCATCATGCCCGGCAGCAGATCGCCGTCGCCTGTCACCAGGACCACGTCGGAGCAGGCCCGGTTGCGGGCGAGCTCGGTCAGCTCGGCGTGCATGGCGGCGTCGACGCCCTTCTGGGCCCACCGCCCGTCGCTACGGGTCAGGGCACCGAGCCGCACCGTGACGCGCGGCATCACCCGCAGCCTGCGGTGCTCGGGCTGGGGTACGCGGTCGGGGGCGCCGTCGAACCAGTAGATGCGCAGCAGCGGGCGCTCCGTGTCGGACTCGGCGCGCTCGCGCAGGCCCTGGATGAGGGCGGCGTGGTCGACGGTGATCCGGGAGCGGGACGAGTCCCCGGCGAGAAGGCTGGCAGCAGCCCCGAGCAGATACCCGGCGTCCACCAGGACGATGCAGCGGTCCACGCGGTCCACCCTCTTTCCGGGAGGTTTGCTTTGGGCTTCCTTCGAGTCTGCCCGACCACGCGGAGGTTAACGGCCGGAACTCGATCTTCGGCGTGGCGTATCGGGATATCACTCTCCGACAGGCCTTATTACGCACGGTAATTCTCCGAAATGCGGCTCTTCTCAGCCTATGTGAGTCTGGTCCCGGCCCTGGCCCCGGGAACCCCGTAGGAGGCAATCACCATGGCCAAGAACAAGAACCGCAAGCAGGGCGGCCAGCAGGACCGCTCCTCACAGGCCGAGCGCGCGCAGGAGCAGGCCCAGCGGTCCTCGACGGAGGCGCAGCAGTCGCCGATGCCGCAGACCCAGGGCAGCCCCGCGGATGTCGCCCGTAAGCACCAGAAGCGTTTCGGCCACAACTAAGGCCTGGTGCAGGGCTGTTCAAGCCCGGCAGGGCCGTTGAGGCCCAGGCACACCGCGAGGGGCGCATCCGGATCCGGATGCGCCCCTCGGGTACGCCAACTGTTCAGACGGGTCGGCCCGCTGGTTCAGCCGGCCAGGCAGGCCGGTCCGAGCAGCACCTTCAGGTCGCCGAAGAGCGCCGGATCCGGCTTCACCCGGTGCCGGTCGAGCCGCAGCACCGTCGTCTTGAGCGGTCCCTGGAGCTTGATACGGACCTCGCTCTCGCCCTTGTGGTGGCTGAGGATCTCACCGAGCCGGCTCACCATCGGCGGGGTGACCTTCACCGACGGGATGGTGAGGATCACCGGCGCGTTGGTGCCCGCGTTCGACAGGTCCGGGGCCTGGAGTTCCATCGCGACCAGACGCGGCACGTCCTCACGCTTGTCGAGGCGTCCCTTGACGAACACCACGGCGTCCTCGACGAGTTGGGTCGACACCAGCTGGTAGGTGGCCGGGAAGAACATGCACTCGATGGAGCCCGCGAGGTCCTCGACGGTGGCGATCGCCCAGGCGTTGCCCTGCTTGGTCATCTTGCGCTGGAGGCCCGAGATGATGCCGCCGATGGTCACCACCGCGCCGTCCGCGTGCTCACCTCCGGTGAGCTGGGAGATGCCCGCGTCGGCCTTGTCGGACAGCACGTGCTCCAGACCGAAGAGCGGGTGGTCGGAGACGTACAGGCCGAGCATCTCCCGCTCCTGGGCGAGCAGATAGACCTTGTCCCACTCCTCGGTGGTGAACTCGACGTCGAGTCCGAAGCCGGGCTCGCTGGTGTCCTCGTCGCCGCCCCCGAAGAGGTCGAACTGCCCCTCGGCCTCCTTGCGCTTGACCGCCACCACGTTGTCGATCATCGGCTCGAACTGCGCGGTGAGGCCCTTGCGGGTGTGCCCCATGGTGTCGAACGCGCCCGCCTTGATCAGCGATTCGGTGGTGCGCTTGTTGCAGGCGACCGCCTCGACCTTGTCGAGATAGTCGGGGAACGAGCCGTACTTCCCCTTGGCCTTGCGGCTCCTGATGATCGACTCGACCACGTTCGTGCCGACGTTACGGACGGCGGAGAGGCCGAAGAGGATCACGTCGTCGCCCTGCGCGGCGAAGTTCTGCTCCGACTCGTTCACGTTCGGCGGGAGCACCTTGATGCCCATACGCCGGCACTCGTTCAGATAGACCGCCGACTTGTCCTTGTCGTCCTTGACCGAGGTGAGCAGCCCCGCCATGTACTCGGCGGGGAAGTTCGCCTTCAGATACGCGGTCCAGTACGAGACCAGGCCGTACGCGGCCGAGTGCGCCTTGTTGAACGCGTATCCGGCGAACGGGACCAGCACGTCCCACAGGCCCTGGATCGCCTCGTCGCTGTAGCCGTTCTTGCGGGCGCCGGCCTGGTAGATGCTGAAGTTCTTCGCCAGCTCGTCGGGCTTCTTCTTGCCCATCACGCGGCGCAGGATGTCGGCCTCGCCGAGCGAGTACCCGGCGATGATCTGGGCGGCCTTCTGCACCTGCTCCTGGTACACGATCAGACCGTAGGTGACGGCCAGGACCTCTTCGAGGGGCTCTTCGAGCTCCTTGTGGATCGGGGTGATCTCCTGGAGCTTGTTTTTGCGCAGGGCGTAGTTCGTGTGCGAGTCCATGCCCATCGGGCCGGGACGGTAGAGCGCCGAGACGGCGGAGATGTCTTCGAAGTTGTCGGGCTTCATCAGGCGCAGCAGCGAGCGCATGGGGCCGCCGTCGAACTGGAAGACGCCGAGGGTGTCGCCGCGCTGGAGCAGTTCGAAGGTCGTCGGGTCGTCGAGCGGCAGGGCCAGCAGGTCCAGGTCGATGCCCTTGTTGGCCTTCACCATCTTGACGGCGTCGTCCATGATCGTGAGGTTGCGCAGGCCCAGGAAGTCCATCTTCAGCAGGCCGAGCGACTCGCACTGGGGGTAGTCCCACTGCGTGATGGTCACGCCGTCGGTGTGCCGCACCCAGACCGGGGCGTGGTCGACGATCGGCTCGCTGGACATGATCACGCCGGCGGCGTGCACGCCCATCTGCCGGACCAGGCCCTCGACGCCCTTGGCGGTGTCGATGACCTTCTTCACGTCCGGCTCGTTCTCGTACATCGCGCGGATCTCGCCGGCCTCGCCGTAGCGCGGGTGCGCGGGGTCGGTGATGCCGCTGAGGTCGATGCCCTTGCCGAGGACGTCGGCGGGCATCGCCTTGGTGAGCCGGTCGCCCATGGCGTACGGGTAACCCAGCACGCGCGCGGAGTCCTTGATGGCGTTCTTCGCCTTGATCTTTCCGTACGTGCCGATCATGGCGACCTTGTCGGCGCCGTACTTCTCGGTCACGTACCTGATCACCTCGACGCGCCTGCGCTCGTCGAAGTCGATGTCGACATCGGGCATGGAGACGCGCTCGGGGTTGAGGAACCGCTCGAAGATCAGACCGTGCGGGATCGGGTCGAGGTCGGTGATGCCCATGGCGTAGGCGACGATCGAACCGGCCGCCGAACCACGGCCAGGACCCACCGCGATGCCCTGCTTCTTGGCCCACATGATGAAGTCGGCGACGACGAGGAAGTACCCCGGGAACCCCATCTGGATGATGACGTCCATCTCGTACTCGGCCTGCTTCTGGCGGTCGTCGGGGACACCGCCGGGGAAGCGGCGGGCCATGCCGAGGCGGACCTCTTCCTGGAACCAGGTGATCTCGGTGAAGCCCTCGGGGATGTCGAACTTCGGCATCAGGTTCCTGGCCTCGAACATGCCGCTGGTGTCGATCTGTTCGGCCACCAGGAGCGTGTTGGCGCAGCCCTCCTGCCAGGCGTCCGAGGAGTCGATGGCGTACATCTCGTCCGTGGACTTCAGGTGGTAGCCGGTGCCGTCGAAGCGGAAGCGGTCCGGGTCCGAGAGGTTCTTGCCGGTCTGGATGCACAGCAGCGCGTCGTGGGCGGTCGCCTCGTGCGCGTACGTGTAGTGCGAGTCGTTCGTCACCAGGGGCGGGATGCCGAGCTTCTTGCCGATCTCCAGAAGGCCGTCGCGGACCCGGCTCTCGATCTCGATGCCGTGGTCCATCAGCTCCAGGAAGTACCGGTCCTTGCCGAAGATGTCCTGGTACTCGGCGGCGGCCTTCAGTGCCTCGTCGTGCTGGCCCAGCCGCAGCCGGGTCTGGAGCTCGCCGGAGGGGCAGCCGGTGGAGGCGATGAGGCCCTCCGACCACTGGGAGATGGTCTCCTTGTCCATCCGCGGCCACTTCTGCAACCAGCCCTCGGCATAAGCGTCCGAGGAAAGCTTGAAGAGGTTGTGCAGGCCGGTGCTGTTCGCCGCCCAGATCGTCTTGTGCGTGTAACCACCCGAACCGGACACGTCGTCGCGCTTCTGGTGCGGCTGGCCCCACCGGATCTTCCGCTTGTTGCGGCGCGACTCGGGGGCTACGTACGCCTCGATCCCGATGATCGGCGTGACGCCGGCCTTCTTGGCCGTGTGGAAGAAGTCGTACGCCCCGTGCAGGTTGCCGTGGTCGGACATGGCGATATGCGTCATGCCCATCTCATTGCAGACATTGAACATGTCCTTCAGCCGCGCGGCACCGTCCAGCAGCGAGTACTGGGTGTGGACGTGCAAGTGCGTGAACGGCGTCTTTGACACGGCTTCGGCCTCCTGAGGAAACGCTGGGCGACAGGCTGCGGACAGTCTGGGCGGACAGCGTCGAAGTCTATGCCGGGGCACTGACACTTGAGATGAGTATGGCGGCGCGAAGCGCCACGATGAGGGATGGTGACCGGGTGACGGGTGGGACATCGCACGTACCTTCATGCGGGTACTCGTGCACCGAGCGCGTACCTTCGTCCGGGAAATACGGGCACTCCGGCCTTCCGTCGCACGTTGGAAGTGGACGGACTCCCGTTCCCACCCATGTCCCACACGTCAAGCACCACCTGCACCAGGAGGCACCCAGCGATGTCGGTCCCGCAGCTCAGCGACGAGCAACGCGGCGAGCAGATCCTCGCCGTATTCGACACCGCCTTCGGCGAGCTCCTGGCCGCCGACCCGGCCGCGTTCCGCGTGAAGTTCCGCAAGATGGCGGCCTCCGCCTTCGCCTTCTACCGAGGCACGGCGGGCCTGTTCTACTACGACCTGGAGCAGGAGAAGCGGGGCGGTCCGTACCTGGACGAGCGCACCTCACGCGTGTGGATCCACGGCGACCTGCACGCCGAGAACTTCGGCACGTACATGGACGCCCAGGGCCGCCTGATCTTCAATGTGAACGATTTCGACGAGGCCTACGTCGGCCCGTTCACCTGGGACCTCAAGCGCTTCGCCGCCTCCGTGGCCCTGCTCGGCTACGCCAAGGCGCTCAGCGACGGGCAGATCACCGAGCTCGTGCACACCTACGCGGCCGCCTACCGCGAGCGGATCCATGCCCTCGCCACCGGCGCCAAGAGCGACGAGGTGCCGCCCTTCACACTGGACACCGCCGAGGGCCCGCTCCTGGACGCGCTGCGCGACGCCCGCTCGCTGACCCGCTTCGGACTGCTCGACTCGATGACCGAGATCCGTGACTTCGAGCGCCGCTTCGCGTCCGGCGGCGGCTCCATCGAGCTGGACGCCGCGACCCGCTACAAGGTGCTGGCCGCCTTCGACGGCTACCTGGAGACGCTGCCGGAGTCCTCACTAACCCGCCCCGACTCCTACCGCGTGAAGGACGTCGTCGGCCGCCGCGGCATCGGCATCGGCTCGGCGGGACTCCCGTCGTACAACATCCTCCTGGAGGGCAACAGCGACGCCCTGGAGAACGATGTGGTGATCTACATCAAGCAGGCCCAGACCCCCGCCGTCTCCCGGCACATCACGGACCCCTCGATCCGCGACTACTTCCAGCACGAGGGCCACCGCACGGTCATCTCGCAGCGCGCCCTCCAAGCGCACGCCGACCCGTGGCTGGGCTGGACCGAGCTGGACGGCGCGGGCCAGCTGGTCGCCGAGGTGTCCCCGTACGCGGTGGACCTGGACTGGGGCGACATCGACGACCCGGAGGAGATCGCCTCGGTCGTCGCCGACCTCGGCCGGGCCACGGCCACGATGCACGCCGCGGCGGACGACGAGAGCGGCCACTCGGAGCTGGTCCCGTTCTCCACGGAGCGCGCCATCGACGCGGCGATCGCCGCCGACGAGGACGCTTTCCCGGGCCTCCTGATCGACTTCGCGCACGCCTACGGCGCCCGCGCGCGTGCCGACCACCAGATCTTCGTGGACCTGTTCCGTAACGGACGGATTCCGGGTCTTTGACTTGCTCCTCGGGCTGAAGCCGGCTTCAGCCCGAGGATTGTGGCCTTCTCGTCCGTTGCTGTGCCGCTACGCGGCACGGGGTTCGGGCGGGAATCCGTGGCTTCCTGTTTCGTCGCGCTGTGCCAGGACGAGTCCTGGTCTGACCTGCGCTCCACAGGCTGTAACCGCCAGTCCGGCGGCCGTTTTCACGTTCTTCGCGGCGTTGTGGTCCCGGTCATGGACCGTGCCGCACGCAGGGCAGGTCCACTCCCTGATGTGGAGAGGTTCGGGGCCCCTGGCCGGCGCCACGCGCTCAGGAGCGTCCGGCGTACCGAAGCTGCATGACGATCACACTAGACATGCCCCACGCGCACCGTCACGAGAGAACATCCGTACAAAGCGTCACCGTTCCCGCCGCAGCGCCCGGCTCCGCCGGAACGAGGCCGCGACGCACCCCTCAGATTCACGTCACCACCGGGCTGAAGCCCGACACACTGCGAATGAATCCCGGCAGCGGGCGGCCAAACTAGCAGGGACCCTTTAGCAGCCCTTTACAGGAGCACGTGACACACTCTCCCCGCTATGGACATATCCGGGACCCACCTCAGAGCCGTACGCGCGGCGCTGTTCACGGCCATGGTCGTGACGCTCAGCACCGCGTCGCATGTGCTGCTGTCCCGGGTTCCGCTGCCGATGGGGACGGTGGCCGCGATCGCCGCCGCCGTCTTCGTGGTCGCCTACGCCCTTGGGGGCCGCGAGCGCGGTTTCGGGCGGATCGCCGTCCTGCTGATACCGCTGGAGCTGGCAGCCGACACCGTCTTCACGACAGGCCAGCACGTCTGTTACGGCAGGGCGGGAGGCCCGGTCGCGGGCCCGCTGCGCTCGGTCGGCTTCGACCTGCTGTGTGGCGGGGGCTCCGTCGGCTCCCCGCTTACCCGGGTGACCGGCACCGGCGGCGAGCGCGCCGCGGCGCTGCTCACCCACACCGACCCGACCGCCGCCTGGCTGCTGCTCGGCGCGCACATCGGCGTCGGCCTCCTCGCCGCCGCCTGGCTGCGCCGCGGCGAGCGCGCCCTCGAACAGCTCCTGCACGCGGCTGCCGCGTCGACCTTCCGGCCACTGCTGATCGCGGTCGCCGCGGTGACCGTACGACTGCTCGCCCCGGTACGCCGCCTGCCGCGCCCCACGCGCCGGACGGCCACCGCCCGCACCCGCCTGTTCGTGCACTCCCTGGGACGGCGCGGACCGCCGAGCTCCGTCGCTTTCGCGTGAGCAAGCCCGTCTGAGCGACGGAACCCGAGCACCAGCAGTCCCCCATACGTATCCCGCATACGACATACGACGTGTGCGCGTCCCACCTGGAGATCACCGATATGAGCCAGCGGAACAGCAAGGCCGCGAAGACGGCGGCCCGTGAGCGCCTGCGCGTCGAGCGCGAGCGTCAGGCCAAGCGCGACAAGGTCAAGCGCCAGGTCATCGTCGCCTTCTCCATCGTCGGCGTCCTCGCGATAGCCGGCGGCATCAGCTACGCGGTCGTGCAGGGCAACAAGCCCGGCTACTGGGAGGCCGCGAAGGACGACAAGCTCGTCAAGCCGGCCAACACCACGGGCACGGACGGCACGACGGTCGTCATCGGCAAGAGCACGGCCAAGAAGACCCTTCAGATGTACGAGGACCCGCGCTGCCCGATCTGCGCCCAGTTCGAGCAGACCGTCGGCGCGACCGTCGACAAGGGCGTCGACGACGGCGAGTACAAGATCCAGTACATCGGCGCCACGTTCCTCGACAACAGCCTGAGCGGTGAGGGCTCCAAGAACGCGCTCAGCGCCATGGGCGCCGCGCTGAACGTCAGCCCCGATGCCTTCCTCGCGTACAAGACCGCGCTGTACTCGACGAAGTACCACCCCGAGGAGACCGACGACAAGTTCAAGAACGACTCGTACCTGATCGAGGTGGCGGACACCGTCCCGGCGCTGAAGGACAACACCAAGTTCCAGACGGCCGTCAAGGACGGCACCTACGACAAGTGGGCGCTGGACATGTCCGCCAAGTTCGACGACAGCGGAGTGACCGGCACGCCGACCCTGAAGATGGACGGCAAGACGCTCACCGGCTCCGACGGCCAGAACGCGCCGATGACGGTGGCCGACTTCACCACGGCGATCGACGCGGCGCTCAAGGCCTGACGTAGTCCGGCAGACCCGGGACCTGAACAGGGTCCTGCCCTCCCGTGACTTGAACAGGACTGGCCCTCCCAGGGCCTGAACAGGACTGGGCCTCCCATGACTTGACGGGTCCAGCAGTCGAAGGGCGGGCGAACTTTCGGAGTTCGCCCGCTCCCGCCTTGTACTCGCCGGTAACCTGCTCGCTCGTGACCAGTCGCTTCAGATCATCCGACTCCTCGGGCGCCGCCGACTCCCGCGCCCCGCGCCGCCGTACGGTCGTCAAGGCCGCGGCCGCCACCGCCGTACTCGCGGCCCCGCTCGCGGCCTCTCTCCCGGCCCGCGCCGCCACCGAGGCCCCCGCCTTCCTGCACGGTGTCGCCTCCGGGGATCCGCTGCCCGACGGCATTCTGCTGTGGACCCGGGTGACGCCCACCGCCGAGGCGGTACCCGGCTCCGGGCTCGGCCCGGACACCGAGGTGAGCTGGACCGTCGCCACGGACAAGACGTTCGGCTCGATCGTCGCCAAGGGTTCGACCACCGTGTCGGCCGCCTCCGACCACACCGTGAAGGCGGACATCCGCGGCCTGCAGCCGGCCACCGACTACTGGTTCCGCTTCTCCGCCGGCGGCACCGACTCGCCCGCCGCCCGCACCCGCACCGCCCCGGCGGCCGACGCCACCGTGACCGGCCTGCGCTTCGGCGTGGTCTCCTGTGCCAACTGGGAGGCGGGCTACTTCTCCTCGTACCGCCATCTCGCGGCGCGCGGTGACCTGGACGCCTGGCTGCACCTCGGCGACTACATCTACGAGTACGCGGCCGGTGAGTACGGCACGCGCGACACCGTCGTACGCCCGCACGCCCCCGCAAACGAGATCACCACCCTCGCCGACTACCGCACCCGGCACGGGCGTTACAAGACGGACCCCGACCTCCAGGCTCTGCACGCCGCTGCCCCGGTCGTCGCCATCTGGGACGACCACGAGTTCGCCAACGACGCCTGGTCGGGCGGCGCCGAGAACCACACCGAGGGCGCCGAGGGCACCTGGACGGCGCGTCAGGCAGCCGCGAAGCAAGCCTACTTCGAGTGGATGCCGGTTCGCCCGGCGATCGCGGGCACCACCTACCGCCGCCTCCGTTTCGGCAAGCTCGCCGACCTGTCACTGCTGGACCTGCGCTCGTTCCGCTCCCAGCAGGCGACCATCGGCAGCGGCTCGGTCGACGACCCGAACCGTACGCTCACCGGCCGGGCCCAGCTCGACTGGCTGAAGTCGGGACTCAAGGCCTCGGACACCACCTGGCGCCTGGTCGGCAACTCGGTGATGATCTCGCCGTTCGCCATCGGCTCCCTCGCCGCCGACCTCCTCAGGCCGCTCGCCGAGCTGCTCGGCCTCCCCAAGGAGGGCCTGGCCCTCAACACCGACCAGTGGGACGGCTACACGGACGACCGCCGCGAGATCCTGGCCCACCTACGGTCCAACGCGATCCGCAACACCGTGTTCCTGACCGGCGACATCCACATGGCCTGGGCGAACGACGTGCCGGTCGACGCCGGTACGTACCCGCTGTCCGCCTCCGCCGCCACCGAGTTCGTCGTCACCTCGGTCACCTCCGACAACCTCGACGACATCCTCAAGGTCCCCGAGGGCAGCGTCTCGGCGATCGCCGCGCCGATCATCCGCGTCGCCAACCGGCATGTCCACTGGGTCGACACCGACCGCCACGGCTACGGCGTCCTGGACATCACCGCCGACCGCGCGCAGATGGACTACTACGTGCTCTCCGACCGCACGAAGGCGGACGCGACCTCGTCCTGGGCCCGTTCCTACCGCACGCGCAGCGGCACGCAGAAGGTGGAGCGGACGTACGACCCGGTGTGAGGCCCCGAGTACGAGGGTCCCAAGTCTGAGGGTTCCAAGGACCCGTTGCAGAAAGACCCGTTACAGGCTGTCGAGGAAGCCGAGCACCACCTTCCAGGTGGCCTCGGCGGCCTCCGCGTCGTAGTCGGGCAGGTCGGGGTCGGTGTACAGGTGCCCGGCACCCGCGTACCGATAGACCTCCACATCGGCCCCGGCTCTGCGCATCTGCAGATACCAGGAGCTCAGCCAGTCGTCCGTCTCGAACGCGTCGGGCTCGGCGACATGCAGCTGGACGGACAGCTCGTCCACCGACGCGCTCTCCGCGATGTCCGACGTGCCGTGCAGAAGCAGCAGTCCGCGGGCCTTCTCGTCGCCGAGCGCGAGGGTCTGCGCGATGGAGGCGCCGAGCGAGAATCCCGCGTACACCACACCGCGGTCCGAGTAGGGCGCGGCGGCCAGGACCGCGCGTCTGAGCAGCTCGTCCTTGCCGATCCCGTCGTTGAAGGCCATGCCCTCCTCCACGGTCTCGAAGGTGCGCCCCTCGAAGAGGTCGGGAGTCCACACCTCGTGGCCCGCCGCACGCAGCCGGTCCGCCGCGGCGTGCACCGCCGGCCGGAGCCCGTAGGTCGAGTGAAAGAGCATGATGTTCATGAGCCCCATGGTGCCAGCCCCCACTGACAACGCCTGATCAGGCCAGTACCGACGGCGATCGGGCCAGTACCGGCGCCGCAGTACCCCGGACCCGGCCAAGTACACGTGTTCATTGGCCCCCGGGGCCGGTTACGGTCTCAGGCATGGAGAACGTACTGCGCCCTCTGATCGTCCTCGGCGGCTCGGTCGTGCTCACGCTGCTCATCGGGTGGGCCGTGGACATCACGCTGCGACGGGCCGACGCCCGGCACGGCGAGACCGGGCTGTGGGGCCTGCTCCGCCGTGCCGGTATCCCCTTCCAGCTGGTGCTGTGCATGGCACTGCTGAGAGGCTCGTACGCCCAGGCCCAGATCGCCCGCGACAACTCGGCCGCCGTCGGCCGGATCCTGTCGCTGATCCTCATCGGGTCCACCGCCTGGCTGGTCGTGCGGATCGCGGCGGCGATCGTCGAGACCTCGTACTCGCGCTACGCCAACGCCCACCACGACCCGGCGCGGGTCCGCCGGGTGCGGACGCAGGTGACCCTGATCCAACGCGTGGTCTCCGCCATCGTGGGCGTGGTGGCGGTCGCCGCGATGCTGCTCACGTTCCCGGCGATGCGCGCGGCCGGTGCCTCTCTGCTGGCCTCGGCCGGCATCCTCGGCATCGTCGCCGGTGTCGCCGCCCAGTCGACGCTCGCCAACATGTTCGCGGGGCTGCAGATCGCCTTCGGCGACATGGTGCGCCTCGGCGACACGGTCGTGGTGGACGGCGAGTGGGGCACGGTCGACGAGATCACACTGACATTCCTGACGGTACGGACGTGGGACGAACGCCGGATCACGATGCCGGTCTCGTACTTCGTCTCCAAGCCCTTCGAGAACTGGTCCCGCGGCAGCACCGAGATGACCGGCATCATCTTCTTCCAACTCGACCACTCCGCACCCGTGGAGGCGATGCGCGAGCAGCTGCGGGACATCCTGCGCGCGTGCCCGGCCTGGGACGGCCGCGACTACGGGCTGGCCGTCACTGACTCGACACCCAACACCATGGAGGTACGCGCCCTGGTCACCGCCAAGGACGCGGACGACATCTGGACGGTACGGGTCACGGTCCGCGAACGGATGATCCGCTGGCTGACCGAGGAACACCCCTACGCGCTCCCCCGCGTCAACACGGCAGACGCCACACTCCCCCCGGGCCACACCAACGGCACGCCCCCACGCACGAACCGCGACCGAGCCACCGAGCCCCCGAGGACGGGCCCGGGCAGAGGCTGACGTCCTGGGTTCAATGTCCGCGCTCCGCACCACCGTTGACCTGTACGACCTGCGCGGTGACATGTCCGGCGCCCGGCGACGCCAGCCAGTGCAGCGTCGCGGCGATGTCCCCGGGCGTCCCCGCACGCTTCGTCGAGGTCTCCCCGACGAGCCGCTCCCGCCGCGCCCGTTCGATCTCTCCGCCGAAGAACTCGGTGTCCTCGACATAGCCGGGCGCCACCACGTTCACGGTGATCCCGCGTGGCCCCAACTCCCGTGCCAGATCGAAGGCGTACGGGTGCAACGCGGCCTTGGACGCCGCGTACGCGCCGCTCCCGGAACCCCGGTAGGCGGCGATGGAACTGAGAAACAGCACCCGCCCGCCGGGCGAGGCCAGCCGCTCCCGCAGGGCCTCGGTGAGCAGCACTGCGGTCAGCGTGTTCAGCCCGAAATTGACGGTCCAGTTGTGCGCGACGGCTTCGAGCGGGTCTTCGCTGTCGACCCCGGGTTCCAGGATCCCGCTGCCACCGGCACTGTGAATCAGTACGTCCACGGTGCCGAGCTCGGCGGCCACGAACTCGGCGACGCCGCGCACGCCACGCGGATCGCTCAGGTCGGCCGCAAAGCTGAGCGCCCCCGGCACCCCGGCCTTCTCCAGGACCTCCGCCCGTCGCCCGAGCACCAGCACCCGGTCCCCGTCCGAGGCGAACGCCTGCGCCGCCGCGAGCCCAATTCCCGTACCGCCACCACTGATCACCACGTTGCGCGCCATGATCCGATCGTACAAACCCGCAGCCGCAGACGACATGGATCCCGCACGGGAGACATGAACTCGTCATCAGGGCAGAAGCGGGCGGTGCGCAGGTGGGAGACGGTCCGCTCAGGCCCGACGCAGTGTCACCGTAGGCTGCGCACATCCAGGTGCCGCAGTACCCGGTCCACGATCTCCGGGTCCGCCCCCGGCTCGCTCCGTGCGGACAGCACCTCGTGTCGGGCCGCGCTCATCATCTCGCCCTGGATCCGGCGGAATCTCTTGACCCGCCGGACCCGCTGCTCGTGCCCCTCGCGCCGCTCGCCCTCTCCCAGGTCCGGGCTGATGCGCAGTCCGATGTCGAGCGCGCGCCGCCGCAGCTGTTCGGACACCTCGTCCGGCAGCTCCTCCACCCCCTCGATCTCCTTCAGCCTCCCGCGCGCCGCCTTCGCCGCCCGTACCGCGAGCTCTCTTTCGAAGGCCTTCTCGGCCTTGGTGTCGGAGCGCACGCCGAGCCTCTTGACGATCCAGGGCAGCGTCAGCCCCTGCACCACCAGCGTCGCCATGATCACGCCGAACGCGATGAACACGATCTCGTCCCGGTCGGGGAAGGCCGAACCGTCGTCCGTGTTCAGCGGGATCGCCAGGGCGAGGGCCACGGAGGCGACCCCTCGCATCCCCGCCCACCACATCACGACGGTCTCCCGCCAGGAGATCGGGATGTCCTCGTCGTAGTCCCGCTTGGCGTGCAGCCGCCGCGTCAGCCAGGTCGCCGGCAACAGCCACGCGAGGCGTACGAACACGACGACGGCGACGATGGCGGCGGCCCAGCCCAGCATCTCCCCCCACCGCCCCGACGCCGTCCTGATCGCGTTGTGCAGTTCGAGTCCGATCAGCCCGAACGCGACCCCGGTGACCAGGGTGTCCACCACGTCCCAGAACGACTGCCCGGCGAGCCGGATCAGGACGTCGTCGGCATCGGTGGCGTACTCCGCGAGGAACAGGGCCGTGGTGAGCACCGCGAGCACCCCGGACCCGTGCAGCTCCTCGGCCAGTACGTAGGAGGCGAACGGCACGAGCAGGGTCAGACCGATGTGCAGCGTGGCGTCGTCGAGCAGGCCCATCAGCTTGTTCGTGCCCCAGCCGAGGGCGAACCCCACGGCGAGCGCGATGACGGCGGACAGCACGAAGTCGAGGCCGGCCCGCCAGGGCGAGAAGGTCCCGCTGACGACTGCGGCGATCGCGACGTGGTACAGCACGATGGCCGTCACGTCGTTGAAGAGACCCTCGCCCTCCAGGGTCGACACCAGTCGTCGTGGCAGCCCGAGCTGTCCCGCGACGGCGGTCGCCGCGACCGGGTCGGGCGGCGCCACGAGGGCGCCGAGCGCGACGGCGGCGGCGATCGGCAGCCCGGGCACGATCGCGCTCGCGACCGTGGCCACCGCCGCGGTGGTGACGAACACCAGCGCCACGGCCAGCAGGAAGATCGGGCGCTTGTTGGCCGCGAACTGTCTCCACGACGTGCGCCGCACGGAGGCGTAGAGCAGCGGCGGCAACAGCGCGGGCAGGATCAGGTCCGGCGGGATGTCCACATTGGGCACGAAGTCGAGCACGGCGAGGACGATCCCGAGAAGGGTCATCAGCACCGGCGCGGGCAGCCCAAGCCGGTCCCCCACCGGGACACTCAGCACGGCCCCGAGCAACAGCGCGAACAACAGGGCCAACTGATCCACGGTCAACGCTCCGGCAGGGTCTGGGCGATCAGGGAAGATCCAGACCCCAGCGTGCCACGCGCCTACGACAAACCGTCGGCGACAGCCGCTCGGCCCCGCCTCAGAGTGCTTTGCGCATCGCCCGGTGCGCGATCCCGGCGTCCGGGAACTCCGCACCGTACGCCACGTACCCGAGCCGCTCGTAGAAACCGAGGGCGCGCGTCTGCGCGTGCAGATCCACCGCGGCCAGTCCACGCGCGCGTGCCGCGTCCTCGATGGCGCGTACGAGCGCGGCGCCGACGCCGAGCCCGCGCTCCTCCCGCGTCACCGCGAGCCGCCCGAGCGAACCGACCGTCAGGTCGCCGTCGGTCCTCGAGGCGGCGGCCTCGCCGTACAGGAGGCGTCCCGTACCGAGCGGCACCCCGTCCTCACGGACGGCCAGCACATGCAGGGCCCCGTCGTCGTACGCGTCGAACTCGGCGTCCTCGGGCACGCCCTGCTCGCCGACGAAGACCTCCTTGCGCACCGCGAAGCACGCCTCACGGTCGGAGGCGTCGCCGGCGACCCGCACCTCGTGGGAGGCACTCACGCGTAGCTCTCCTCACGCACCTTGTCGAGCGCCTTCTGCAGGTCCTCGGGGTAGCCGCTCTCGAACTCCACCCACTGGCCGTCACCGGGGTGCTCGAAGCCGAGCCGCACCGCGTGCAGCCACTGCCGGGTGAGACCGAGCCGCTTGGAGAGGGTCGGGTCCGCGCCGTACGTCAGGTCGCCGACACAGGGGTGCCGGTGGGCTGCCATGTGGACGCGGATCTGATGCGTGCGCCCCGTCTCCAGCTTGATGTCGAGGAGGCTGGCGGAGCGGAACGCCTCGATGAGGTCGTAGTGCGTGACCGACGGCTTGCCCTCCGCTGTCACAGCCCACTTGTAGTCGTGGTTCGGGTGGCGTCCGATCGGGGCGTCGATCGTGCCGCTCATGGGGTCCGGGTGGCCCTGGACCAGCGAGTGGTAGCGCTTGTCGACGACGCGCTCCTTGAACTGACGCTTCAGCGAGGTGTAGGCGCGCTCCGACTTGGCCACGGCCATCAGGCCCGAGGTGCCGACGTCGAGCCGGTGCACGATGCCCTGGCGCTCGGCGGCACCGGAGGTCGAGATCCGGTAGCCCGCGGCGGCCAGGCCGCCGATGACGGTGGTCCCGGTCCAGCCGGGGCTCGGGTGCGCGGCGACACCGACCGGCTTCATGATCACGACGATGTCGTCGTCGTCGTGAACGATCTCCATGCCCTCGACGGGCTCGGCGACGATCTGCACGGGCGCGGGGGCCTGCGGCATCTCCACTTCCAGCCAGGCGCCGCCGTGCACGCGCTCGGACTTGCCGACCACCGAGCCGTCGACCGTGACCTTCCCCGCAGCGGCGAGCTCGGCGGCCTTCGTGCGGGAGAAGCCGAACATGCGGGAGATGGCGGCGTCGACACGCTCGCCCTCCAGGCCGTCGGGCACGGGCAGGTTGCGGATCTCGGGAACGGTGCTCACCCGTCGAGTATGCCGGACGGGTCCGACACCGCCCGACCACAGCCCGAACATCAGTGCCCTTGAGCAGCGCCGCAGACCGGGCTCAGTCCTTGTGGACGGTCCCGTCCGGGTCGAGGCCACGGAAGGACAGCAGCACGATCAGGATGCCGCCGCAGACGATGGCCGAGTCGGCCAGGTTGAAGACCGCGAAGTGCTTGGGCGCGATGAAGTCGACGACCGCTCCCTCGAAGACGCCCGGCGAGCGGAAGATCCGGTCGGTCAGGTTCCCGAGCGCGCCGCCCAGCAGCAGGCCGAGCGCGATCGCCCAGGGCAGGCTGTACAGCTTGCGCGCGAGCCTGGCGATCACCACGATCACGGCAACCGCGATCACCGTGAAGATGATGGTGAAGGCCTCACCGAGTCCGAAGGCCGCGCCCGCGTTGCGGATCGCCTCGAACTTCAGCCAGTCCCCGATGATCTCGATCGAGTCGTGGTGCTCCAGCTTCGCGACCACGATCATCTTGCTGACGAGGTCGAGGACGTACGCCAGGGCGGCGACCGTGAACAGCACGGCGATCTTTCGCTTGCCCTTCGGCCGCTCGGCCGGGATGCCGCTCTCGTCCGCATCGGAGCGCTCGGCCGGGTCCTGTGACCCCGTCACGCCGGAGCGCCCGTCCGTGGCCGACTCGTCCTGGGCCGACCCGTCCGAGCCGGACCGCTCGCCCGACGCCGCGTTCTCGTCGGACTGCTCCGGCCCGGACCCCGCCGCCCCTGGGATGTCCGGCGTACCGATGATGCGCTCCGCCTCTGCCACGTGAGTCCCTCAACCTAGGTTCCTGACTGAGGACGAGGGTACGACACACCCTCTGACGCCCATGTGCTCAGGAGCCCTCCCGCGCCGCTCAGTAGCGGCGCTCCTGCTTCTGCTTGCACTCGACACACAGGGTGGCGCGCGGGAAGGCCTGCATCCGCGCCTTGCCGATCGCGTTGCCGCAGTTCTCGCAGAGTCCGTACGTGCCCGCTTCGAGGCGCTCCAGCGCCCGCTGGGTCTGCTCCAGCATCTCGCGTGCGTTGGCGTTGAGCGCCATCTCGGACTCGCGCGTGATGTTCTTCGTGCCGGTGTCCGCCTGGTCGTCGCCCGCGCCGTCCCCGGAGTCCCGCATCAGGCCCGCGAGCGCCTCCTCCGACGACGAGATCTCTGAGCTCAGGCGCAACGCCTCGGACTGGAGCTCCGCGCGCGCCTCCGCGACCTCGTCCGGGGTCCAGGGGTCCTCGCCGGGGCGCACCGCGAGCCCGCCGGGCTCCACCACCGCGGAGACCCGCGCCTTGGGAACCGCGCGGGGCTTCTTGGCCGCCGTGGCCGTACCAGGAGTCTTCTTCGCAACCACCGTCGTGGCTCCCGTCGTCTTCGCGGCCTGGGCCGCGCCCTGGGCCGCGGACGCGACCCCCTTCTTCGCCGTACTGCTGGTGCTCTTCCTGGCGGCGCGCTTCGCAGCGGCCTTCTTCGTCGTACCGGCCTTCGGAGGCGCCGGCTCCTCCGGAGCGGCCTCCGCCACCGCGGCCTTCTTCCCGACGGCCTTTTTGGCCACCGCCTTCTTGGCCACCGCCTTCTTGGCGGCGGTCTTCTTGGCCGAAGCCTTCCTAGCAGCCGTCTCCGAAACAGCCGGCTTCGAAGCAGTCGACTTCGAAGCCGACCTCTTAGGGGCGGCCGTCTTCGAAGGCGCCGCCGCAGAGGTGGCGGCCGCCTTGCCGGACGCCGCCTTCCCTGTTGCCGCCTCGGACGCCTCGGACGCCCGGGACGCCTTAGATGCCGCCTTCGCGGCCCTCCCGGAAGCGTTCTTCACCGGCTTGGAGGCGGTGGTCCCGCCCTCCGCCGGTGCCCCCTGCGCGCTCTTCTTCCCACTCACATCCTTGGCCGCCGGACCCGTGGATCTGCCGGACGCCGACTGCTGTACGGCGGTCTTCTTCGCCACCATGGCCGCGGCCCCTTCACATATTGTGATCTTGCTCGCGAATCGTGCTGGGACGATAAATCGACTTCCGACCCGCGGCAACGCAGCACACCAGCAATTTGCCCGCCCCGCGGGTCCCGCACGACAAGCCTTCAAGCGTTGTGCCCAGCTCCCCGCCCGGTAATCCGCCGAGTCCGGTGTCCCAGGATCCGGACGTCGCCACCTCGCCATTCGGGTCACTTCGCAGGCCACCGGGCCTCGCCGGAAAACCGGTCGGGCACTGTCCTTGCGGCGCCGTACACTGGGCGGAGCGAGAAGCATGGATGGGGACGAGTAGCGGCGTAAGCGGCCAGGAGCGACCCGGGGGCGGTGGAAGCCCGGGGGCAAGCGCGACGCGAAGATCACCCCGGAGCCGCCGGAAGAAAGCCGCAGCCCAGCTGTCAAGGCCAGTAGACCCGGTATCGCAACCCCAATGAGGGGGCTCGCCGGTGCGCACAGGGCGCCGGAGGGCCAAGGAGGGTGGTACCGCGGGAGCGCGCCGCACACGGCGTCCGCAGCGGCTGCAAGGCAGCCGCACAGGCTCTCGTCCCTCCGACGGAAGGCAGCAAGTCCGTTGGAGGAAGCTCGCTGATGACAGCGCCGACGTACCGCCAGGTGCCCGCCCAGGTCGACCTGCCCGCCCTTGAGCACGCCGTGCTCGACTTGTGGCGCGAGCAGAAGATCTTCGCCAAGACCCTGGACCAGTCCGAGGGCCGCCCCGAGTGGGTGTTCTACGAGGGCCCGCCCACGGCCAACGGCATGCCGGGCGCCCACCACATCGAGGCGCGCGTCTTCAAGGACGTCTTCCCCCGGTTCCGCACCATGCGCGGCTACCACGTGGGCCGCAAGGCCGGCTGGGACTGCCACGGTCTCCCGGTGGAGCTGGCCGTCGAGAAGGAACTGGGCTTCACCGACAAGCAGGACATCGAGGCGTACGGCATCGCCGAGTTCAACGCCAAGTGCCGCGAGTCCGTGACCCGCCACACCGACGCCTTCGCCGAGCTCACGACCCGCATGGGGTACTGGACCGACCTCGACGACCCGTACCGCACGATGGACCCCGAGTACATCGAGTCGGTCTGGTGGTCGCTCAAGGAGATCTTCAACAAGGGGCTGCTGGTCCAGGACTACCGCGTCGCCCCCTGGTGCCCGCGCGACCAGACGGGCCTGTCCGACCACGAGCTGGCGCAGGGCTACGAGACCGTCGTCGACCCCTCCGTGTACGTCCGTTTCCCGCTCACCTCCGGTCCGCTGGCCGGCCGCGCCGCGCTCCTGGTCTGGACGACGACCCCTTGGACGCTGGTCTCCAACACCGCGGTCGCCGCGCGCCCCGACGTCGCCTACGTCGTCGCGACCGACGGCGAGGAGCAACTGGTCGTCGCCGAGCCGCTCCTCGCCAAGGCGCTCGGCGAGGGCTGGGAGACCACCGGCGAGACCTTCACCGGTGCCGAGATGGAGCGCTGGACGTATCAACGTCCGTTCGAGCTCGTGGAGTTCCCGGAGCCCGCGCACTACGTGGTGAACGCCGAGTACGTGACGACCGAGGACGGCACAGGTCTGGTCCACCAGTCCCCCGCCTTCGGTGAGGAGGACCTCAAGGTCTGCCGCGCGTACGGGCTGCCGGTGGTGAACCCGGTCCGTCCGAACGGCACGTTCGCCGAGGACGTACCGCTGGTAGGCGGCGTCTTCTTCAAGAAGGCGGACGAAAAGCTCACCGAGGACCTCAAGGACCGCGGTCTGCTCTTCAAGCACGTGCCGTACGAGCACAGCTACCCGCACTGCTGGCGCTGCCACACCGCGCTCCTCTACTACGCGCAGCCCTCCTGGTACATCCGCACCACGGCCGTCAAGGACCGCCTCCTCCAGGAGAACGAGAACACCAACTGGTTCCCGGAGACCGTCAAGCACGGCCGGTACGGCGACTGGCTGAACAACAACATCGACTGGGCGCTGTCCCGCAGCCGTTACTGGGGCACCCCGCTGCCGATCTGGCGCTGCACGGAGGACCACCTCACCGTCGTGGGCTCCCGCGCGGAGCTGACCGAACTGACCGGCACCGACCAGTCGGAGCTGGACCCGCACCGCCCGTTCATCGACGCGGTCACCTTCCCGTGCCCCCGGTGCGCCGAGACCGCGACCCGCGTACCGGAGGTCATCGACGCCTGGTACGACTCGGGTTCGATGCCGTTCGCGCAGTGGGGCTACCCGCACAAGAACAAGGAACTGTTCGAGTCCCGCTACCCGGCGCAGTTCATCTCCGAGGCCATCGACCAGACCCGCGGCTGGTTCTACACGCTGATGGCCGTCGGCACCCTGGTCTTCGACAAGTCGTCGTACGAGAACGTGGTCTGCCTGGGCCACATCCTCGCCGAGGACGGCCGCAAGATGTCCAAGCACCTGGGCAACACCCTGGACCCGATCCCGCTGATGGACCGGCACGGCGCGGACGCGGTGCGCTGGTTCATGGCGGCCGGCGGCTCCCCGTGGGCGGCACGCCGCGTGGGCCACGGCACCATCCAGGAGGTCGTCCGCAAGACGCTCCTCACGTACTGGAACACGGTCGCCTTCCAGGCCCTGTACGCACGGACGTCCGGCTGGGCACCGAGCGAGGCGGATCCGGCCCCGGCCGACCGCCCGGTCCTCGACCGCTGGCTCCTCTCCGAACTCCACGCGCTCACCGACCAGGTGACACAGGCCCTGGAGGCGTACGACACCCAGCGCGCCGGAAAGCTCCTGTCGGCGTTCGTCGACGACCTGTCCAACTGGTATGTACGCCGCTCCCGTCGGCGCTTCTGGCAGGGCGACAAGGCGGCGCTGCGCACCCTGCACGAGGTCGTCGAGACGGTCACGCGTCTGATGGCCCCGCTGACCCCGTTCATCACCGAGCGGGTCTGGCAGGACCTGGTGGTGCCGGTCACGCCGGGCGCCCCCGAGTCCGTACACCTGTCCTCCTGGCCGGAGGCGGACCTGTCCGTCATCGACCCGGAACTGTCCAGGCAGATGATGCTCGTACGCCGTCTCGTGGAACTGGGCCGCGCCACGCGCGCGGAGTCGGGCGTCAAGACCCGCCAGCCGCTGTCCCGCGCACTGGTCGCGGCGACGGGCTTCGAGACGCTGGACCACGAGCTGCACGCACAGATCACCGAAGAGCTGAACGTGAGCGCGCTGGCCTCGCTGAGCGAAGTGGGCGGCTCGCTGGTCGACACCACGGCCAAGGCGAACTTCCGCGCCCTGGGCAAGCGCTTCGGCAAGGGCGTCCAGGCGGTGGCGAAGGCCGTCGCGGAAGCCGATGCCGCCGCGCTCTCCCTCGCCCTGCGTGCGGGGACGGCCTCGGTCGAGGTCGACGGTGAGACGGTGACGCTGGCCCCGGATGAGGTGATCATCACAGAGACGCCGCGCGAGGGGTGGTCGGTGGCTTCCGACTCCGGCGCGACCGTCGCTCTCGACCTGGAGATCACCGAGGAACTGCGCCAGGCGGGCCTCGCCCGTGACGCGATCCGGCTGATCCAGGAGGCCCGCAAGAACAGCGGCCTCGACGTGGCCGACCGCATCGCGCTCCGCTGGACCTCCACGGACCCGAAGGTCATCGCGGCGCTCGCCGAGCACTCCTCCCTCATCGCCGACGAGGTCCTCGCCACGGACTTCGCCCAGGGCGAGGCGGACGACACCTACGGCACCCCGTTCATCGACGAACCCCTGTCCCTGACGTTCCGCCTCCGCAAGGCGTAAGGGGTTCTCAGCCCGTCCGACGCCGGAGATCTTTCACCCCGCCCGGCGCTGGAGATCTTTCACCCCGCCCGGCGCTGGAGATCTTTCAGCCCGTCCGGCGTTTGAGGA